>CACXXH010000033.1 GCA_902771595.1 Fibrobacter succinogenes | reverse complement strand
CTCGAGATGGGAATGCATGGCGCCTATGGCGAGATGCACAGCGACACGAACATCACGTACAATCGCATTGCCGAAGCGACGAACCTGATGCTGCGCAGCACACCGCCCGAACTGAAAATCCTGACGCGCACGGGCAACTACTCGGCGAAGGTATTGGGCTTTGACGACTGGGGAGTCGACTTCCATATTGACGGCGAGAAGTTTGCCGAAATCGCGAAGGCGAAGGGCGATACCATGTACCGCGTGGGAATGTTCAACGACGGCTACTTGGGAACGCAATACGATTACGGTACGTGGGGTGCCGACTGCAAGACGTCCATTTGCCGTGAAGAGGGAGTGGCCTGGCTCGAGAAGTACGGCATCAACACGCCTTATGGTGGCGAGGCGCTCACGACGGCCGAAAATTACCAGGTCATCAACACGCCGGAGTTCCTCTCTTACGAGGGCTTCCGCACGCATACGAGCTACCTGAATATCCAGTGGAACAACAACCTGATCGACAGCTGGAAAAAGACGCTGTTCAACGTCAAGGATTTCGATTACGATTTTGAGCGCGTTGATTCGCTTACGGGTTTCAAGTACATCAACGACCACCTGGGTTACCGCTTCGTGCTGCGCGAAGCCTGGATTACGGATACGGTGGGCGCCGACGGCATTTTCAAGGCGAAGGTGCGCATCCAGAATGTGGGCTTTGGCAACCTGACGTGGAACGCTCCGGTAAGGCTTGCTGTTTTGGATGATCTGGAAGGGAGCGATTTGGATGTATGCCCGACACCGACGTATTATGACTTGCCGGATATCGATTCCCGCGATATCCATAGCCGTACCATATCGATTGCGGGCGGCGATACCGTGATGACGTTCGACGGCAATAACGAAATTGAGATTTCGACCAAATTGAATATACGGGGCAAAGGGCGTTACCAGGTGTATCTGAAAATTGGCGATATTCAGTTTGCCAATCACGAAGTTTCCGGCATAGGGTCTTGTGGCGAAGAGCGGCCTGCCGCTTACTTGGGTAAGTTCTATTATGATGAGGACATTAAGACTTCGATTCCGCGCGCATTGACGACTCGTGATTCGCAAAAGCAGAACGCCCCCTATGTGCAGAGGGCGCGCAACAGCGTTGTCGTCCGCAACGGTGAAAAGTCCTACCGCTTGAATGGAGCGAAGGTCCTCAAAAAATAAAGCCCGCGGGCATTAAACCTGCGCGGACTTGAATCATTTGTCATCCTGAACAACGACAGTATTCCCGCGTCGTCCTGAATGACGATAGTTTTCCTACGTCATCCTGAGCGGCGAAGCCGCGAAGGATCCAGACCGGATTTTTACTCTGCAATCGCTTCCAGAATCAGGCCGGTGGTGAGCAGTTCCGGTAACACGACCTGCTTGCTTATGTCTCCCTTCGGGTAAATCGCGTAGGCGGGCACGCCGGATTTTCCCATGCTGCGCAGCAGTTCGTTCACCTCGGGCGTTTCGCGGGTCCAGTCCGCCTTCATGCGCACGACTCCCGCGCTGTCCATCGCTTTGCGGAATTCTTCGCGATCGAGAACTGCGGCTTCGTTCGTCTTGCAGGTAAGGCACCAGTCGGCGGTCGCGTCTATGAAGATGGTCTTGCCGGCCTTCGCGAATTCGGCGACGAGTTCCGGCGAGTAGCGGTACCACCCGCCTTCGAGTACCTGCTGGGCCATGCGGGCCTCGAAGCGTTCGTTCAGGACTTTCTCGTATTGCGGTGCGGAGTAGGCGAACCAACTGAAAACAAATGCGATGGCGCCTATGATGAGAATTCGCATTTCACCGGCGAACGAAGAACCCGGAGGTGCAAATTTGCCGAGGGCAAAACTGAAGACGACGGTCGCGAGGATAATGCCTACAAAGAGCGCGACGCCCATTCCGCCGGCCTGCTCGTTCACAATCCACAGGAGCCAGGCGACGGTGGCGAGCAGCAGCACGCCCATCACTTTCTGGAGCGTTACCATCCACTGGCCCGGTTTCGGGAACACCTTCAGCACGGCGGGGAAGACGCTCACCAGCAGGTAGGGGAGCGCGAGCCCGAGCCCTGCGGCGGTAAAGAACAAAAAGAGCACGGGTGTCGATGCGGTAAAGGCGAATCCCATCGCGGTCCCGAGGAAAGGAGCCGAACACGGCGTGCTCAGAAGGACGAGCAGCGCTCCGGTGAAGAACGCCCCGACAAGTCCCGACTTGTGGCCCGCGGCGTCCATCTTCGTGGTGGCCGATCCCGGGAGCCAGATTTCAAAGACCCCGAAGAAGCTCATCGCGAATGCCGTGAGGATGATGGCCATGAAGGCGATGAAACCCGCGCTCTGGAACTGCATTCCCCAGCCCGCGGCGCCGCCGCCGGCCTTGATGGCGGCAACGATTCCGGCGAGAATCCAGAAGCTTGCGAGGATGCCTGCGGTCGTCGAGAGTCCGAGCGCGAGCAGGCGCTTGCGGGATTCGCCCGCCTGCTTGATGAGACTGAAGAGCTTGAGCGAGAGCACCGGCAGTACGCACGGCATCAGGTTCAGGATGATGCCCCCGAGCAACGCGAAGAACAGCAGGAGCACTACGGCGGCGGCGCCTTTGTTACCGGCAAAGCCGTTTGCATTTTGGTAGCCGTTTAATTCCTGTGCGGTCCCTGCGTCCGCTCCGTCATCGTTTTTTTTTAAGCTGGAGGCTCCGATGCCCGAACGGCTCCCGATGCGGATGTCCACGCTCGCGGGCGCGAGGCAAATGGAATTGTCGCAGGCCTGGTAATGGAATGTCGCGTTTGTGGTGAGGCTGTCGTAACCGTCCGCAACGGCGGTCACGGGAATCTTTATCTGGAAATGTCCCTTGAACACGAGGTTTTCAAATTCGAGGACTTCGTTGTATTCCTTGATGGGTTCGGGCCAAACGGGTTCGCCGAATTCGATTTCGCGGGCTGCGATTTCGATGGAAGACGGCTTCAGGAATTCGTCGGCCGCGACGTTCGCGTTCACATGCCAGTTGTCCGGAATTACGATGTCGACGATGACGGAAGATTCCTTGGAAAGTGCCCCTGCGGTGTAGTGGAGCGAGGCCTCGGGCGGCTCCATCGCGTTCATGTTGAATTCTTGGGCCTGCACTTTGGTAACAGCCGTTGACAAAATGCAAAGAAAAATTGCGAAAAAGCAACTAATGGTTGCATAATTTTTTCGGGTCTTGAAAATCGCACTGATATTCATAAATTTTCGCTTAAATCTTTGGTTTGGACAATGTTTAATCATTCGGAACAAAAAATAGAATATCGCAAGTCGATCGAGGAACTCTGGCAGCGGTATTCGGAAACAATCTACAAATTATGCGTCGTGCGGTGCAACTCTGCCGAAGAAGCGAAGGACTTGTTCCAGACCGTGGCGTTGAAATTCTGCGAAAACGTTAAACAGTTGTCGGACCGGGAAGACATGTTGCCGTGGCTGATTTCGGTCATGCGGCATACGCATTTGGACTTGCGAACCGAAAAGAAACGTACGCTGTGCATGTCGGGATACCAGGGCTGCTATTCGGAGTACGCCTCCTTTTGCGAGGAGGAATCCATGTTTTACGAGTGCAGGCCTGCTTCTGAATTGCTGTACGCGATGGAGAAGACGCTCGAGCGGGTGACGCCCCTCGAACGGATGCTCGTGGAGATGAAGTTCTACGGCGGGTTCTCGGTTCGGGAACTGAGCAATATTTTTGGCCTTTCCGAAAATGCCGTCCGGAAACGCCGCTTTGCCGCCCTGCGAAAAATGAAGCGCATGATGGAAGAATGGTTTGAACCGACGAAAATGGCGCAATAAAGAGGCAAAACCGCTTTTCTCGCGGGCGATAAATTCGTAATTTTACATTGTGAAGTTATTGTTTAAGGTTTTGGCCCTTTTGGGCGGTTTTTTGTCGGCATACGCTGCCGATATATGGCAGAATTATTCCGTACCGTACCCAATATGGGATGCGGCCCCTGGTGATAAGGGGGGCGTATGGCTTGCTACTGGCGGCGGTATCAGGTACCAAGACGATTTGAACGATATTGTCTTTACTCCGGCGAACGGCTTGGAGGCTTCGACTTTCTATGGCATAGTCAACACGCCTGTGGGTGTCTTTGCGGTTTCGGAATACGGTCTGATTGCCCGCTTGCACGATGACTTTGCTACGTGGAGGGTCAAGAACAGGTCTTTTGTCGCGGGCAACGTCCGTGTTGTTCCCGGATTGGTCGAGTATGCGGAAAACTTTTTGGTGATTGCCTTCGAGAACAAGATTGCCTTTGTCAATCTTGAGACGGGGCAGTCGCTGCTTTCTATCGACCGCATCGGAGATGTTGTTCTTTCTTTGTATAGTCCGGAAAAAATTGAAATTCGCGGTGATTCTCTGTATGTCTCGACGATTGTTGGTACGCTGGCCCGCCGTATGGACTGGAAACACCTGGAAGACGATGTGCGCCTTGTGGATCCGGAAAAGTGGAAAAGGGTGAAGAAAGCGTGCCTCCATTGCCGCGATTCCCTGCATGTCGTTGTTAAGGGCAAGACTCTCAAAGATTCGCTGCTTTACAGTGACGGGAAAAGCCGTGTCTTGTGGCAATTTGACGAGGATGATGGCAAAACATATCTTGTGGGGCGAGAACTGGTTGCCCGCTACGCGAATAAGAAACTGACGGACCTGACGGAATACTCGCAGTTCAAGCTTAACGGGGCTTATGTCATTCAGGCGGTACCTGAAGGCGGCGTCATTGCGGCATCGATCGACGGTAACATGGCCGTGAATACGGGCGATTTCTGGTTAGACCCTACAATCGTGTATCTCGGGTATCCTGTCGGCGCAGAAGCGTATAATTACCGTCTGAAGAATCTGTCAATATTGCCTAAGGGCTATGTCTTGTCCCATATATGGGGTACCGGAGCCCACCTTTTTTGGTCGATGGGCCATCAGCCATTCTACGACATGCTTCCTGGCATGGACAACTGCCTAGAGCAGATTGAGAAAGGCTTTACGGTGTTTGTCGGAACGACAGTCGCTCCCGATGGAAGCGGGTTTTTGACGGCTTCGGCGGACTCTAGCGGGTATGGCGTAGCCTTTATAACACCGGATGGCAATATCAGCTGTGCTTCGAAAATCGGGAGTACGGGATTCGCAGGCCCGGTCGCAGCCCGTATTGACCCGGAAACACAGGAGTGGGTGGTGTATGTCTCGACCCGCGAAGTTTCCTTCAACGCTTTTGCCTCGGGCGGCCTGGATATAATCCGTTTCCCCTCCCCGTCAAAGAATGGCGGGCGCCTGCTCAACCCCCAAGTGAAGTCCCTGCGCGGTTTGGGGAGCAATACGCCCATCGACATGGTGGTTGACGAAGAAAACGAGGTCCTTTGGTTTGTGACTGCTTCGGAAATCGGCTACGTGGATTTTGACAAGGATACGATTCGGAATCCTGTCTCGATTAATGGCTTGCATGGCGCGGAGTATACATCGATAGACGTGGATCCGCATGGCAATATCTGGGTCGGAACGGCGATGCAGGGTATATACCGCTTGGAACGCCGCAAGGAGTCGTTCGATACGTTGTCTACGACGCACTTTACGATGAAGGACGGTCTCCTTAATGACATAGTCCTGGATTTGTCCATTGACAAGAAAAACGGAGTAATCTGGATGGCCCACGAAAACGGGATTACCGGTTATCACCGTAACGATTTGCGCTACGCAAAAACGTACATGACCGATTCGTCAGATGCCGAAATCAAGGTGTATCCGATACCGTTCAATCCGCATTTGCAGCGCGCCCTGACCATAGATAACATATCGGAGGATTCAAGGGTCGATATATACAATCGCGGAGGCTCCCTGATTCGCTCGTTTGCCGGTGGTGATGTCGCCGGTGGCCGTCTGGAGTGGGATGGCAAGGGCAAAAATGGCAGGTATGCTACGCCGGGCGTGTATTATTATGTTATCCGTTCTTCGTCAAAAGTCAAGAAGGGCAAGTTTATCATTAAACGCTGATGGGGTGAATATGCTCACGAAAAAGACATTCGTTTCCTTGGTGGCTTTCTTGGCCGTTGCTGCCGTGGCGTTCTTGTTCCAGGCCTGTGCGGGTGAACGTCAGGGGCTCGTTTGCTCCGAAATCCAGTACAGGCTCGATACGCAGACGTATTCCCCGGACCAGCGCGCCTATATCGAAAATGAATTGAATGAATGCCGTGCGGAAGAGGCGAAAAAACGCGGCGAGGATGCTCAGATCAGGCAAGGCATTTACGAACGCTATGCGGCGAACAACAAGGCCGATTCCACATCTGCTGATTCGAGTGCCGAAGTCATTTCCGTCTCGAAGGCGCTGGAGGATTCTTCGGCGGCTGCTACGGTGAGCATCTACGAGCGCTACAAGGCGGTCGACACGACGGGCACGTCTGCTCCGAGTGCCGGCGCTGCCGAACCGGCCGATACTTCCGCTGCCGAAGCAGGCAGTTTCCAGTAGGGCGGTTCCCGTAGATGGCACGCATCCAGACACTTGCGGGGGAGTGGTTCGAACCGGACCTGCCGGGACGCCTCCTGAAAATTGCGGGCGATATCCGCGATGCGGGCGGCCGCGCCTTTTTGGTGGGCGGCTGGGTCCGCGATGCGCTTTTGGGAAAGTCCTGCCGCGATTACGATGTCGAAGTGTACGACATGGCGCAGGACGCCCTGGTGCCCATCCTCTCGAAGTATGGCCGCACGAACCTGGTCGGGAAGGCGTTCGGCGTGATTCACCTCGCCATGAAGGGGCTTTCGCTCGACTTCTCGTTCCCGCGCACCGAAAGCAAGGTGGGCTACGGGCATCGCGGTTTCGTGGTGCATACCGACGAGAAACTCAGTTTCAAGGAGGCGGCGCTCCGGCGCGACTTCACCATCAATGCGATGGGCATGGAACTGCCGGAACTCACGCTGTGCGATCCTTATAACGGGATTGGCGACCTGAAGGAACGCGTGTTGCGCCACGTGGGCCCCGCCTTCGCGGAAGATTCCCTGCGCATATTGCGCGGGGTGCAGTTCGCGAGCCGCTTCGGGTGCACGCTCGCGCCCGAGACCGTAGAACTCTGCCGCATGCTCTCGCTTGATGACCTGAGTGTGGAACGCCTGTTCGAGGAATTCAAAAAGTGGCTCCTGAAACCGGGCAAGCCATCGCTCGGGCTCCGCGCCTTTTTGGACATAAAACTCGACGGATACTTCCCCGAAATCCGCCCGTTCGAAGGTTCCTGGGAGACGCTCGGCGAAATCCTCGACAATATGGTGGAATTGCGGGATTGCAGCGGCCTTTCCGACAGCCAGAAAATGGATTTCGCTTTTGCAGCGCTTCTTGCGGGGAGTGCGGAAACGTCCCTCGATTTTCTCGGACGTATTACCAATGAAACGCACCTGCTGAAGAATGTCCCGCTGCAGTTGCAGGCGCTCCGGCAGCTTGACGAAGGCATCGTAAATGACATTCCGACGCTCCGCCGTCTGGCTGTAAAGCTGGATGGGCTCCGGCCGCTTTGCCTGCTGGTACAGAGCATCCCGTGCCGTTTCTTCAAATCGCCTGATTTCGCGAAGAATTTGTGGAAATCCGCCGGCGAATACGGCCTGCTCGAAGCCGCCCCGCAACCCTACCTCACGGGCAAGATGCTCATGGACCTGGGCGTAAAGCCCGGTAGGCAGATGGGCGAAATCATCAAGCAGAGTTTTGAACTGCAGCTTGACGGCAAGATTGCTAGTGCTGAAGACGCAGTTGCTTGGGCGATGAACTTTCAGCAGTGATTTTTTTGAACTTAGAGCTTAGATAAGTTCCTAGTTCTGAGTTACTAGGATTGCATTTACCTAGAAGATTCTTGATAAAAGCTATACTAGTAACTAGGAACTACTAACTATTAACTGCCGCTATACAAAACTTGGCAACTTGTTGCCTAGTTGCTGTTATCCACTATGTGGAGAAGCGGCTCACTTCCACCTGAACATGCCGGTGATGCCCGCGGGCACGGCGAACACTATCATCGGGATCTGGATGAGTTCTGTCGGCAAGAAGGCGAACATCTTGCGCTTGGAATGCAGTTTCCAGGACGCTATCATCAGGAATACGAAATCCACGACGATTTTGGGCGCGATGCTGAAAACGCACCACTGCCACGGAAAATCCAGGAAGACGACGCACCACGGGCTTATGAACATCCAGATGTAATATGTGTAGATGAGCGTGAGCAGCAGAACATAGGCCTTGCTCTCGTAGTTCGTGCCGTTGCTGCTCCAGCGGGCGCGCTGGTTGAACAGCTGCTTCCACGTGTGTACCGGCGCGGTCTCTATTACGGCGTCCTTGTCCAGGTTGTAGCAGACCTTGGTGCCGGGAATCTTCATCATCTTGTGGATGAGCATGTCGTCGTCGCCGCTCGAGAGGTTGATGAGGTCGCCGAACCCGCCCACTTTGAAAAACAGCTCCTTCTTGTAGGCGAGGCATGCGGCGCTCGCGACGATCGGGTGTCCCCAGCTGAACCCGGCGGCTTCCATCGCGGTGTAGCCGAGCGTTTCCAGTTTCTGGTACAGGTGGGGGAGCGAGCGGGTCCCGTTGTTCTGTTTCGGCCCCTGCACGATGCATATCCCGTCCACGAACCGGCCCGCCATGGCGGTAATCCAGCTCTTGCGCGGGACGCAGTCGGCGTCCATCGTCAAAAGCACTTCATTTTTCGCGATCTTGAACGCGCTTTCGAGGGCACGCTTCTTGGGGCTCGCGATTACGGGCAGGTCGGGCGAGAGGCTGAGCACGCGGAACTTCGGGTGCGTCGCGGCGAACTTCTCGAGAATCTCGCGGGTGGAATCCGTGGAGCGGTCGTCCACGCAGATGACCTCCCATTCGCCGGCGTAGTCCTGTTCGGCGAGCGCTTCCAAAGTGCGCTGCGCAAATTCCTCTTCGTTACGCATCGGCACCACTACCGAGACGCTCGGGGTCGCCTTCGGCCCCTTGTAACGGTGCGTGCGGACAAGCCCTATTATGAAGAATAGGAACAGGAGCACGTAGAGTGCGGTGAGGCATGCGATGATAATACCGCCCATGCGCGCAAATGTAGTAAAAAGAGTTCTTAGTTCTAAGTTCCCTGTTACTAGAGTGAGCCTGCTTTTTTCTAAATTACCACTAGTAACTCGTAATTAGTAACTAGTAACTGCGCCTTTGGCGCATGCTCATTATGATCCACCCGTCCGCATTTGTAAGCCCGCAAGCCAAAGTCCACGAAACAGCCTCTATTGGCCCGTGGTGCCTAGTGGACTGCGGTGCGGAAATAGGGGAAAACGTGGTTCTCGAGTCCCGCGTGCACGTTTACGGCGGGGTCTCCGTCGGCGCGAACACCCATGTCTATGACGGGGCCATCCTCGGCGCTCCTCCGCAGGATTTGAAATATGCGGGCGAGCCGACGTGCCTCAGCATAGGCGAAAACTGCACCATCCGCGAGTACTGTACGCTCAACCGCGGTACGGTCCAGGGGGGCGGCTGCACGCGCGTTGCAGACAAAGTATTGGTCATGGCGTATTCGCACATCGCGCACGATTGCGACATCCGTGAAGGCGTCGTCATCGCGAATGGCTGCCAGATTGGCGGGCACGTGCGTGTCGGTGAATATGCGACCCTCGGGGGCGTTACCGGAATCCAGCAGCGTAACCAGGTGGGCGCCTATGCCTTCGTGGGCGGCACGCACAAGGTGGACCGCGATGTGCCTCCCTGCACCAAGGCGTACGGGAGCCCCATTCGCTACGGCGGGCTCAATTTGCATGCGCTCCGCCTGCACCCGGACCTGTTCCCCGAAGAGCGTGTCGAAGCGCTTTCCCGCGCCTATCGGGAACTTTACCGCAGCGGGCGTCCCGTGTCCGAGGTCGTCGAGGAACTGAAAAAAGGCCCGGAACTCCTGTTCCAAGCCTTTTTCGACGAGCATTGGGGCGGCACTCTCGTCCGCCCGTAGCTTACTTCTTTTTATTAGATGTTCGGGAATGGATTTGCGGAAAAGGCGTCGAACACCTTTTTCATTTCGGGGAACCATTCGCCTGCGTCCTGGTTGTAAGCCTGGAAGCCGCTGGTCTTTCCGTAGGACCAGTAGTGCCAACTGATGCCATAGCTTTCGGCGGCACTGATGACGTGCTGTGTCCATTGTGCACGCATGGCCTCGCTCGGGGCTTCGTCTCCGCACATCGATCCGGTACGGCCGATGGCACCGAATTCGCCCATGTTCATGGGCACGCTGTGTGTACCGTCTATGTCGGGGTAGTACGCTTTGGCGGAGTCGACGTAGGTCTTGAATTCACTGGCAATCTGGCTTAACCTTGAGGACGAAACTACTGCACCGCACGGGTACTGCTTGCCAGCGGTTCCCTGGTGGGTGAACTCGTAGGGTTCGTAGTAGTGGCCGCTTACGATGATGTTGCCGTCCTGGGGCAGTTCGAGTTGCTTGATTGCGCCGAATTTGGAGTAACCGTTGGCTTCGAACATGATGGTCTTGGTCAGGCTGACGGAACGGATGGCGTTGTAACCCGTTAGCATGATTTCGTTCACGGTGGCTTTTTTCTTGATATCGTGCGGTTCGTTCATGATTTCGAAGACAATCATGTCGTCCGGAATATCGTTCAGTGCGGTTGCTACCTGGACCCACATGCTGGCGAATTTTGCCAGCTCTTCCTGGTAGTCACTGGGATTCGATTCGACATACATTGCGGCAGCGTTCATGTTGATATGGTGGTGGAAGTCCAGGACCACGGGCATGCCAAGGCTGTTCGCTATCTGAATGTCTTCTTTTACGCCGGCGAGACGCTGCGGGTCGATGGTGCCGTTTACGTCGAGATCGTGTTCCCAGCGTACGGGGAGTCGCACGGAATTGAACCCTGCCGCCTTGATGATCTGGAAGTCCTCATCCTTGATGCAGTTGTTCCATCCGCAGTCGGGGTGTGCGCCGATCCCCGGGGAATCCCAGGAATTTCCGAGGTTTATGCCGCGCCCGAGCTTCTGGTTCATGGCGCGGCCCTTGGAGTAGTCGACGGCCGGGTGACTTACGGACTTAGAGTCCTTGTCGTCGTCAACTGGGGTCAAACCGTTGTTGCTGGGACCGCAGCTTGCGAGGAGGAATATGGCGGATAGTGCAATAATGGATTTGTAAAAAAACATGGGTTACCTGTCGTTGGTAGTTATATATTGAAATTTAGACATATTCGTCCTAATAGGAAAGCCTTTTTAAAATAATTCGGTTACGATAGTAAACGAGTGAGATTCTGCAAAATACCAAAAAAACATGTTTTTTTGCACGCTATTTGCCATGTTTATGCTTTTGAATATGTTTTTTCGAAAAAAGGGGTAGTACAATGTCCGAAAAACAAGTTATATTGTAGGCCATTGAATTTGGAGATTTTGTACCTTATGAAATCACATCTGCAGACCATCATCTGGAAGTGTGCCGTTGGCTCGCTTCTTCTTGCGTCTTTCTCCTTTGCTTCTTTCAGCGATTACAGGGATAGAGATAATTCCCGCTTCGTCACGCGCGAGGCCAAACAGTTCCGCCCCGACAAGGACGTGGTGAGCGTCGTTATGCGTGAAGCCATCCCCCGTGGCGGTGGATACACCTACCAGTACCCGCGCGAGAACCCCGAACCGGTTCTCACGGATAAGTTTGCCATGGAAGGTGCTCTTTCCATGGAAATTGAGCTTATCGCAAGCGACTATTCCGGTGTGGCTATCTGTATCGCGGGTTCTGTGGACTTGACTCCGTACCTGGAAGAAGGCGTCCTCGAGTTCTGGATCAAGGGCGACAAGGGTGGTGAAAACGCCTTGTTCGTGCTCGTCGATGACGGCGTGAAGAGCAATGGTGAATCCCTGCAAGTCAAGCTCCGTTCCAAGAGCCTCGGCGAAATTACCACGGAATGGAAGCATTTCAGCATTCCGCTCAAGCTGTTCGGTATGACCGGCGTGTACTGGGATGCCAAGAACACCCGCGAAGTCATGCTCCCGTTTGCCTGGTCGAACTTCAAGGGCTTCCGTCTTGAAGTCCGTAAGGACGAGAACGAGGCCTTCAAGGTCTGGATTGACGATATCGTAATTAAGAAGCACGGCAAGCCTTACGAAGGCCCGGCTAACTACCCGTTCCGCAACGCAATTTAAGAGGTCCTCATGCGTAAATTACCGTTACTCTTTACGACTTTGCTTTGCTCTTCCCTCGCTTTTGCTCAGGAATCCGAGGAAGCGCTGGATACTAGCGCTCCCGAGACCGAAGCGGTGGAAGAAGCTGCAGCCCCTGCCGAAGAGGCTGCTGGTGAAATGGAAAGTGCTGCAACCGAGGAAGCCGCCCCTGCCGAAGAGGCCGCTCCCGTAGAGGAAGCCGCCGCTTCTGAAGAATCTGCCCCTGCCGAGGAATCCGCCCCGGTCGAAGAGGCCGCTGTCGAGGAATCTGCTCCGGTTGAAGAAGCCGCTGCCGAACCGGCACCCGAGGAAGCCCCCAAGAAGGAATTCGCTTCGACTGCTCCCTCGTCTGTACCTGCTGCCGTGGTCGATGCTCCTGCGACGCTTTCTGCTGAAAAGCAGCTCGAGGTTGCCGAAGCCAACATGGATAACCTGGCTGAAAACTTGGAATCTACGCTCATGGGCAAGGATGACGCTCCTCTTGCGGTCTCCGGCTTCATGGCTTTCCGCGTAAAGGACTTCCGCTATCCCGAAGCTTCCGCGCTTCTCGCTAGCGATAAGGCCCGTACTTCGGTCGACGCTATATTCAAGGCGAACATCGTTGCGATGCCGAACTCCTACATGACCCTCTGGACGAACCTCACGTTCCCGTTCGACCTCACGGGTTTCTTCTCTAACCAGCTCGGCTCTCAGCCGACCGGTGTGCCTACGTCTAACGAACGCGTGTTGTTCGACCACTCTACCGACTACTACTCCTCTACGATTGACGAGGAAATGAACTTCGGTGTCGACATCCGTGCAGGTGTCTTTGGCGCCTACGTTACGGCGGGTGGCGTCATCTGGGCGAACTCCTCTCCGCTCACCATGTGGGAACGCGAGACTATGCCCCGCTTTGGCTGGGTGTACGAAACCTTCGAAGACGAAAAGACTGTGAGCACCTATTACAAGGAAAAGGTGTTCAAGCCGGTTAAGGAAGGCGGTCGTGCATTCTGGACCAACAGAAGCTTCGGTGGTGTGTTCATGAGCATCTACCAGCTTCCGTTCGATTTGACTGCGCAGGCGATGGTTTCTCAGCCGGCCGATATGGACATCGGTACTCGCGATGGTTTGCGCATGTACGGTGGTCAGCCGGGTGAACTTGAAATGTCCGGTGACTACGATTTCCGCGGCGCTGTCTATCATGGTCGTATTGCGAAAAACAAGATTGCCGAGAATCTTACAGTCGGTCTCAACTACATGGGTGTTGTGTTTGATGACGCTATCTTGTACGAGGATGAATTCGGCATCCAGTACAAACAACTCAGTGCTGACCCGAACATAGCTAATACGCATGTGGCCTCCGTGGACTTCAAGGGTAACATCACTCCGAAACTTTACCTTATGGCCGATGTGGCCTTGAGCATGACTCATTCCCACAAATTCAAGAAATCATTAGCGTCTATTCTCACGTCCCAGTATCAGCAGTACACTTATGACAATAAGGTTAGCTGGCCGCAGGTCGGTGTGTACGTGAAGGCTCAGAGTAAGTACGTCGAAGGTTGGCCGATGACTCTCGAAGCCATTTTCCTCCAGAAGGATTTCTACTCTCCGTTCTCCATGAGCAACCCTTCTCGTTTCCTCGCCTGGCGTAAGGATGAATTCGCCCTCAATGCGGGTTCTATGCGCTACACCCCCAACATGGCGGGTATCAACTTGAAGATTGAACCGGAATTCAACCGTGGTCACCTTGACATCCAGTACGGCTTGCATAGCCAGGTTGAAGAAGGCATGGATGTCATTGATTTCAATTACCGTTTGAACGGTCGTAACCTTTGGGAATCCTCGAACTCCTGGACCAAGCATAAACCGATTTTCTGGGCGGACTCGGGTAACGCGGAGGCCAATGGTTATGTGGAACGTGCCGGTGTGCTCACTCCGGGTAAGGGACTCAAGCAGAATCGTCAACAGGGTGGTCTCCGTGGCGGTACCTGGGAAATGTGGGAAACATTCACCGCTTACGAAAATACTGAGCAGATTCGGGACTCCGTTGTCCCGAGCCACGTCAAGTGGTCCAACTACTTCTCCCTTGCGGGCGGCTACGATATCGGCCACTGGTTCGGTACCGATAGAAATATTGTGATGAGCGGTTACGCCTCTATTTCTAGTGTTGCCAAGACGACTCCGATTGCCTTTGGTTCGTCTAATAGCGACCTGCTCCTGTGGAGCTTCTATGGTCAGTTTGAACCCGCAGTTGCGGTGACGCCGACCTTCCACCTTGTCGGCATTCTCGGTCTCGAAACGTTCCGCTCGGAATACGGTTACATCATCGATTACACCGGCAACGCCCTGAGTTCAAACTCGGATCGCTTCAAAGAAGTGAACACGATGTTCTTCCGCAAGGCTTCTATCAACTATCTTGAAACGGCGCTTGGCCTCGGTTTCGACTGGAACTTTGCTGACCGCGCCGGCATCCATGTCCGCTACAAGTGGGCAACCCATTCCGACGAGACAGAGCCTGACAATAACTGGCATGGCCATTACATCTACGCCGAAACTAAAGTTTGGTTCTAAGGGAGGCGCGATAAGAGTATGAATTTCAACAAAAGTGCTTCAAAAATGATGACTAGAACTTTGAGTGTCCTTGCGCTCACCGCCGGTGTCGCTGCCGCTTCTGTGGCCGATAACCAGGACATGATTGCAAGCAAGGTCGATTCTGCCAATGCGCACCGTGGCCTTGAGGTCACGGGTGCCATCCGTGGTATTGCGCAGGCATCTTATTACGATAATAGCCAGGACAAATACGTTACGAACACGATGCCCGATGTGGAAAGGAACGAGTTCGTAAATGCGGACTTTAACTTTGGTTTCCGCCCGTGGGAAAGCGTCCGTGCGAACGCCATGCTTCGTCTCTATGCGGGCATGCAAGATTACTTCGCTTCTGCAGCGAAGTTTATCGAGGTTCCTTGGATTAATGTGGAAGGCCAGATAGGCAACAACTTCTACTGGATTGTGGGTGATTTCCGTCAGCAGTATTCTCCGCTTACGTTGTTCGCCCCTGATATCGATATTATGTACGAACCCCAGGTGTTTGCTCGCAAACGCCATATGGCCGAAAAGCAGCAACTCCTCGACGGGAACCAGAGGAACCTCCAGGGCGTGAACCTGCAATTCCGTGCAGACTTGGGCGAAGCACTCGGGCAGATCCGTGCCGAAGGAATCTTTGCCAGGTTGAATCGTGCGCAGGCGCTCGACCTTTCTGGTGCCGAAGGCAATATCCTCCCGAACGATACCCTTCCGGGTTCGACGCAGGCCTCCAATACCGACAAGTTCCTTTTGGCCGGTAACCTCGAATTGTTGCCGCTCAACAAGAACCTCTATTTGGGTGCGACCGCGATGTACATCTTCGACAACGAGGATTCCTACACCTACGCATACCGCCATCCCATGGGAGACCTAAATGAGCCGTATCAGCAGGAATACATCAATCCGTTCGAACTAGACCCGCAGAAGACTATTGTCGCTGCTGGCCGTTTGGGTGGCGATGTGGCGGGCATCGTGGGGAGCAAGAACCTCATCCTCGACCTTACTGCCGAAGCCGCCATGTCGATGGATCAGGTTTCGTCTACTACCAAGCTTGTGCATCTGAGTGCCGAAAATAAGGATGCCGTGCCCTTCGACTTGAATGGGGATGGAATCGTTGGTGCGGATGAATACTTTGCGATTGATTCGCATACCAAAACGTTCGAGATGGAGAAGGAAACCCAGAACGGCATGGCCATCAATGCGAACGTCAATGTGGGTTACAAGACCGACTCTTGGGGTGTCCGCTTGGTCGGCGATGTAATCAAGAACGATAGCCTCTGGTTCAATAACCTTGCCCAGTCGCCCAAGTTCTTCGCTCAACGCATCCTGAATTCCGACTACGATGGAAACACCAAGGGTCAAACTACCAACAAAGTAACCATTACTCCACGAAGTACCGTCAAGTATGGCGTAAATTCCCAGCTTTACTCCACCTTCGATGCCCTTTACAATTTTGCCCCGAAGTTCGCTCCGGTGTCGAAATCCTTGAGAACGGATGACAAGGCTTTTGAGGAACAGCCTGAAAGCTACAACATCGCCCCGTACAACAAGAACTCCTGGACGGGCGACGTCTACTCGAAGGCCCAAATTGCGCTCCTGAATGCGATGTCCGATCCTGCAATCCAGATGATTCTCCCCAACGGCATGGCTACAGCGAACCGTACGGGTGGTCGTGCGACCTTGATTGGTTCCATAGATGATTGGTTCGAAGCTCAGGCCCTGTTTGGCACCTTCTCGCAGACCTCTCCGCTTTATGGCTTCAAGAATGTCGCATATACGGAATATGGTGCCGGTATCAAGGCCGATATATTTAAAGTGGCCGGACTCCCCAGACCGCTCGAAGTATCCGTTTCCTTCCGCCATTCTGAACGTAGCTTAGAATACGACCCGGCTGTTTATGCTGCTATTGGCATGCCGGTTCCCGGCAACGCCGAAATGAAGACGAATTTCCTCAATGCCGGTTTGTATTTGCAATATCTGCCGCGTCTCGGTTTTACCGCTGGCTTGCAGATGGTGACCATGACGATGAACGAATCCCAGCAGACGCAGAGCGTTACAGACTATGCCGCCATAGCCGTTGTTGCTCCGCTTGTCAAGGGTACGCAGATTCAGTGGATGGTTGGTCTTGACTATTCGCTCGACAAGCACGCTTGGCTCTCTCTCAATTTCGGGATAGTATCGGTTGACAATACCTATAACACCACAGCTGAGAATGCTAAAGACGCTGTGAACGTGCCCGCCAGTGCATGGGTGCACTGGGATGATCGCGAGGGTATCGACGAAAAGGACAAAAAGCACATCACAGAATTGGGACCTGAGTACAACAACAAGTTCTCACAATATATTATTGAAGCCTCCATTAACGTGGAATTTTAATGGGAGGGAATGAAAATGATGAATAATAAGAAGACCACGCTCTTTTTTGCGACCGCCCTCATGTTCTCTGCTACGGCAGCTTTCGCCGAAGCTGATTCCGCAGTCGTTGTAAAGCAAACATCCTTCTTGCAGAAACTTGATTCCCTGAACAAGGCCATACTCGGGCTTCGTTTGGGCGGAACGGCCAAGGCGGGTGCCCTCACCTCTATGGTCTCTTCTGATCAGCTTGCAAAAGAATCGGCTACTCAGGAAAATCAGGCCTATACCGATGTAAACCTCAAGTTCCTCGCGCAGCCCTCTTCTGAGACCCGCCTCGATGTGCAGGTCCGCCTCCATAAGGATTGGCAGAGCGCTGTGGACGAGAACAACAACCCGGTTATCGGCCATTGGTTCAGCTACGATGGCAAGATTCTGAACAACCATGTCGATTTCAACTTGGGTTATATGCGTATCGGCTATTCGCCGCTTACCATCAACACCCCGCAGCTTGAAATCCTCCAGGAACCGGAAATCTTCCGCCAGAATCGCGTGGAGGCGCTTTCTTACCGCAACCTCGACACGACTTCGCGTCGCCTTATGCAGGGCTTGAATGCCGAGTTCCATAGCGGTGCCGTAGGTGTCATCGATGATATCTATGCGCAGGCTACGGGTGCCCGTATGCGCAATACCGCCAAGAAGTACGACCAGTTGTTTTTTGACTTCGATTGGTCCGACCGCTATGCCTACGGTCTTCGTGCCGGACTTAGCGCCTTTGGCGTGAATTTTGGTGCGAACTATGTCGGTGCATTTGATCGCCGCCTGAGTACGCAATCCCGCGCAATTAGTTTGAATGAGGACACTCTCTATTACGACGATAACAGTGTCTTTTCTGCCGAATTGGGATTCGATTCGCAGAAGCTGCTTTCGGGACTGCCGGTGCGCTTTGGCCTGAATGGCGAGTATGCTATGTCTTGGTGGGATGTTGACGTCGAATACATGGTTCAAACGTTCCCCACCACTAATAGTATCAAGGCTCCGCCCCGCGGACCTATAGACAGTAATACTGTGTATGTATCTACGACTCCATACAAGAATGGTGATCCTTCGGCAGAAAGAATGACGTTTGACTTCTTGGATGCCAAAGGAACGGCTTTCAATGTCAATCCCTACGTAGAAGGCTCGTTCTCCGACTTCAGCTTCAAATTGAATGGTTCGTACATGCAGAACGACAAGAAGTTCTGGTCTGAACTCGCTTCTACTCCGAATTACACGAGCAACGGGATTATCTTCAATGCGAACGCTTTGTACGGAGATGCTGACCAGATGGTGGTTGCGAATTTTGCCTCGGGCAATCTCGAAAACCTCTACTTCATGGTCTACAATACGAACCTGCTGACGGCTGCGACGCTCTTGACTTCCGACAAGAAAACGGTCAACTCGACAAATCCTGGCGAAAATACCAGAATGTACTACCGTCTGTACAACAACTACAAACTTGCGCATTTCTACCGCAATGGTTACGACGCCAACACCATGAAGAATCTCGAGGCTATGCAGGCGCTCATGCTGATGGATCCGTCGGTGAACCTTGCTCTGCCTTTTGGTCTCGCAACGCCTGATCGCAAGGGCTTTGCTGCCTCCTTGGATGCCGATTGGATGGACGCCATCACGTTGAATGTCCGCTTCTCCCAGTACACCGCCGAAGAGAACGACAACAAGTTCACGACGATTGGCGCTGGCCTTGGAGTGAACATTGGCCGTCTGGCTCCTTTTATCGAACGTAAACTGGAACTTTCGGGCTCCTACGAAAAGGCCACCGAAACGTCTTACCTGAAGCGTTCCTCGCAGCGTATTGTCGGTGGATTATCTGCCGATATCTGGGGCCCGGTTGGCCTCCAGGCCGGTGTGCAGCTCCTGACAAAGAAGTTTGAAGGGGATGCCTATGGCTTAGGTTTCACCGGTCTACCGGTTGGAGGCTCCTTTATCAAAAAGGTTGATGAACTCCTCGTCCTTGCTGGCCCCAGGTTCCGCATTGCTCCCGAGTCCTACGTGACCATCCGTTATGGTCTCCTGGAGAACTCCGTGGATTACCAGGTGATAACGGATATCACTACCGGTGCTAAGGCAAACAAAAAACTTTCTGTCGACAAGAACATTATCTCCGCCGATGTGACGGTTAATTTCTAGTGAGGTCGAAAAATGAAGAATTTTAAGATTTCTCTTCTTGCTGCCGGCGCGACCATTGCGCTCCTGGCATGTTCCTCTTTGGAAGTCAGCAATCCGGAAGCCGAAAACTTTCCGCCAGACTGGTCGACTTCTGAATTTGTCCGTGTAAACCCGGATCTTCGTGCTCTTCAAATTAGAGATCAGGTTGATATCATGAATACGAGGTCGCGTAAGCCTGCCGACCCGGAAGTTTTCATGAGCGATTCTGTAATGCTAAAGAAGATTGCGCTCGAATACGCCGGATTTACTGAATCCAATTACGATTTGAAAAACAGCGAATATCTGTTATACCTCCAGTCGTTCAATATTTACGGTGTTGAACATGAAGATGTGGTGTTCGATACCCTTACGCTCGACTCGGCTGTGTTCAAGCTTCAATATACCGCCTATGGCAAGATTGAAGGCCGTCCTTACCGCGCCTGCGGTGAGGCTGACATGGCGAAAATCGTGAAGAAGGGGCCATGCCAGGCCAATTCGAACGCGAAAGTGGGGTATCGCGACCACCTGTACTGCGCACTTGAAGGCGCCGCATATTGCCTTGATTGCGACAAGATTATGGATGATTGTCCGGTAGTGAGTTCCAGTTCCAACGCCACTCCGGAATCTTCTGAAACTAGTTCCGAAGGTGACTCCAGTTCTTCTGTGGCTGCCGAAGGCGATTCGAGTTCTTCCGAGGCAGTTGAGCCCGAATCTAGCGTAGCTGCTGAACCCGAAAGTTCGGCCGGCGAAGGCGCTGAACCAGAGTCCAGTTCTGCAACGGAGCCCGCTGCGGAAAGTTCAAGTTCTGTTACTGAATAAAAGGTGGGATTACTATGAAACTCAAACTTTTTGTAACGACAATTGCGGTTGCTTGCGTGGCCATGTCCCAGGCTGCTGCCGACAAGGTGATTGGCTATTTCCCCTACTGGAGCCAGTATTCCCAGTTCTATCCGAAGGATATCCGCTACAACACGGTTACCCATATCCACTATTCTTCGCTCCTGCCTGCCGAAGACGGCTCGCTCGCTTTCCCCGACGAAAACGACGCTCCGAACTACGACTCGCTCGCGAACATGTGCGCCGCCAACAATGTGAAGCTGGTGGTTTCTGTCGGTGGTGTGGAAGCCGAAGGTGCCCTGAAGGCTATCGCTGGTTCTGATGAGGCCCTCTCGACGTTTGTCGGCAACCTCAAGACTTGGGTTGGCGAACATAAGGCGAATGGTGTGGAACTCGACTGGCAGAACATCACTGCCGACGATGCCGCGGACTATGCGAAGATGATGAACGCCCTCGTGGATGCCTTCTCCGGCGTCATCGTGGCTTCTACCATGTACCCCTTGGCAGCGATGGAACCGTACACCGCTGAGGTGATGAACAAGCTCTCTTACATCAATGTGTTCATTCCCGACCAGATGAGCGAAGAAAGCTCTACGCTCGTTCCGAACCAGGGCGGCAAGATTATCGCCGAAACTCTCGAGAAGGCCGCTGATGCCGGCATTCAGAAGAGCCTCCTCGTGCCGGTGGTCTACTTCTACGGCAAGTCCTTCCTGGGCGCTACGGGCTTCGGTTCTTCGCATCAGGGAACGGGTAGCGGTAACGAAGGTTACCTGCCGTACAAGGAACTCATGAGCAAGTTCGACACTCCGGACTACAAGGTTTCCTTCGATTCTGACTCTCAGTCCGAAATCGCCGTGAGCAAGGAAGAAGCCATCGTGTTCATGGGTATTCCTTCTGTGAAGGCTGTCGCCGTGAACGTGAAGAACAACGGTTATGCCGGCGTGGCGGTTTACGATGTGTCGCAGGACCATCATGAACCCATCGTCTCCGTGCTGGTGACTATCGGCCTGGAACTCCGCCCCGGCGTGAACTACAAGGCTGCGAAGAAGTAATCTCTCGCAATAGAACATTTAAGAAAGCGTCCGGTTTGCCGGACGTTTTCTTTTTTTCTCGTGTCTCGTTATCCCACGTTACCCCACGTCACACCGCCGCCTTGCGCAGCAAGGCAAGTGTGCCCCGTCATACCATGCCACTCATGTCACAGCGCCGTCCCATAGGGGCGCAAGGGTGTCCATAAACATTATAAGGCGAGCGAGTCCACTTGCATGCCCGTGGATGCTCTTGTGTCGCCCAGGGCTCGCCATCGGCATGACTAAGGCAGGAGCATCCTCGCCGCGCCTGTCACGCCGCCGTCTTGCGTAGCGAGGCAAGTGTGCCCACGTCCCCCCACGTCACACCGCCGCCCCTTTAGGGGCAAGGGTGTCCATAAAACATTATAAGGCAAGCGAGTCCACAGGCAAGCTCATGGATGCCCTTGTCTCGCCCTAGGCTCGCCATCGGCATGACGTAGGGCAAGGACATCCTCGCCGCATCTGTCACATCTCGTTGCCATCGGCATAACGTAGCGCAAAACAAAAAGCCCCGGCAATGCCGGGGCTAAATTCTTGCGGGTTAGTCGCTGTTACTTCTTTTCCCAAGTGTAGCTGCTGATGTTGCTGCCCTGCTTGATGCGGACGAAGTACTTGCCTGCGCTGAGGCCCGCGACCGGGATCCAGTTGGTTCCCGCTCCGAGCATCACCTTCTGGCTCTTTTCCACATGGCCGAGGGCCGTGAAGATTTCGACGGAGGTAAGACCGGCCTTCGGGGTGTTCAGCATCAGGCCTTCGTTATTGAATTCGGCCTTGAATGCGCTCTGCGGCTTGGCGGGAATCAAAGCCGAGCCGTTGCCAATGGTGATGATGACCGTAGAGTCGACCGCTGCACGATCTGGGGTTTCAGGAGCTGTAGCCCTGATAACCACAGTGGCATCCATGTCTGCGGAAATGAGGAATCCGTCAGCGTTGACGACATAGATAGAAGATTCCTGTCCGTCAAAGGTGTAAGAAACCGCAACCTTCCCGTAGAATGTTTCGGTGACGAAGAATGACGCAACAACAGCGTTCTTGTCGATGGCCATCGACTTGAAGTTGTCGCCCAGCTTGTCGCCCATCTTGGAGTATGTAATCGTAATCGTGTCGCTCATGGCGATGTATCCGGTCGTAGCCGGAGCCGTTGCCACGACTCTCGCAGTACCGAGTGTTCCGGAGAATTCGTACATGTACACACTTGCCCCTTCCGTCTTGCCGAAGCAGCCGGACTTGTTAGAGCAGGTGGCCTTCTTGATTTTGACAATATCGGGGTTGAGAGACGTGAACGATGCCGCGGCGCCCTGGTCCGTCTGTGCGCTCGCGCAGACAATCACTTCTTTCTTGCCGTCACCATCCAGGTCCATAATCCTCTTGCTCTTGGAGCAGGAACCCGCCGTAAAGCAGTTGAAATCCACAAAGCCGCTGATGGACTGTCTTGGTTCAGCCGTTACGGTAATGACGGACTGCGAGCCGTCGTTGCCGGTCATGATGACAAAACCGGGTCCCTTGACTGCACCGGCCGATGTAACGATGGTTTCGTCGCTGGAAGTGTAGGTACAGCCGGATTTGAAGGAACTTGCCACGCTGCCGGCAGTTTCTTTGACGGTGGTTGCCGAGAAAGAGCAGCTCCCGCTTTTTAGGGTCGAGGCATATTCTTTTGCCCAGTCGGTGGCGTGTCCGGTGAGGTATTTCTTGACGAAGTTACCCGAGTTGGTGTAGCTTGCGCTTGCGAGTTCGGATTGCTTGGTGAGGGCCTTGTCGCCTGCGAACATGGCAGACCCTTCGTCGGAAGCGTTACCGATCTTGGTAACCTTTTGGCGGAGGCTCCAGTTGCAGTTGCTTATCTTGTTCTGCTCCATGAAGTTCGTCCACTCGGAAGAAGCGCTCGTGTTGGCGTCGCTCTTACCGTCGGCAGTCGTTGTACCCCATTCGGTAATGAACACGGCGTTTCCACCGCTCTTGCACGATGTGACCGCTCCGCCATAGGAACCCACGGAGTGGGTGCCTGCATAGAAGTGGAACACGTAGCCGATGTTGTCGCCGCTTACGCCGCCGCAAGATCCCATCTGGGACCAGTTCGGGGTACCTACGAGGGCGAGGTTCTTGTTGCCTGCGCTGCGGATGCCGCCGATAACGTCGCTGGCGTAGCTCTTGATTTGGCCCCAGTCATTGAAGCTGCCGGCAGGTTCGTTGAACACTTCCCAAATGATGTTCGGGACGTCCTTGTATTTCGTAGCCATTTTGGAGAAGAAGGACTTCGCCTTGGACTTTTCGCTGCCGTCGTAGGCGCGGTGGCTGTGCCAGTCGATGATGATGTAGATGTCGTTCTCGATGGCCGCTTCGACCATTTGGTCGATTTTTCCTTCTTGCACGTCGGGGTTGCCAATGTAGGAATAGGATTCGTCAAGCTTATTGGAAGAACCGCCATCGCTATCGTAGTAGTTGATGCCCATGGCGTAGCGGAACACGTCGATCTTCAGGTTGTCGACGGCCCATTTGATGACTTCCTTGTTGTAGTACTGAATGCCGGTTGCATCGGACCAGAACATACTCATGCCGCGGATCATGGCTTCTTTGTTGTTTTTCAGGCCAATAATCTTGCTACCACTGGTTCCGAGTGCACCAAAGTTTTGCACCGGGCCTACGCGGAGGGGCTTGGCCGTTGATGCGGCTGCATTGGCTTCTACCGCGCCGAGGAGGAGCGCACTTGCTGCCAATGCCTTTATCGTTTTGCTAATTCTAGTCATAAAAGACTCCTTTATACGCCAAAGATAAATTATGTACACCCATCCAGAGTGTAAAATATAATTTCATTGTTTACTTCCGTATCCGTAGTAATTGTGTTTTGCTGCCTTCCGTGACCTTCATCGCATAAATCCCAGCACCGGGAACCAGCTGGTCAACGGGGAGGCTTCCTGACTTCGTAAGATTAATTTTACGTACGACTTTTCCGCTCATGTTGTAGACGGAAACCGTGGCTCCGGGGCCGAATCCCTGGAATTCAATCATGTTGCCGACCTGGCGCAAATCCATGTGTGCCGAAATCCTTTTTGCTTCGGGAACGGAGGTGAGCCCCTGGAGGGCCGCGACCGTAGTTCCAGCGGAATTGAGGATTTGAAGGCTCGTGATTTCGAACGAACCGTAGCCACCCTTGCTCATCTTGGCTTCGAACTTGATGCCGCGCACCGCCTTGAGGACCTCTTCCCTGCTGCAGGCATAGGCCCAGCTGGGGGTGACGAGTTCGGTGAAGTCTCCGTATTGGTCGGCGGCGAGGCTCACGGTTACGTCTTGGAAATCATCGGAGGGGTGGAACAGGTAACCCGGTTCTCCGCCTTCGTTGTCGTAATCGAGGGTGGCCTGGTTGAGGAGGGCCATGCGGATAACGCCTTGCGTGTGGATGCGGACTTTTATGGTTGCCGCATCGGAAATGTCGATGTTGCTTTCGTCGGGCTTGAACGATACGGCGACTCCCGCGAAGGGGTACTTGAGGTCGGCGGTCGCGTCGTAGGTGGGCTCAGGGGCGATATACATGGAGGCTGCAATCCTGGTTCCTGTTGCCGTCTGGTATATGGCCGATTGTCCTGAATCCGGTTGCATCTTGGTGACGCCGTACTTGTCGCTGTAGGCGCCCCATTTCCAGAAGCCGGCGGCGAAGGTGGACGGGTCGTTGGGTAAAAGCGTGCCTGCCGGGGCCGTTACTTGCCTCCTGTTGCTCTCGCTGGGCGTGAAGGCCGTATAACCGGTCATGTTGTAGAAGTTGGGCATGTTGCCTGTCATGAGCAAAAGGTAGAGTATGTTGAGGGTCGCGGGGTAGTATTTTTCGCCCTTCGGGGAATCGGGTTTGGTGCGGCCCTCGGTATTGATGAGGGTCTCGTAGACAGTTTCCATGTAATGGCCCGGATTGGTCGCCGAAGCCATCGCGAGGCCAAGCCCGCCGGAGAACGAAGACGAAACGAAATCGCGAGTGCCTGTACCGTCGACCTTGTAGCCGGACTGGATGTAGGTGGCGTGCTCGTAAGAGGCTTCCTTGAGCCAGGGGGCAATCTTGTCGTTGACGGCCTTTGCGCCGGTATCGCCGTACCAGTAGTAAGCCCAGGCCATGCGCCAGGGCGTGCGGCATGCGTCGTCGAAGAAACCGATGCCGTTAGTGATGGCGGCGTTGCCCTGCACGGGTTTGTGGGTGTTCCAGTCGCACCAGTCGGGAACGAGACCCGTCTTGGAATCTTGACACTGGCTCACGTCGCTCAGGGTCTTTTTGATAGCGGTATCCCAGAATGTGTCGTTCGTGACTTCCTTGAACAGGTGGAATGCGCCTACGGCCGCGTAGCTCGGGTTGAAGTAGTTGTTCCAGTTGCTTCCGGGCTTCACGCTCCCGTCGCTGGTCATGTCGTTGCTCTTGATCCAGCTGATAAGGCTCTTGGCGTCGGAAAGGTAGCTCGCATCGCCCCATTGCTTGGATGCCATCACGAGGGCTACCGCGGCGTCGAATTCCGCGTCGGTGGCGCTGCCGTCGTCGGCATGGCCGGTGTTGGTGTTTACATGCCATTTCATGCCGGAGGCGCCGCCGCCCATGGCGTACTTTTTCCAGAAGGCCCAAAGTTTGTTGAATTCGCTCTGGTAATCGCCCTGCGAACCAGACATGTACACCATGATGAGCATGCCGTAGGCGATGCCTTCAGATACGGACATTTCGGTGCTGTCGTTGGGGCTGATGATGCGGGCGGTTCCGTCGCCCATATCCTTGTACCAGCAATTTTTCCACGTGTCGAAATGGGCCTTGATGGCGCTCGGGGTCGCGAATTTGACCGTGTTGCCCTGCGGATAGGCCTGGTTTTGGGGAAACGGGAAGGCGGGCGCAGCGTTTGCTACGCCTGCCAAAACGGCTATGCCGGCGATTGCTGCTAAGTGACGTAATTTCATAAGGTTATGGTCCTTGAACAAGTTGACACACACCCACCCATATTAAAAGATATGCATACTTGTTAAATTTTACAGGTAAAGAAAATTTTACAGTGACGAAGGTCTCATGAAAAGCAGACCGGCGGTGGCGGTTCGGGGTAGATTGTTCCTTTTTTCTTGAGCAAAAGGGTGTTACGCTCAAAAGTGTGACGAATTGAACTGTTTTTCGAAAAAAGTGTTTTTTTTATTTTTTGTTATTGCTAATCCCGAAAAAAAAGATATATTTGCGGTAAACCATGGCCCTCCTTGGGGGGCTTTCACAATTAAAAAGAGAGAGATACTATGAAGAAGATCATTACACTCGCTGCTATTGCTGGCTCTGCCGCTCTGGCTTTTGCCGACCTCAAGGTTACTCCTACCTTCCTTTGGGACGGTGGCACCGATACCGAAGGTCGTGTAGACACTGGTTCTGACTCCGTTGCCACTGCTGGTTACTGGTACGAATACACCGACGAAAACGATGACGGTACGTCCAAGTTCACTTGGCCCGCCGATGTCGAAGCCAACGCTTACAACAACTTCTTTGGCCCGCTTACCGAAGCTTACAAGGGTATCAAGGGTTCCATCACTCTCGGCGATGGCTACGAATATCCGTATTCCGGTCTCGGCTTCAACGTTTTGAGCGACAAGCAGGAAGGTGCTGACATTACTGCTTGGGAAGGCATCTGCTTGGCTTACGAATCCACTATCGGTTTCGGTATCGAACTCGGTGTTCAAAACGAAAAGGAAGTGACCGCCTACGATAACTACAAGGCTACTGTTGGCAAGGCTGCTACTGCTACCACTGCTGACTTCGCTTGGAGCAAGTTCAAGCAGGGCAAGTGGGGTACCGTTGTTGACCAGGATGTCGTCCTCAAGGCTACTGCCGCTATCAAGCTGAAGTTCGAAGGCTCTGCCGGTACTTCCGGTGACTTCCGCATCTGCCAGATCGGTTCTTTGGGCATGTGCACTGGCTGCAAGACCGATGCTATCAAGGCCGTTGCCGCTACTTCCGTCAAGGCTCAGCTCTCTGACCGCGTCCTCTACATCCAGGGCATCTCTTCTGCCAAGGCCGAAGTGATCAACCTCCAGGGCCAGGTCGTGAAGTCTGCCACCGTCAGCTCCACCATGGATCTCTCCAGCCTCGACGCTGGCATCTACATGGTTCGCATCGCTGGCAAGAGCGTGAACTTCGCTCAGAAGATCATTCTCAAGTAATAATCTGCTGATTGTAGAAATTCGGCACCCTGACCTTCGGGCCAGGGTGCTTTTTTTATGTTGTAAAGAACAAAGGATTTTGCATAGGGTATTGCTTTTGCAAAGTGGGGAGTGTATATTCACGATGAATGGTTCTTTTTTTTTGGGGAGAATTCGATTATGAATAAAAGAGTTGTAGTTGCCGCTCTCGCTTTGGCTGCCATAAGCGTCTTTGCTCAAGAGACGGTAAAAAAAACCTTCCTGTGGGATGGTGCAACCGATACTCAGGGTAAGGTTGAGACGGGATCGCCCGATTCAACTGCGGGCTATTGGTACGAATATAATGACAAAGACTATGAAGGTACGTCCTACTTCACTTGGCCCGCCGATGTCGAAGCCAACGCTTACAACAACTTCTTTGGCCCGCTTACCGAAGCTTACATGGGTATCAAGGGTTCCATCACTCTCGGTGATGGCTACGATTATCCGTATGCCGGTATCGGCTTCAACGTTTTGAGCGACCAGCAGGAAGGTGCTGACATTACTGCTTGGGAAGGCATCTGCTTGGCTTACGAATCCACTATCGGTTTCGGTATCGAACTCGGTGTCGAAAACGAAAAGGAAGTGACTGGCTACGATAACTACAAGGCTACTGTCGGCAAGGCTGTTACTTCTACCATTGCTGACTACGCTTGGAACAAGTTCAAGCAGGGCAAGTGGGGTACCGTTGTTGACCAGAATGTCGTCCTCAAGGCTACTGCCGCTATCAAGCTGAAGTTCGAAGGCACTGCCGGTACTTCCGGTGACTTCCGCATCTGCCAGATCGGTTCTTTGGGCCAGTGCACTGGTTGTCCGCCATGTTGTGACTTTTCTTACGACTCTTCGGTCAAGGCCGCTGCCGCATCTTCCGTCAAGGTTCTGCTCTCTGGCCGCGTCCTCTCCTTCCAGGGCATCTCTTCTGCCAAGGCCGAAGTGATTGACCTTCAGGGGCACGTCGTGAAGTCTGCCACCGTCAGCTCCACCATGGATCTCTCCAGCCTCGACGCAGGCGTCTACATGGTCCGTATTGCTGGCAAGAGCGTGAACTTCGCACGAAAGATACACCTCAAGTAATCTGCTGTTTGTTGAAATTCTGCATCCCGGTTTTTGGACCGGGATGCTTTTTGTATGTAAAATAAAATTTCTTTTCGTAATAAATGATTATATATTCTTGCTAGGGAAATCTTTTTTTTTAAGGGGAGGTTCATTATGAACAAACGAAGTGTACTTGGCATATTTGCCTGTGCAGCTGCGTCTGCTTTTGCTGCAGACAATGTTTCCAATACACTCTATTGGAATGGTGCAACCGATACTCAGGGTAAGGTTGAGACGGGTTCACCCTATCCTTTTGCCGGTTATTGGTATGAGTACGACGATAAGAATGACGGCGGCACGTCTAAATTTACGTACCCGTCAAATGTCGAAGAGAATGGCTACGGCAATTTCTACGGCCCGCTTGTCGAGGGGTATGGCGGCATCAAGGCCCATGTGACGCTTGGCGATGGTTATGATTATCCGTATGCAGGCTTCGGTTTCAACGTTTGGAACGAAGAACAGGATGGCGCGGATATTTCGTCTTGGGGCGGAATCGTGATTGGATATGAATCCACCCTTGGTTTCAATGCCGAACTCCAGGTCGAAAATGAGAAAGTCGTGACCGAATATGACAATTTCAAGGCGCGAATTCCCAAGGCACCTTCTGGTACTGAATATAGGCTTGATTGGTCTAAGTTCAAACAGGGTGGCTGGGGCAAGACTGCGAGCTTGAATTACGTTCTTGCGCACACCGCCGCTGTCAGGCTGGTGTTTGAAGGGACCGCAGGCACGAGCGGCGACGTCCGTATAACCAGCATCAGGTCTATCGCGGGGAATGCCGATACGGTGATTACCCCGAGGCCCGATACAACAGTCATTGTGCCCGACACGACTGTTGTTCCGCCCGATACGACTGTTGTTCCGCCCGATACGAGTGTTTATGTGTCGACTCGAGTCTCCGATACGCTCTATTGGGATGGCACTGTCGATACCGAAGGCAGGGTCTATACGGGATCTGACAATTTGACTGCCGGTTACTGGTTCTCGTACACCGACGAGGACGATGGCGGCACGTCCAAGATAGTTTGGCCTGTCGATGTCGAAATGAATACCTACGGCAACTTCTTCGGCCCGCTTGTTGAGGCTTATCGCGGCGTCAAGGGTTCCGTCGTTTTCGGCGAAGGCTATGAATATCCGTATGTCGGTCTTGGCTTCAACATCTGGAGCGAAAACCAGGAAGGCGTGAATGTCTCGTCTTGGGGCGGCATTGTGATTAAATATGAGTCCACCCGCAAATTTGCGGTACAACTCGTAACCGACAATGAAAGGGATTTCATCTACGATAATTACAAAGCGGAAGTTCCCAAGTCTAGTGGCGTTAATGAACTTGTGATTCCCTGGTCGAAGTTCAAACAGGGTGGTTGGGGCAACATGGTTGATAAGAATGTCGCCCTTGCACGAGTCGCTTCTATCCGGTTGCAATTTGAAGGCACCGCTGGCACGAGAGGAGATTTCCGTATCATCGGTATCAGGTCGATTGGGGGAGGAACGATTGTCCCGCCTAATCCCGATACGACTGACAATCCTGGTACCCATGTGGCGAATAATGTTTCCGATACGCTCTATTGGGATGGCACTGTCGATACCGAAGGCAGGGTCTATACGGGATTTGAAAATTTGACTGCCGGTTACTGGTACGATTTCAACGACGAAAACGATGGCGGTACGTCCAAAATTACGTACCCGGAAGATATCGAAGAGAATACCTACGGCAATTTCTTTGGGCCGCTTGTCGAGGCATATCTGGGCGTCAAGGGCCATGTGACGCTTGGCGATGGTTATGAATACCCGTATGCCGGTCTTGGTTTCAACGTCTTGAGCGAAAACCAGGAAGGCGCCGACATCTCGTCTTGGGGCGGCATCGTGGTTAAATATGAATCCACCGTAGGATTCGCTGTTGAACTTGGTGTTGAAGACGAAAAGTTGGTGACCGAATATGACAATTTCCAGGCTAGGCTTCCCAAGTCTCCGATCGTTAGTGAAATTGTGCTTCCCTGGTCGAAGTTCAAGCAGGGTGGCTGGGGCAGGTCTGACGAAGTTCTTGCCAAGACTGCAACAATCAGGTTCAAATTTGAAGGCACCGCTGGCACTTCTGGTGACTTCCGCATCATCAGCATCAGGTCGATTAAGAAGGGCTCCAGCACAATTATCCCGCCCACACCGGTGAACAAATTCGTTTCTAACTCGCTTTACTGGGATGGTGCTGTCGATACCGAAGGCCGCGTGGAAACCGGTTCTGATGAATTGACTGCCGGTTACTGGTTCGAATACAATGATGCGAATGATGGTGGTACGTCCAAGATTAGTTGGCCTGCCGATGTCGAAGAGAATGTCTGGGGCAATTTCTTCGGCCCGCTCGTCGAGGCGTATGGCGGTATCAAGGGCAATGTGACGCTCGGTGATGGCTATGATTATCCGTATACTGGTGTCGGCTTCAATATCTGGAGCGAAAAACAGGAAGGCGTGGATATCTCGTCTTGGGAAGGCATCGTGATTAAGTATGAATCCACCATAGGATTCCAAGTTGAACTTGGTGTCGAAAACCCAAGGGATATGACCGAATATGACGAATTCAAGGCTTATCTTCCCAAGTCTCCTACCGTTAGCGAAATTGTGCTTCCCTGGTCTAAGTTCAAGCAGGGTGGCTGGGGCAAGATTGCTGATATAAACAGTGTCCTTGGCAATACCGCTACGATCAGGTTCAAATTTGAAGGCACCGCTGGCACTTCTGGCAGTTTCCGCATCTCAGGTCGATTAAGAGTGGTTCTGGCACTGTTGTCCCGCCCACACCGGTGAAGGAATTCGTTTCCAAATCGCTTTACTGGGATGGCGCGAACGATGTTGAAGGCAGAGTCAATACGGGCTCGAACACGCTGACTTACGGTTACTGGTACGAAGAAACCGACGAGGATGAACATGGTCATTCCAAGTTTGTATGGCCGACTAATGTCCATGAAAACGTGTACGGCAACTTCTTCGGACCGCTCGTCGAGGCTTATCATGGCATCAAGGGCCGTGTGCAGTTGAAACGTGGTGCCCGTAAACCGCATGCAAGCCTCGGCTTCAACGTTTGGAGCGACAAACAGGAAGGTACGGATGTATCTGCTTGGGGTGGCATCGTGATCGAATATGAATCCACTATCGATTTCTCTGTGGAACTCGTAACCGATGGCAACAAGAAGGACTCCTACTACGGTACTTACGTGGCTTCTGCTCCCAAGTCGTCCCGCCATCATACCCGTCAGTTGGTGCTTCCCTGGTCGAAGTTCAAGCGTTCTACTGGTTGGGGCCTCTCGGTTGATAAGACTTCCGCTCTTAAGCACATTGCGGCAATCAAGATCAAGTTCGAAGGCCGTGCGGGCACAGTTGGTGATTTCCGTATAACCAAGATCAGGTCGATTAAGAGTAGCGCTAACATTGCTATCTATAAGCCTGAACAAGAAATCGATGCGTCTGTACAATACGATGTTGCTTCTGTGCAACCCGTGGCTAGCCCGAAGGCGAATTTGGAGATGACCCTTTCTGGCCGCACGCTCTCGCTCGCTGGCATCTCTGCCGGCAAGGTCGAAGTGAGGGACCTTAAGGGACATGTCGTGAAGTCCGTTGAGGCAGCCTCCGCCGTGGATCTCTCTAGCCTCAAGGCCGGAGTCTACATGGTCCGCGTTGCCGGTTCGGGTGTCGGGCTTGCAAAGAAGATTGTGTTGAAATAATCGGGTGATTTCGTTCACATATAGGCCTCGAGACGTGCTCTCGGGGCTTTTTTTTTGTTTATCTTGTAGATAAAACCGGAATAGTAAAGTATATTATGGGTAAATAGATGAGGTTTTTTGAAATGAAGAAAAAACTGTTTTTTTCGGCTCTGACTATCAGTGCCGCCATGTTGATGTCTGCCTGCGATAAGGATGATCCCGTTTCTCCGGAACCGGTGCCGCCTCCGACGAGCAGCACGGTGGTCCCGCTTTCGTCCTCTGCCGCCAATAATGGTGTCGTACAGTCTCCCTATGGAATTTTGCCTAGTGTTGCGAGTTTGGATGCCGCATTGAACTTGTACGGGAGTTGGAAGGCGTTGTACTACAAGACCTACCAGCAGGAAGCCGCTCTTTACCCGGAGTTGGCTAAGGACTGGACTTTGATTTTTGGCAACTATGTCGCGGCTGGCATGATTCCGGCTCGTATCGTCTGGGATACGCAGAATGACGCCTATTGTGTCATTGACGAGAGTGATGACAGCTACAAGAAGCGCGGATGCACCGTGTCGGAAGCTATCGGCTACGGCATGCTGATTACGCTCTTTGCTGGCGATCTGGCAGCCTTCAATTCCCTGTGGTACTACAACAGGGGTTACCGCGAATATCAGAACTCTAACTTGATGCCCTGGAAGGTGGGCACGTACTCGTACGAATCCCTCGTCACTCCGGCGAACTCCTCTTCGGCGACTGATGCTGACCTGGACATCGCGACCGCGCTGGTTCTTGCCTACTATGCTACGGGGGACATTGCGTACTTGAACGACGCTCTCCTGGTTATCAACGATATCTGGAACAATGAAATCAGCCCGACTGGCATGATTTACGCAGGCAATATGCCGGTATGGAAGAAGGATAATAGCGCTTACAACCTGAGCTACTTCTCTCCGATTGCTATCAAGCTGTTCGCTCTTGTTGACAAGAACCACGACTGGACGAACGTGCTCAACACCATGTACACTTACATGATTAATGTGCAGTCGGCTGGCACGGGCGTAATCCCGGACTGGACCGATATCAGCGGTACTGCGATTGACCCGAAGAACGGGAGCGCGACCAACACCTATTGGCAGTTCTATCACGAAGCCGTGCGCATTCCGTGGCGCATCGCTTGGGACTACTACTGGACTCAGGATCCGCGTGCACAGCAGGTGCTGTCCACCTTGAACAACTTTATTTCGACCAAGTCCTCGGGAAGCGCCGCCAAACTTGAAACAACCGGCAAGGTGATGTATTCCGCTGTTGCTGGCAAGGCAGACGGTTCTACGAATTCCTTTATGCCGAACTGGCATGGTGCATGGTGCCTCACGGGCATGGCCGGAAACCAGGCTTGGCTTAACGAGTGCACGGCTTCGTTCAATACCAAGACGATGAGCGGGTTCAGCTACTTCCCGCATATCCTCATGACTATGTACAGCCAGCTCTTGAACGGCATGTATATGAAGCCTGCGCTGCTCCCGCTGTAATCTTAGCGCGGCATGCCGCCGTCGGGCTTTGCCCGGCAAGGGCATCCACAGACATTTTAACGTCCTGCAACCTCGCAGGGCGTTTTTTTTGTATATGGGCTTTGATAAGCTCGGGGACGAAATATACTTGCCCATGACTCTCGGCTTTTGTACATGGGCTTTGCATACGCAAAGCCATGGTTTGGCGCCTCGGTCGCATGTGGGTAAAGAAAGCTCAGGGGCGAAAAAGAGATTGCATTGGCGTAAGTTAGCGCCCCCTCGCCGGCAAGCTCAACCCCAGATTGATATCTGGGGCTTCGCTTTTGCCGCGCGAAGTCCTTGCCTGCGACTCTCGGCTTTTGTACATGGGCTTTGCATGCGCAAAGCCATGGTTTGGCGCCTCGGTCGCATGCAAGTGTCCTTGCCTGCGACTCTCGGCTTTTGTACATTTTGTACATATGGAAAATGATTCTTTGAATATGGATGCTGCGCAGGATAGCGCTGCAATCGGCGTGCAGGATTCTGCCGCAAACGCTGTGCCGGACTCCGCTCAGGCATCGCAGATAAGCATGCCCACTCCCGAACAGCTGGGCATTTCGGTGAAGGCTGGTCCCGAAGGCGGGATGCCCGCGGTGACCGTGGGCGATACTTTCGATTTCCCGATCACGGTGAGCTGGAGCGTGCAGGGCAGCGCGCTCCTGGTGGTGCCTACGGGTTCCGCGAACGCGAAGGGCCTCACGCAGGTGGCCATGTCGCAGGAGTCGGCGCGCTCCGTGAAAGACGGCAAGGAAATCGCCTCGATTACGTTTACCTACAAGATTGCGGCGCAGGATACGGGAAACCTGCATATACCCGCCATGCGGTTCGAAATCCCGACGCAAATGGGGCAGCCGCTTGATTTGCGGAGCGAGAGCGTAGATGTGCGCGTGAATGAACCCTTTAACCCGCTTCCGCTCGTGGTTGGCCTGGTTGTGGCCGTTTGCGTGCTTTTCGCGGGCCTGTGGCGCGCCCGCCGCCGTGCTGCGGCTCGTGCAGCCGCCGCCTCCAAAAATGCCGCCGAGAACGCCCTGCGCGAACGCATGATGGTCCTGAAACAGCGCGTGAATTCTGCAGACAGCCGCGAGTGGCTTTTGGAACTGGAAAGTATTTGCAAGGAATACGTTGCTGAAAAATTCGGGATTGCCGGCGAGGGTGCCGGAGATGCCTCCGCCGCCTCCGCTGTGAACCTGGACGCGATGGTTAAGGATGGCAAGCTCGAGGGCTGGGAATCGCTGGTCGAAGAATTCGCGCACGCCCGCTACGGCGGCGGCAAGCGCGACGGGTTCGAAAATCGCGAAACCTGGAAGGGCGCCATGAAGCTCATGGGCATATCCGAAGAAGAATAAGCGGGTCCATGAATATCATCCGGGTTACCAAAGAGAGCGAGCGTGCGGGTGCGTATTACGTGCGCATCCAGGCGATGATGCGCAAGCACCAGATCCCGCTCGATGCCGAAATCGATTCGCATGACGGCGCGGACTGCAACTATGTCCTCGCTCTCGACGATATTTACCCGGTGGCCACATGCCGCTGGTTCGAGGTTCGCGACGGCGTTGCCGAAATCGGGCGCGTCGTCGTATTGCCGGAATACCGGGGGCAGCACCTGGGCCGTTCCGTAGTCGCCGAAGCCGAAAAGTGGATGCGCGAAAAGGGCTTCAAAAAAGCAGTAATCTCCAGCCGCGTAGGGGTCGAGAATTTCTACAAAAAAATGGGTTACCGCTTCGAAGAGACCGGTAAACCGCATCATGACACGTTCCAATGCGTGTACATGGAAAAGTCTCTGTAGCCTTGGGGATTCAGAAAATCTATAATTGTCTTTGATGAAACATATCAGAAGTGTCTTGGGGCTGATTCTTTGTCTTTGGGGAGCGGTTTTTTCGCAGGAAGAAACGCGGGATACCGTGTATGTGGAAGAAATCGTTCGGGATACGGTCTATGTTGCGCTGAAACCCAAGGCCGATACGATATATTTGAATGCGGATGGCCGAGTTGAGGCGGGGCCCCGGGAATATGCCGAGGAGCAATGCTGCCGCCCAACAGAGGCTAATCCCTTTGGTAGGGACACCACGAAATTGCCCCGCAACGATACTAGCTATACCCATCGCTTTTTTTATCTGAATTTCGATGTTGTTTCGATTATATGGATGCTTGATGAATCCCTGGGCCTGAAGGTCGGGGGAAATATCGAAATTTCTTTTAACAGGAAAAATTCCATGGTGTTCAATGTCCGCTATGGAAAGAAATATCCCGAGACCAGTGGCGGCGATGTTTTTAGCAGCATATACGAGGGCTATATTGAACAGTACGATATAGGCGCCGGCTATAGGCATTATACGCGCCCGGCACGGAGCAGCTTTTTTTATGAAGTTGGCGGAAATTTCCTGCTCCGTAAATCCAATTATACCAATACGTGGGACGCCAAACCGAATTTGATTAATGATAGGCCCCATAGCGATTACGGCTCTTATAAGGGCTTTGCCTTATATGCCCATGGAGGCCATGCCTTTAGGGGAAACTGGGCGACGTTTGGTTTTGAATACGGTTTCTCGTACAATATCGTGCCCTCCTTTGATAAAGAAATTCTTAGCAAGCATGTGATGTACATAGCGGATGGCTTGCAATTGGATCTGAAAGTGAATATCGGCGTGGGATTCTTATGATGAGCTTTCGGTTTCTAATGGGCTTCGTTGTGTTCTCTATGATGGCGGGTTCAGGCTTTGCCGCAACCGATACGGTTTACGTGAAAAAGCGGGTCGTAGATACGGTTTTCGTCGCCTCTCCGCCGGATACCGTTTATATACAGGAATCGGTTGCTCGGAAGGCGGAGTCTCAAATCAATCCCTATCTTGTTGATTACGATACGGACACCATCCCCCCGGCAATCAATTCCTATGTAGGGATGTATACGGCGTTGAATATCCTGAGCCTGTATTTCGGTGTTTTTATGCTTGATTGGGACTTGGAAATCGAGAACGCCTACAGGGGCTCCACGATTTTTAACTTGTCTACGACATTGCTGTTTTATGAGTATAGAATTTGGGATGAAGAACGATCCTGGGAGGGCGTCAGGTCGATTTTTTCTCCGGGAGTGGGGTACCGCCAGTATTTGCTGACTGTGGTTGTCTCGCGGGAAAACCGGAAACGCCGCAAGGTGAAACACAGGAATGTTCCCCTGAATAGCGTGTCGTTTTATGTTCAGGCGATGGGTCATCCCACTATAAAGGTGGCTCGGGATAAGCCTTATGACAGCGATGTTGATAAGAAATGGAGCTTTGATGCGGGAGTGGCTGCTACTGGAACGTTAGGTCTCGTCTGGAATGCGGGTAACTATTTGTGGGATTTTGGCTTCTCGTTTGGATACCAGTATTGGGGGAGTGACGCCAGGGATTTCTTGTCTCTCGGAAATATGCGTTTGCTTACCGGAACGGTTCCACGCGGAATGTTCTTCGGGCTTGAATATAAGTTGGGGTTCTGACATGCCTTTGTTTTTTGTTATGCTCCTGGCGCTTTTGTGTCCGGCACTCGTTTATTCCCAGGACGGGACGGTGGATACCGTTTATACCGATACCCATAAGGTAACCTATGTCATAAATACGGCGAAAGCCGATGGACAGGCAAAAGACGCCAATGCGGTGACGCCGGGCGCTGTTGTACCCGAGAATCTTGCTCCGAAGGATTCGCTGGGAATTAGTGCGCCCCCAAATAAGAGAAACCGGTTTTCGTTCAATCTAATTGCGCAGAATTTGAATTTTGCCATGACATACGAGCGGCTGCTTACGGATTTTTGGAGCCTTGCCGTTAGGCTCTCTTATGCGGGATTTGATGAAAGCGATCTCCGTTCCTATACCGATGGCGAGGGAACCATCAATGCTATATCCACGCCCATGATGTTACGATGGTATTGGGGTCGTCGCAACCTCGGAAAATATCGTTATGTTGGACCTTCGGGAAAAAACTATAGCCGCGAACAAAAACAGGTGGAAGGCTTTTTGCAGTTGCAAGTGTCGCCTGTCTTCTACAATGTCGATTTGGACCGCGATACCAGTTCTTATAAAGAGGAAGTGCATCTTCGAGGCAAGGAATACGGGCTGTATGCCACTTTGGGACTTGGCGGCCGATATTGCTATGAACACTTTTTTTGGGGGTCGGAAATAAGTATTGGCCGTTTTATCCGCAGGGCGGAATTTCAGGATGAACTGACTATATATTCCAGCAGGTATGGAACGAGGCTCCTGGATAAGATTGTTGCGGAAAGCATCCTTTTCGTGGGGTGGATGTTCTAGCAGGAAAAATGTGGTGCGTGTCGAAACGAATTGCGTGACCCGCATGGCAAAGATTGCGGAGCGATGATTGGCTGCCTTAGTGAACGTCCATCTTTGAGAATAGATTCAGGACCGCTACACCAGAAGCAATCAAGATGAGCCCGATGATGGCTCCAAGATCCGGCGTCTGCTTGAAAAAGTAGATGCCGCTTATTGTAATGAGGGCGATGCCGAGCGCCGACCAGGTGGCATATGCGATGCCGATGGGGATGGTGCGCAGGCAAAGACTCAGCAGGTAAAGCGACGCCACGTAGCAGACGAGCGAGGCGATGGACGGAACGAGTTTGGTGAACTGCTCCGACATCTTGAGGAGCGTGGTGCCAGCGGCTTCTGCGACAATGGCGAGGATGAGAAATAAGTAGTTGAGCATAGGGTTAATATACAAATTAATTGTTATATTGTAACCATGCCGAGTTCAGAAAATTTTCGCAACAAAATCGTGGCGCAGTTCAATGCTGAATTGCTCAATGGCGCTTTTCGCGTGACAACCCGCAAGATGATGGGCGAGTACATTCTGTATGCTGACGGGAAAGTCTTTGGCGGGATTTACGATGACCGCCTGCTGGTGAAGCCCGTGCCTGCGGCGCTTAAGCTGTTGCCGAACGCGAAAAAGCAATTGCCCTACGAGGGCGCAAAGCCCATGCTCCGCGTGACCAACGAGCAGATTGAAGACAGCGGCCTGCTTTTGCGCCTGCTCGACGCGATGCTCCCCGAACTGCCCGCCGCAAAGAAGAAATAAACACGCAGTCACCCTGGAGCGAGGCGAAGCCGATGCGATAGGGTCCATTGGCATCTTCTTGCAATAAATAAATCCGACGAACGCGCGGAATTCGCAGATAACCTACGCTCATTTTCAAGCGCGTTAATATATCTTCATGGATATGGGGGTCAGGTATGTTCTCGCCGAAGCAAAATTTGCGGATTGTTCTGGCATGCGTGAGCATGCTGGTTTTCCCGGCGTGGGCGGGATCTTCAAAATCATATAGCGAAGATGAAGCGCCTACCATGTTGGAGGTGGTTTTTGGCCTTGTTGATTGGGCAATCTCTTGCGACAAGGACGATACGCAATGCCAGCAGAGGAAGGCGGCCGACGAAAAACGGGCTGGCGAGGCGAGAGAGCGCGAACTCAAGGAGAAAAAGAAAAAGTGGAACGAGAAAAACCGGAGCTACAAGGACTATTATTTGGGATTGTCCTTGACGGCGCCGTTTGTTGCCGAAGATAGCGAGGTGATGTTCGGTCTGGAACTTGTTACGGGTCTAGTTTTCCGGTTTGGCGAATTTTACGCATCGATGGGCGGGGGCGCGAATGCGTCGATGGGTTTCTTCAATGGGGAGTTGTTCTACAGGCCTCCGATAGACATGAACGGCGTCTGGAAAATTGCGCCTGAAATCGGTATTGGCTTGACATCCTATGAACCGTTCGATAGCGAAGATCGTGTTGAACCCCTGTACCATTATTCAGTGGGAGTGCGCTACGAGCATACGTTGCAGAGCAGGAAAAACATTATCGAAGACGAGGACGTACTGATTAACGGCGTGAGCGTTGGCTGTGCCGTGTGGATGAACTATATTGATTTTGCGGGCGTCAAGTGCGATGTCCGTTTTGGGCTGTATTTGTGATTCGCTTGATTTAAAGTTCCCACCAGGGGACTGCCCACACGTTTTCTGATAACTTGTATGGAACAGGAGTGTTGCAGGCGACTATTCCCATGGCGATGTTCTCTTTAGGGAAAGAGTCCTTGAAGGATGCGAAACCTTTTGCATCTTTCTTGGCTGGGTGTGAATCCAGTTTAATTTCTAGGGGGAATAGTTTCCCGTTGTATTCTAAAATCAAATCGACTTCGGCTCCTGCGTAGGTCCTGTAATGGTATAGCATTGGCCTTGCGCTCCAGGCGTTGATACGCTTGATGACTTCCATCACGACAAAGCTTTCAAAGATATGGCCGTACAACGGGTGAGACATTAGAACTTCAGGTGAGTAGATTCCTTGCAGCTGGCAAAGGAAACCCGTATCCACAAAGTAACCCTTGCTTTTGCCCGAAATTTTCTTGATGGGGTTCCTGTTGAAGGGCGGTATAGAAACCCACTGGTATGTCGCTTCGCAGATGTTTTTCCAGCGGAGAGCAGTCGTCCTGTCGATTCCGAGGTCGCGCCCCAGTTCGCTTTCGTTTACCTCCTGTGCCGAAAGTGCCGAAAGCAGCCGTACGAATCGGGAGAATAAGGTCAGATTTGAAATTTCGGCTATGGTACGGACGTCGCGCTCGATATAGGTGCGCATGTAGCCCGTGAAATAATCGGGGATGAGCGAGTCGGGCATGTCAAGGATGCCTGGCATTCCGCCTCGCCAAAGAAGTTTCGCTAACGCAGGGACTGATCCGTCACCAAAGTTGGAAAAATTGTCTGCCCCATCTTGCAACCATGCTTCCAATATGCCGCATTCCTGTTTCTGGAACAATTCTTTATAGCAAAGCGGGTAGAGGTCGAGAACGGCGACTCGCCCCGCCATGGATTCAGCTGCGCCGCGGAGAACATTCAGGTTTTGCGAACCGCTCAGGTAGAACATGGATTTGCGGGAATCGCTTGTATCGACAAATCGCTTGAGGGAGGCGAGCACCTGTGGAACATATTGCACTTCGTCCAGAAATCCGGGAATGGGCATCTGCCGCAAGAATAGATCCGGGTCGGCTTTTGCCCCGCGGATGTCTTCCACGGGGTCGAACGTGACCATGGACTCGCTTGGGACGAGTTCCTTGATAAGGGTCGTCTTGCCGACTTGCCTTGCGCCTGTCAGCAGTACGCAAGGAAAGTACTTGAATACGTTTTCGAGTCGGTTCTGGATGAAACGGTGCAGCATGTAGTCTCCATTTTTATGGATAATATACATAAAATTATAGGTAAAATCAATATTTGCCTATAAAAATATGGATTATATCCATAAAATTAAAGATAATTGTATTTCTCGAGCTTTAATAAAAGGTGGTATTGTACCACCTTTTGGGCTGTTTTTTCTTTGAATATGTTTCTAAAATCTGTGCCTAGACACACTTTTTAGAAGTAAAATGAGGACTTTAATGTTGTTATCTTTGCTCAAGGAAGATATTCTGGGGTAAAATGCGTAGGATTCTGTTGTTGGCTGTTGCGATGTTGCTGTATGCGGGGTGCTCGAACCATCCGCCTTCTGCGGCGCAGTTCATGAATATGAAAAATAAAAGTTTTGGCTTTGGTTCTGGAGGAACGCTGCGAACAGGTAATCTTTATGATGGAAAATGCAATAATTATGATCATAATGATTATTTTTGTGTTGAAGAAGCAAGGGATTTAGATTTTGCATTTTTTTTGGAATATCTCTTGAAAATATCACCCCCAGTTTGCACGCAGGATATATCAGTCAGTATATTGGGTTGCAGGGATGGACTTCGCTAGCGATAGGAACTATGGATCGTTATGAAATATCGCCTTATGGAGGCTTGATGCTGATTGAAAATTTCCCGATAACAGAAAAGCTTAGTGTGGGTATCAGTGAACATATTTCGCGTAATGTCTATAAGGTCGATGAAAATTTGGGTGGTCTTAGTTTTTGGTCTGCAGATTTTTTCTGGGAATACGGTATTGGTGCCTATGTTTCTTTTTGGGGATTCTCGTTGGAATTCCGCTATGGGCGGGAAATAGGGACCTCCAACAATCGGTTTAATTTTATGCTGAATTACTTGTTCGGTTTGAAGGAAAAAACTGCAGAATATAAGAAAGCTTATAAACAGTATGTGGCGTTGTATGTAGAAATGGTTGAGCAAAAGAAAAGACTGAAGTGGCTCATTCAAGAAAGGAATAGAGGGGAGGATGTTACCGAAGAAGAAATTGAAGAAGAGACACGGCGGTTTCGGGAATTGATAGATGCTGTGAATCGGCAACGAATGAAAGTTCGGGAATTGAAAAAAAGATAGTGCTTTTTAGGGGGAATTTGTAGATAATGGCTCGCAGAATTTTGTGGATTGTGTTGACGGTGTGTGCCCTGCTGCTTGCGGGGTGTTCTAGCCATCCTCCGTCTGCCGCGCAGTTTATGAATATGGAAAGAAACGGTGGTGCCCTTGCTATTGGGGCCACGGCAAGAGCAGGAGATAATCTTGAAAAAAGAAGGGTCGAAGATTCTTTTTATAACGAGGGATATTGGAACCTGGATTTCTCGATATTGTGTAGGTTTTTCAACTTTGCGATGATAGGGGCATCGTTTGAAAATATCATCCCTAGAGGAGTTTTGGGACTCGCTTATAGATATGTAGGATTCCAAGGTTGGGTTGGTGCTACTTCGCCTAATTCATCTAAAGATAGTCCGTTTACTGGTGGCGTAATGCTAATCGAGAATTTTCCCATAAGCGACAATTTTAGAATTGGCCTTAGCGAACATTTTTCTCGTAATGCGCTTGATGTGAGTGACCCTATTTTGTATGGAGTTTCGTCCGCCTATTATAATGAATTTGGTGTGGGCGCCTACATGACGTTTATGAATTTCTCCTTGGAATTTCGATATGGCCGAGAAATTAGAAATCCGAATAACCGGTTCTATTTTACGCTGAATTATCAATTCTATGTTGTGAAAGAAAAAACAGAAGAAGAAAAACAAAGGCGACGGGAATTGAAGGCTGCCCTGAAAAAGCGTAGGGAGTTAAAGCTGGAAATACAAATGCGAAAGGAAGAGCTGAAATGGAAAATGAACGAAGATAAACTGCAGGGGGTATATAATGAAGAAAAATTCGAGGAAGAAAAAATAAAGATTAGGGAAATGAGAGATTCCCTAGATGCAGTGAAGGTGAAAATTCGAGAATTGGATTGATAAAGGTTTTTATGGTTTGGGAGACCCCGTCTATGCCTTTACGAGAAGCAGTTCTTGACGCATGCTTCGAGGATTGCGGCGAAGGCGAGCAGGGTTATCCCGTACTTGGGCTGGAGTTTCTTGATTATGGGGCGAAACGCGTTGATGATGTATAGGGTGGATGAGACCAGGTAGCCAAATGCGATGATATAAGCGGGCTGCCCATAGCCGTTATAGAATAAGCCGTTGTATTTGCCGCTGGCGAATATTTCTATGGAGTAGAAGAAAAGAAACGATGCGATGCTCAGGGCTATCTTGAAGTGCTTGAGCCAATAGCTGGGAGTGTCGTTGCTTGATGAACTTTCGTCCCTCCAAAAGTAAACTCTGAAAAAGGGAATGTAGGACGAATACCAAGTGAAAATTCCGATTGCAGGGAGGTATTTGGCGAAGGACAAAAGCCACCTTAATTTAAGGTTCGCAATGAGCGAAGGATTGCGGACGATTTCGTCTATTAAGCTGCGACCTCCATGCCCTGATCCGAAGAGAAGCATAATAATGCAGTATGCAAATGTGGCGGCGATGAGCAAAAGGAAGCCGATTAGCCCGGTTTTGTCGAAAGGATTGTCGAATCTTCTCTTTTCCTCTTCCCGTTCCCTGGCGTTTCTGATTCTCCTTTCGCGGTCTTCGAGGGCCTCGATGCGGGCCTTGACGATATTCTGCCGTTCGGGCGTGGGGTCGTTCTTGACGGCTTTGCGCTCGCGGTAAAGCACGGGAAGGGGTTTGTATCGGATTTCCTTCTCGTATTTTTTAAGTTCTTTATCGGTAAATGAGCCCATATTTCACAATAAATGTAATATATAATAGATGAATTTGCTTTTTTTTCGGCAATTTTTGTATTTTAATGTCCGTAAAAATCATAGAGGTTAACTAAATGGATATTCAGGAACTTTCGGAAAAGGTGCGCCAGCAGAGCGCATTCTGCATGAACTTGCTGCGTGAAGTGGAAGGAACAGTTATTGGCCAGAAGGCTCTAGTCGAAAGCATTCTGACGGGCATTTTGGCCGACGGTCACGTGCTGCTGGAAGGTTTGCCGGGCCTTGCCAAGACGACTGCGGTGAAGGCTTTCGCCGATGCGGTGTCGCTCGATTTCAAGCGCATCCAGTTCACGCCCGACCTGCTCCCTGCCGACTTGCTGGGTACCACGATTTACAACTCGAAGGAAGCGAAGTTCGAGACCCGCAAGGGCCCGCTGTTTACGAACCTGGTGCTCGCCGACGAAATCAACCGTGCTCCGTCGAAGGTGCAGAGCGCTCTCCTCGAAGCGATGCAGGAACGCCACATCACCATCGGCGACGAAACGTTCAAGCTCGACGAACCGTTCCTGGTGCTTGCTACGCAGAACCCGATTGAGCAGGAAGGTACGTATCCGCTGCCCGAAGCCCAGGTGGACCGTTTCCTGTTGAAGGTGAAGGTCAGCTACCCGAACAAGGCCGACGAAATGAAGATTCTCGACGCCGTCGCCGGTGCAGGTCTCCGTCAGCCGCAGGCTGTCGCTACGAAGGAAGACATCCTGGCCGCCCGCCAGCTGGTGAAGCAGGTGTACGTGGACGAACGCGTTCGCGAATACATCGTGAACCTCGTGCTCGCCACCCGCGATCCGGGTAGCATCAAGCGCAGCGACTTGGTCGGCTTCGTGGAAGTCGGTGCTTCTCCGCGTGCCTCTATCGGCCTCGCCCAGGCGGCAAAGGCCCATGCGTTCATTCAGGGCCGTGCTTACGTGACGCCGGAAGACGTGAAGGCTGTCGCGATGGAAGTACTCCGCCACCGCATTATCCTCAGCTACGAGGCCGAAGCGGAAGAAGTTTCTGCCGAAACCGTGGTGCAGAAGATTCTCGACAGCGTCGAAGTTCCGTAAGGGCAAACGTCGCGAGGCTTTGTGAAAACGGGGAGCGAAAAAAGCAATTTCGGGAGGCTGATTGCAGGCCTCCTTTTTTCCGTTTTTATCCAAGCCTGTACGGACCCGGATGAATTGAAGTTGCAGCCATTCGAGGTGGTGGAACCGCCGATCGATACGTCCGTAGTTCAGACTCCGCCTCCGACTCCCAAGCCTGTTCCCTTGATAACGGAAGACTCCCTCAGGGAGGGAATGTTGCGGGTCGATCCCAATGGGGCATCGGTCTTGCTCGGTGGTGGCCGGATGCAGGTGCATTTGGATTACCCATATTCGCTCGGAATACATGAGGTGACTTGCCGTGAGTACAAGGAGTATGCTCACGAATTGGACGGGTATCATCTGGATTCTTGCGAATGGGATTGGCCGGTAGTCAGCGTGTCGTACTACGATGCGGTTCTTTTCGCGAATGCTTACAGCAAGGCGCACGGCTACGATACTGCATATACTTACCACCGGCGACTGCTTAATTCAAAAGAGCGCTGTACTAATTTGGAAGGGCTGGAACTTCAGACCGACGTAGAAGGCTTCCGGTTGCCTACGGAGGCGGAATGGGTGATGGCCGCTTCGCAGTCCTGGAATCCGGAACTGTATGGCTGGAGTTCAATGAATGCTTATTTCAGTCTGCATACTGTCTGCGCTTTCCCGGATTCGGTGGGCTTCTGCGATTTGGCAGGCAATGTGATCGAGTTGACGAACGACTGGGTCGGCGGCTCGGGCTCGGCTTCCGTACATAATTACATGGGACCGCCGACCGGAAACTCCCTGCTTGAGAAGGTTGTCAAGGGAGGGCACCTGTTCCAGGTGCCTGCAGAAATCAATCTGGATAACAGGAGCGATGCCTATCCGGTGACTGCCTCGACGAATGGCGGGTACATGGGTTTCCGCCTCGCTTTTGGCAAGATTCCCAATCCGGTTTGGATGGACGGGAACGGGGTGGCGCCCTCGAGTCCGGTGACGATGAAATCGTTTTCTTCGGATTTTCGCAGCAAGTTCGGGACGGTTCATGCGAAACTCGCTTTCCGGAATGACAGGACGGGAAACCTGGCTTTTGTGGATTATGGCGGCGGGGTTCCCAGCGTCGTTGAAATCGTCGATAGCATTCCTGTGTTCCATCCCGAGATTTCTCCGAACGGGAACAGGGTCGCGTTCTGCACGGGAACGGAAGGCATTGATGGGGAGTCCGCTGTCTATGTGAGGAATCTCGATGCGCGTGGAGGCGGGCTTGTAAAACTCAATGTGAAAAATGCGGCGATTCCTCGTTGGCATGTAGATGAGAACGGAGACACTTCTATTGTCTATGTCGACCGTACTGGCGACAACAGCGATGATGCGGAATTCTTCGCGAGCGCGACATGGATGGTTCCTTTTGTGAATGGGGAATTCGGCACGCCGAAGAAGGTTTTGAACGGAGCGTACCACAGCGGGCTTTCGCAGAAAAAAGACCGCGCCGTATCGGGCGCCCGTCGCCTCCGCGTACATGTAGGCGGGAAGGACGAAATCTGGTACGGAGGTGAACAGGCCTGCAATGCGTCGCTTTCGAAGGATGGGATGAACCAGACGCTCTTTTTGGATTTTGGCGGCAACACCGGAAGAGAATTCGCGAACACGAAGTACGGAGTGCACGAACGCCTGCTTGTCGCGGATAGCAGCGGGAACCTAGTGCACGCTATTCCTGCGCCGAATGGCTACGCTTTCGATCACTCCGAATGGAGCGGCCGCGAAAATTGGGCGGTGGCATCGCTCGTGAATGTGAATGGCGAACACACGAAACTTGTCCTGGTGAACGTCCTTGATTCTAGCGTGGTGGAATTGGCCGAAGGGGAGGAACTGTGGCACCCGAATTTGTGGGTGATGCCGCAAATCGCTTCTGGGGACGGCTTTCTTGATTTGGACAGTGCCGGCATGTACTGGGATCCCATTTACCAGTCGGGCGAAAAACCTGCGGCCCTGAAGATGCGCATGTTCTGGGATAGGCGTGATTCGCTGGAGGTTATTGCTGTCGGGAGTTCCCGTACCGAAAGGGGCTTCGACCCCAGGCAGATTTCCAAACCGACGCTCAATTTCGGTTTTATCGGCGGGGATATGTGGGCGGAGCTTTACGTGGCGGATAATTATGTCGTGCCGCATGCGAAAAAACTCAAGTACCTGATTTTGGAAATATCGTTCGAACTGATGCGCAACGACAAGAGCGCAAGAATGCAGAGTGTTTTCGAACAGGCTTCGGGATATTTCTACGACAGGAATCATAATTTCTGGAAAGACGGCGTGCCGGAGAATTTTATGCAGGCGGTCGATGCCAATGTCCGGTATACGAGCGACGATTCCCTGAATTACGTCGAAACGCATGGCTTGTTGAGAATTGATGCGTACGGCTGGAGGGACGATGTGGAACTCAAGAGGGATTCGATCATGGCCGATTATTTGAATCGCCGCTATGAGGAAAGTATCGACAGCCTTACCGCATTTATCGACAGCACGAAAAATAAGGGATTCAAAATAATAGGTTTGATTTATCCGCAATCCCCGAAGTATGCGGAGACGGGAAGCTACGGACGCCATGGAATTCAAAGGAGTGTCGTCATGAAGACGATGGCGTATCTGGATTCCCTTTCGGAGGTGTATCCCCATTTTATGGTGATGGATGAGAACAAGTACGGTGCGCATGATTATACGGACTCGATGGCGAATGATTACGACCACCTGGCCGCTGCCGGCGCGGAACACTTGTCCATTCGCGTGGATTCATTGCTGAAAACTTTGGAAAAATTATATTTAAAGCATGAATAAAATTCCCGATCCGAATACGGTGCACCCGATTGCGGGCTACGACAAGGAAATCTACGTCAAGCCCACCATCAAGAACCCGAACATCATCGTCGGGGATTTTACCTACATTGCGGACTCGGAATTCGAAAGTCACGTGACGCACCATTACGACTTTATCGGCGACAAGCTCATCATCGGGAAGTTCTGCCAGATAGCCGCGGGCGTGGAGTTCGTGATGAACGGCGCGAACCACCAGATGAATGCGGTTTCGACTTTCCCGTTCTACACGCTCGAAGGCTGGAATATGCAACCGCCTGCCGCAAGCGATATGCACTTCAGGGGCGATACCGTCATCGGGAACGACGTGTGGATCGGGCAGAATGCGATCATCTTGCCGGGCGTGCGTATCGGCGACGGTGCCATCATCGGCGCGAACAGTGTCGTCGGCAGCGACGTGGAGCCCTACACGGTCGTGGTCGGGAATCCGGCGAAGCAATTGCGCTACCGCTTTGACGAGGAGTTGACGGAACTGCTCCTGAAATTCAAGTGGTGGGACAAGCCTGTCGAAGAAATCAACGCGCTGATTCCGGTACTCACGAACAGCGATTTGGACTTGGTGAAAAAAGAATTGAAAAAGAGAATGAGCGACGAGTAAACTTTGGATGGGAACGAAGTGTCGTTGAAAAGAAAAAGAGTCACTTGTCTGCTTGTCGTTATCGCCATCCTTGCGGCATCTTTTTTGGTGATGGACTGGCTGCTCTTTTTCCGTTGTGGCGCGGTCGAACAATGCCTCGTTGGGGGGAGCGTTTACCAGAATGTCGCGAAGTTCGCGGTCACGGCCTTCGCCGCGCTTGTCGTTTTTCTCATCGGCAAGGATTGCCTTTCTTCAAGGGACAGGACGTTTTTGCAGGCGGCATTTGTGATGGCTGTATGCGCCGATTTCTGCATGAAGATTGTTTCCGGCTACGCCCTGGTGGGTATCGGCTTTTTTATGGCGGTGCAGACGCTGCTTATCGTCCGGCATACGCGCAGGAACGATGGCGACAACAGTTTCCCGCGGATATTGTGCATCCCGTTCGGTGCGGGGGTGCTTGCGGCGGCGCTTGCCGTGTCGGGCGTATTCAGTGGCCCGAAACTCCCGATAGTGGCCGCATACGGCGTGTTCGTCATCTGCTCGCTTATTGCTGCCTGCAGGGCTTCTGGGAAAGGCTTTTTCCCCGCAGGGAACGCGCGGCAAATCAAGTGGGGGATGATTCTGTTCTTCTGCTGCGACGTATGCGTTGGCGTTTCGGGCTTGGTCTCGGCAGACCATAGCGTTCAGGAGATTGTCGCCACCGTGGCGCACAACCTCGTTTGGATGTTCTACACTCCGGCGCTTGTCCTGCTTGCCCTTAGCGGCTACAGGCAGGACGCCTGATTACTTGTACGGCTTGCTGTCCAGCGGTTCGGTGCAGCCCCATTCCTTGGCGAACTCCTTGAATTTCTTCTTCAGCACGAGTTTGAATAGGAGTTTGATGAGTATGCGGAACGGCCCCGGAATCTGCTCCGGCCCGGTAAACTTCTTTACCTCCGGCGCAAGGAAACCGCCTTTTTCGATGAAGTATTCGCCCATGCCGCGGTAGGGCAACAGAACAGCCTTGGTCTGTTTCTCGTTGAACATGCGGATCATGAAGCTTCCGCCCCTCACGAGGCATCCGCCGTAAGTGCAGCCGAACTGTGCGGGTAGCGACTTCAGGAACTTTTCGCCCAGACGGAGCTGGTGGCCTTCTTCGAAACCGCCGTGCAGCATGAACGAGAGTTGCGCCGGTTGCTGGCGCTCCGTGGGGAGCGTTTCCAGAAATTCGAGCAACGTGCTGGGAACGCATTCCACATAGAGTGGCAGTGCGATGATGATGCGGCTGTTCGTCATGAATGCTTCGCGCGCCGACTCCCATTCCGAATGGTTCGAAAGCGAATAGAGCTCGTAGGTGGCTTTCGCTTCGTCCAGCCCCTTGGTGAACGATTGCAGAATCTTGTCTGTGTTGCTGAACTTTCTGGCGCGCGGGCTTCCGTTGATGATGACGATGTGCTTGATTTGCGTGAAGTCGTTCGGTGCTTCGGTTTGTGCGATTTTGTGCGACGCCTCGACTTGTTGAGCGGCGCTGTTTGATTCTTTGTTCAGCGCAATTACGCCAAGCGAATGCCCGCCGATGTTTGCCGCCGTGCGTTCGCACCAATCTTCGAGCAGTTTCTGGTCTCCGTTGCCTTTGTAAATCAGGCCCACGTTCATCGCATGGTAACGCAGTTCATGACGCATCCATCCGCCGCGGAACGTGAGGTACATATTCAGCATCGGCATGATGCGGTCCAGAACCCTCTTGCCGCGGTAATCGACGAACCCGAAGCGGGTATCCGATACAATCCACAGGTTGTCCGTTTTCACCAGCTTCTTGACGATGCTTTCGTAGTCGTCCTTGATGCTGCATACGCCCGGAGTCTTGAGCCAGCACTGGTTACAGCCGATGCAGTGCGCAATTCTCATGCTTGCGGTGTTTATGATTTCGACTTTGGTGCCCTTGCCCGCGACAATCGCATTGATCTGTTCCGAGTAATCACCCGATTCCAGTGTGTTCAATACTAAGGTCATATGCATTCCTTTTTTGTCTTTTAATATAACATAAGAAAATCAACTGAGCTTGTTTCCCAACCAGTGCGCAAATCTCAGGTTTGCCGCAATGGTTGCAAGCCCGATTGCGGCCAACATGGCGATTTTTCCGTAACTTGTTTCGCCACAGATGCTGTCTATGCAAAAAAGCGAGTAGGGAATGAGCAGGATGGACGTGATAATCCCGGGTACGTAATCCTTTACGATGACGCCTTGTACAAGGTGAATCACGAAGTGTATGGAGAATGCCAGGAACAATGCAATCCACAATTCTTTGGCGAAGGGCCCGTTGGCAAGAATATAAGCTGTCGCAAGGAGTAACAGTATCAGTTCTTCAAGGACTGCAATTGCGAACGCCTTGGTCGAAAGGCCGCCTAAGTGCGAGAAGATGCGCTTGGCTCTTGGGAATCTCCTGAGCAAATCCTCCTTGTGCGCCTGCATCCATTTGTGTTGCACGACAATCTCTTCTGCGTCATGAATGATGAATGCGAGAGGGAAGGATATGATAAAAAATAATTCCATAGGGCGTCTTTAAGCTTCTACCTTTATATGTAACACTTTAAATCCCCAAAAGTGTCACCGTCGAAAAAAAACACCCCAATGGGGTGGGGTGAATCATTCGCTTTTCATTTCGCAGAATTTCAGGCCGGCCTTTATAAGGGTTTTTATGAGTTTTTTCAAACCTTTTTCGCCTACAACTTCTACAGGGGGGAAGTCTATGGAGTAGCCGCTTTCTACGCATTCATAACTGCGTTGGTAGACGATTTCCTTTTTTTCGGCTTTTTGCTTGGCTACTAAATCTGCTAGCGGGACATATTTCCCGTCCTGGTAGAGCTTTCCGTCGATTCCCATGATAAGCCCTCGGGAGAATGGGCCGAAATCTGTTTCCTCGCCCTCATATTTTTCATCATCTTCCGATAGGCCCGCCAATTCACGGCTGGGCATGGATGTTCGTGGCACAAGAACGGAGTCTTTGTGGAACCAGTCTACACGGTACATAAAGCAACTGCAGTCATACCAGTTGGAGGGGAGGATGCTCAATGTATCGCGGTCCCATTTTTTGTGAAGTAAGTTCTTTTGAGATTGGGTCAGCACAAAGTAATGCCTTTGAGAAATTTGTTCAGCTTGTGCTGGTGTTAGTGCTATTTTTTGTTGCAGGGAAAGGTCCGTAAATCCGTCCATGCGCTGTTCTTCATCTTTCGGTTCAGAGATTGTTGCGTCAATTTCGCTGGAGGCACCCACAAGTTTCACTTCGGATACGCAAAGGTCTGGCCAGGTTGTGCCGGGGTAAACGGAATGGATGCGAATAAAAACGCTGTTCACGTCGCCCTCATTGAGAATCACGCTCTGCCAATCCATCTGGTCTGCCAGTTCCCATTCCCGAACTAGATTCTGCTTGGTAATACCGTTGGTATAGATGCCGATTTTTTTGGCGCGGCTATTTTGAAGGTATTTCTTTTTGTTTTTCCCGTAGCCGTTGTAAATGAGGAGGCGGCTAACGGATGTAGCCTGCTTCTTCAAGTTGAACTGGAGAATGACTTCGCCAGAATGGTAGGGAAGTGCCCAAGCCGTCTTGATGTCTCCGTCCACCATGTTTTTAGGTTTGTAGTTGTTGCCGGCCTGGTTTTCCAGGTGGTCTCCGGCATCGCCGATGCTATATACGCTAAGTACATCGAGGGTATCAGAAGCAGGGGCGTGGCTCGACAACTTCGCCAAATCGGAGGTCTCGGAAGCAAGGGCGAAACTCGCCATTACCGCTGAACAAAGGCTAACATTTTTTATGAACTTTGAAAAAATCATATTTCCTTCTTGAAAATGATTTCTGTAGCTAGCCTTTGTCTATGGTGCCGACTATCTTCTTGCGGCTTTCGCGCGGCGGCGGAAGTGCTCGATAAGCGGGGCCACGGTTTCCTTGAAGTCGTCGTGTGTCTCGATGCGCACGAAGTCGATGGACATGCGCTGGAACAGTTCCTTGGTCGCCTTACCCTGGCGCTTTGCCTCGCGGGCGAACGCTTCGCGGAAGGCTGCATCGCCGGTGTCGATAAGGAGCGTCTCGCCGGTTTCGGGGTCCTCGAGCTCTACGAGGCCCGCGGGCGGCAGTTCCATTTCGCGCGGGTCAACGACCGATACCGCAAGCACGTCGTGGCGCTTGCGCAGAATCTTGAATGCGTTCTCGAAACCTTCGTCCAAAAAGTCGCTCATCACCACGACGACGGCACGACGGTTCAGGATCTTGCCGGCATATTCCAGCGCCACCTGCGTGTTCGTGCCGTGGTGCTGCGGCTTGAAGTAAAGGATTTCACGGATAAGGCGCAGCACGTGCTTGCGGCCCTTCTCCGGCGGGATAAACAGTTCGACCTGATCGGTGTAGATTAAAAGCCCCACCTTGTCGTTGTTCTTGATGGCGGCAAAGGCGAGCAAGGCGGTGAGGGTCGCCATGACCTCTCCCTTCATCTGCTTGCCCGAACCGAATTCCGAACTGCTGGACGCGTCGACCATCAAGAGCATGGTCATTTCGCGTTCTTCGATAAACTTCTTCACATAAGGCGTGCCGGTACGTGCCGTCACGTTCCAGTCGATGGTGCGTACGTCGTCGCCCGGCATGTACTCGCGGACCTCGCTGAATTCCATACCGTTCCCCTTGAAGGAACTGTGGTAGGCGCCGGTCATCACGGTGTCGAGCGTGCCGCGAACGGAAAGTTCGATGCGGCTGACTGTCTTTAAAACTTCTTTATCAAGCATTTGCCTAGAATATACAAAAAACTGCGCAGAAGAACCAGAAGTCATGCTGGCCCTGCCCACCGTCATGCTGACGCTTGGTCACCCTGAGGACGCTCAGGGCAGCATCAGAAATAAACCTTCCAATCCGGCCCTGCCCTTCGTCAGGGTGACGTTGGAACAAAAAAGCCTCCGGCATTACTGCCGAGGCTTGGGTATTTTAAGGAGAACGATGAATGGAGTATATCTATGAATCGCGGGTTAACCGATGGTCAACTTGCGAGCCGCGGCCTGAGCCTTTTTCGACAAGTCGAATTTCAGGATGCCGTTTTCCAGCGAGACCTTGATGTTCTCGGTGTCGATGTCGTCGGCAAGCCTGAAGCTGCGCTCGAAGGTGAACTTTTCGTCTTTGCTGCGCACGCGCGTCGCCTTGACGGTGATGATGTTCTTTTCGACCTGGATGTTCATGTCTTCTTTCTTCACGCCCGGGAGTTCGACTTCCAATGCGAAGCCGTTTTCGGTCTCGTAGTAGTCGGCCTTCGGCGTGTAGGTGCATTCGCCCTTGGCGGCTTCGGCGTTAAGGTTGTCAAGGAAGTTCTGGATACCATAGAATGCAGTGGGAAGAATCTGAGCGTTGATCATAATTTTACCTCTTTTGGTTGCGGACCCGGTTTTTGGCCTGGCCCATTGTTTCTTGTTCACTCTCCTATAAGCGAACTTCGTGCCAAAAAGGGAATATGGCGTACAAATCTGCAAAAACTGTCTTTTTTCGCCGAAAAATGCCACTTTTATGCCAAAACCATGCCAAACCCGCATCAATCCATTTCATAAAAAAACGCGCCTGTTTCACTCACGAAACAGGTGCGCTTTTCAAAATGAACGGAAAATTTCCGGTGAACCTGGGATAGAACGGGGCTAGAACTGCGTGATAAATTCCCAGGCGGTGGGTGTTGTCCACACCTTGCCGTCGTCGCTGGCGTTGTATGCGTGTTTACCGTCGAATGTGCACCACTTCACGGGGAAGCGCGGGTCGACCGTCTTGTAGTCGTAGCACACATGATTGCCGGTGCCGGAGTATTCTTCGGCTTCTTCGTCTCTGGCGTCAGTGAAGTTGCCATCCGCGTCAGGTTTTCCGTTGTTCTTCAGGATCCTGTCGCGGGCACTGCGGCCGAGCTTGGGCGTACAAAGTTCGTCTCCCATGCCGACAGTCCCCATCCATGCGATGGGAAGTCCCTTGTTCTTGGGCAAGTAAATCACTTGGTCCATCGTGGCGAATACCACCACGCCGCGCAGGCGGTCCTGGAAATCCTGTGCAAGGGAGTTACTGAACATGGCGCCGAAGCTGAACCCGACGGAGAACACGCGCGATGTATCGACGCAGAGGTTCTCGTTCAGGTAGGTGAGGAATTCGCCGAAGAAGACGTGGTCCTTGTCGTCCCCGCATCGCCATGGATTTTCTGTTTCTTTCCCTGACCTATCTGTTTCGGTCGTGTATCCGTGCGGAGCGACGAAGATGGTGTTCTCCTTGGCTCCTTTTTGGTTTCGGAGTCCGTAGTAGGCTTCTCTCGTTGCCACGTTCTTGGCGGAACCGCCCATGTAGTGCATGCCGAACACGAGGCGGTAGGGTTTGTTCTTGTCGTAGTTTTCGGGCAGGGTCAGGTAGACTTCGTGCTCAATGCCGGCGCTGGTGAACATGAAGTTGTCCTTGAGCGTGTTGTCCTTGCTGCAGCCCTTACTCGGGGTGGGTTCGTTACCCAACGCGTAGCCGAACGCATAAGTCTGTTCGTCAGCCGTCTTCGTGAGCGTCAGAGTCACCGTCGTATCGAGATTGGGCAAAGCCACTTTCAAGGGAGCGAATCCGACAGCGGAGACACTGAGGGTGTCCCCATCGCCGGGTTTCAGGAGGGCCTTATGCCCGCGGCCCTGGCGAACGGCGCTAAAGTACGAACCGTTCACAGAGAAGCGGACCGTCTCGACAGCACTCCCGACGCGGACTCTTGCGAAGTAAGCGCCCTGACTGGTCACGCCCTGACGTAAATCCACTTGGCCCGAACCGAAAAGTTCCTGGCGGAGGACAAGATTGCCCACCATGTCGAAGATGCTCACCTGCACGGGGGAATTGCTGCTCTGCGCAAAGCGAAGCACCCCGTTCACGATGCTGATACTGCCGGGAATGAACTTGCCGGAAGGCAAAGACTGCTGGTCATCCGTTTGGATGGTGAACTTGCCGTCTTGGCCGGTAGAGGTGGAATCTCCATTGGTAAGAAGCTTTACAAGGGCGCCCGAAACAGGACTCCCCGCCTCGTCATTTACGGTCCCGCTTAGCGTAAACGCAGATGCCGCCGTGAATGCCGTTGCCAGCACAATGGAAAATACAGAAAAGCATCTTCTTTTCATTTCCACCTCCTTCTTAACCAAATAGCCTTTTTTGCCTAGAACTGCGTGATGAATTCCCAGCCCACGTCGCTGGCCCACAGCTTGCCGTTCTCACGCATATCCCACTGGTGGCCGCCGCTGAAGGTGCACCACTTTACAGGGAAGCGCGGGTCGACCGTCTTGTAGTCGTAGCACACGTGTCCGCCGTTGTTGGCGTATTCGGTGGCCTTTTCGCCGGTGCAGTCGGTGTGGCCTTCGGGGCCGTTGTTCTTCAGGATTCTGTCGCGGGCGCTACGTCCCATGCTTGGCGGACAGGTGCCGTCGCTCAGGCCCACGGTTCCCATCCAGGCAATCGGCTTGCCTGCGTTCTTCGGGAGGTAGATGACCTGGTCGGCGGTCGCGAATACCACCACGCCGCGGAGCCTGTGCTGGAATGTCTGGGCGAGAGAGTTCGAGAACATGGCGCCAAAACTGAAGCCCGAGGAGAACACGCGCGAGGTGTCCACGCAGAGGTTATCGTTCAGGTAGGTGAGGATTTCGTCGAAGAACAGGTGGTCCTTGTTGTCACCGCAGCGCCAGGGCATGTTGTCGGTGTAGCCGTGCGGTGCCACGAAGATGGTGCTCTCCTTGGCGCCCTTCTGGTCGCGGTAGCCGTAGTAATGCTCGTTCTTCGCGACGTTCTGGGCGGAACCGCCCATGCAGTGCATGCCGAACACCAGGCGGTAGGGCTTGTTCTTGTCGTAGTTCGTGGGGAGGTCGAGGTAGACTTCGTGCTCGATGCCGCCGCCGGTGAACTTGAAGTAGTCCTTGAGCTTGTTGTCCTTGCCGCAGCCCTTACTCGGGGTGGGGTCGTTGCCGATGGCGTAGCCGAACGCATAGGTCTGCTGCGTGGCTGCCGCATTGAGCTTGAGTTCGAGTGTCGTGTCGAGCGTGCCGAGCGGTACGATAAGCGTATCGAAGCCTTCGGCGACAACGCGGAGTGCTTCTCCGTTCTGCACTTCCTTCAGCAGGGCGTGGCCAGTCTCGCTGAACGAGGCTGAGTAGTTGCCGTTCGCGGTGAAGCGGAAGGCCTGCTTTGCGCTGCCTACGGCCACCTGGGCCACGTAGACGCCCCTGGCCTTGACGCCGGAGGTGAGGTCCACCTGGCCGGAACCGTAGAGGGTCTGCTTGAATACCTGGTTACCCACGAGGTCGAAAATCCGGACCTGCACGGGGGAGCTCCCGCTCTGCGAGAATGAGAGTATGCCGGAGTTGATGCTGATGTATCCCGGCGTATGCGATGCGACGATGGCATGGGGCGTTGTGGTGTCGCCCGGCGAGATGGTATCGCCCGGGGAAACCTCGTCCTCATGGATGGTGAACTTGCCGCGGCTGTCTGTGACGGTCGACTTGTTCTCCTTGATGAGGGTGACTTCGGCCCCGGCTACGGCCTTGTTCGTGTTGTCCTTGACCGTGCCGCTCACTGTGTAAGCGGATGCCGCGGTGAATGCTGTTGTCAGCATAATTGGCAAAACAAGAGAGAATGCTCTCTTCATATCGACTCCTTTCCCATACCATTGTTAAGTGTGCTTTCTTAATCTAGATAAAAAATGGGGGAAAAGGTACCAGTAACAAAAAGTTTTCGTGCTCACCCTTCCTGATTTGCCGAAAAACGCCAAAAAAGGAATTTCCCCTAAAAAGTGAACGGCTCCCGTTGCCGGGAGCCGCTCTGGGTTTGGTTATGGAGAGTACTAACTAGAACTGTTCGAAGAATTCGTGGACGGTCTGCGGAACCCAGGACTTCGACCAGCTATTGCTGTTGTAGTTACTGTAGTCGCCCTCGTCATGTGCCGGCCAGCGGTGCGGTCCGTTCCAGCTGCAGAACTTGACCGGGAAGCGCGGGTCAACTGTCGTGAAGTCGTAGCAGACGTGGCCTGCAGTATTGCTGTTGATTTCCTTGGGCTTTTCGGCACTTGCGTCGGTGAACTTGCCGTTCGCGTCGGCCTTGCCGTTGCGCTTCAGGATTCTCGGGAGGGCGCTGTTCTTTGCGCGGTTGTAGTCACAGGTGCCGTCGCCTTTACCGTGCACGAGCATCCAGGCAATCGGCAAGTCCTTTGCGTCGTAACGACCCGTTCCTGCAGACGGAAGCCAAATGTTGTAGTCTGCGACTGCATAGACGGCGACAGCGCGAAGCCTTTCCTGCATGTCCTGAGCGAGAGAGTTCGTGAACATGGCGCCGAAGCTAAATCCTGTGGCGAACACGCGGGTGGTGCCGAAGCTAAATCCTGTGGCGAACACGCGGGTGGTGTCAACGCAGTAGTTGTCGAACATCGCGGTAATCATTTCGTCAACGAACTGGTGGTCTTCCTTTCCGTTCCATGTACCGTTATCGTTACCCTGCGGGGCTACGAAGATGTAGTCGCCGTTCTTATCCAGTTGCTGTTGGCCATAGTACGGGCTCGGATGGTCATAGTCAGGAGCGTGGTGCACGAAGTCTTCTGCCTTGGAGCCCATGCAGTGGTTGGCGATGAGGAGCTTGTGCGGCTTGGTATTGTCGTAGTTCTTCGGCAAGGTCATGAAGAAGGTGCGGTTCTTGCCGCCGACATTCAAATTGAACTTCTTGCCGTTTTCGACGGAGCCAGTCGAATTGAGAGTAGAATTCTTGCCGCAACCCTTACTCGGGCGAGGTTCGTTCTTCAGGGCGTAACCGAAGGCGAACGTTTCTTCCGCCGGTGCGGTCTTCACGAGCTTCACGTTGACGGTCGTGTCGAGAGTGCCGAGAGGTACGGAAAGCGTGTCGAAACCTTCGGCGACAAACTGGAGCGTTTCACCCTGCTGGATTTCCTTGAGGAGGGCGTGTCCCTGTGCGTCGAAGGAAGTGGCGTAGCTGCCGTTCGTGGTGAAGCGGATGTTCTGCTTTGCGCTACCCATGGTAACCTGCGCGTAGTAGGAACCCATCGCGTTCGTGCCCGTGCGGAGGTCGACTTCGCCTGCGCCGTAGAGCGTCTGGTTCAGCACCTGGTGGCCGACGGCGTCAAAAATCCTGACCTGTACGGGTGCGTTGCCGCTCTGCGAGTAAGAACTTGCCGGCTTCGTCAGTCTTTGTAGTCTTGTTTTCTTTGACGAGCGTTACGGATGCATCCTTGATGGCTTGGCCATTTTCGTCGGATACGGAGCCAGAAACAGTATAAGCAAATGCAGAACCGAACATGGTCGCTGCAACTGCAGAAATAAATAACGGAAGATGTTTCATCTTCGACTCTCCTTTATTGTGCTAAAACCCATAACACCCTGTGAAAATAATCAAAAATAACAAAAAAACGGCGTTTTTGAACGAAAATCGCATGGACAATTTATCCATGCGATGTAAACGTTTAATTTACAAATGAACCGTTAGTGCGTTTCTAGTCCAATTTGCCCTGGTAGAGGTCGAGCAACTTACGGGCGAGCAGGCTCGTGTATTTCGCGTTCGTGAGCGTCACCTGCGCCTTCTCGAGGTTGTTCTTCTGGGTGAGGTAGTCGGTGTAGGTGAGGGCGCCCGCGTTGCGCTGTTCTTCGGCGACCTGGAGCGCTTCGGTTTCGGCCTGAACCTGGAGCATGGCGGCCTTCCACTGGAGGTCGGCGCTCACCGCGTTGACGTAGAGCTTCTCGACGCTGTTCTCGAGGCTTTTGGCTGTCTCTTGCAGGGAGAGCCGGGACTGTGTCTCGTTGACTTGGGCGAGCAGGACCTTGTTCGTGGTTGCCCCGCCGTCGATGATGGGGATGTTTATGCCCAGCGAGATGGAGTTCTGCCAGCCTTTCTTGAGCTGGTCGCCGTAGGCGCCGGATTCCCAGGCCTGCAGTCCGGTGCTGGAATTTGCCCCGAGGGTCACCGAGATGGAGCTGCCCTTGCCCGCGACTTCGGTACTCTTCTTGGCGGCGCGGATGGCGATGCTGTCGGACTTGAGGCCCGGGTGCGCTTCCTTGATGGTACCCTTCAGTTCGGCGAGCGACGGCAGCGCCTCGATGGAATCGGGACTTTCGATGGCCAGTTCCGGAGCCGCGACCTCGAACTCTTCGCCGTCGGGCAGTTCCAGGAGCTGGCGGAGCGTCGTCTTCGCCGTGCTGACGGAGAGCTGCGCCGAGAGTTCGGCGACCTGCTTCTGCAGCACGTTGGACTGGCTCTGCGTGAGGTCCTTCTTGGTGATGGAGCCCGCTTCGAAAAGCTTGCCGAAATGTTCGAATTCTGCGGTAGAAAGTTCGACGGACGCGTGCGCCGTGCGCAGGTTCTCGCTTGCTGCGAGCAGGTTCATGTAGGCGTTCAGCACGCTTTCCTGGATGTTGCGTTCCGTCTGCTTCGTCTCGAACTTTGTCGCCTCGCGGTTGAGGCGGCTTGCTTCCACGTTCAGGCTGCGGGAACCGCCGTCCCATAGCGTGTACGAGCCCGAAATGCCCACGCTCAGGCGGTAATGGTCTTCGTCGTCGACAAAGGGATGGTCGAAAAGGGTGTTCTGTATGCTGGCGGAGAGGGTCGGGTAACGGCCGACTTCTGCCTGTTTGACGTTAATTTCGGACTGCTGCTCGCGGAGTTTCGCGGATTCGAGCGAGAGGCTCTTTTCCTTTGCCTGCTTGAGGCATGCGTCGAGAGTCCACGTGTCTGCGTGTACCACTGCCGCCGTCGCGATAATCCCGAGAATGATTGCCTTCGTGTTGTTCATGCTATTTAGATGCGCGGGGACGCAAATCCGTTGCCCCGGGATGATAAGATAATAAAAAACGAAAAAGGCCCGACAATGCGGACCTTTTTCGAGTGGACGGTACTGGATTTGAACCAGTGACCTCTGCCGTGTGAAAGCAGCGCTCTAAACCAACTGAGCTAACCGTCCGAGGTAGGCGCAAATATATAAAAGTTTGTTTCGGGTGTCAAGGGTTTTTAGACGAAAGCCCGCTGCGCTGGTAGACGAAAGACGAAAGAGGGTGTTTTTAAAAAACAATCCCGGAACGGAGTCCGGGAGGGTGATGAAAAATCTATCGTCTTTCGTCTGTAGGCTCGAAGAGCCGTTCTTTCGTCTGACTACAGGTACTTGTCCTCGGCTGCGCGGAGGATGGTCAGGAATTCCGTGGGGGTCTTCGAGGCGATGAGGTCCTTGCGGACGTTTCCGTCGGCCAGGAGGCGGCTCACGGAAGAGAGCGCCTTGAGGTGCGGGCCCACGGTGTTGCCCGGGCTCACGATAAGGATGAGCAGGTAGACCGGTTCCCCGTCGAAGGACTGGAAATCGAGTCCCTTCTCGACCGTGGCGGCGACCATGCACATACGGTCGACGTAGTCGATCTTCGCATGGGGAACTGCAAGTCCGCATCCGATACCTGTGGAACGGCTCTGTTCGCGGTTCCAGACGGCCTCGAATATCTCGTCCCTGTGCTCGAGCTTGTAGGCATTGCACAAGGTGTCCACAAGCTCGTTCAGGATGGCTTCCTTGGTGTCGCTTGCGGAATTGATCAAGATACAGTTGTCGACGAATCTTTCAGAAAGACGCATGTTCCTTATTCCTTGTTTTCTATTCCATGTAATATTTTAGAAAAATAAACGCTTTTTTTGGGGCGTTGTAGCGTTTAAATAAGATTTTGGCCGAAAAATGTATGAAATTTGCGAAAAAACTAGAACTTTTGGATAAAACCGAGCGTTTCGAAGGGAGAATTCAGGTTTTCGAGGTTCTTTAGGGCCTTTTCTGAGGAGGCGACGTCTATCTGGCCGGGGGCCTGCGCATGCCCGATGGAGGCGTACGTGAGGTTCGCGCCTTCTTTGAGCGACCAGATGCGGCTTGCCTTTCCGGTTTCGCCCATCCCGAAGGCGGCGAAAAGTTCGAATTCGTGCGCATGGATGCGGGTGAATTTGTACAGGCGTTCGCAGTCGTTCTCGCTGTTGCTCATGGCGGCGATCTTGAGACCGTCGGCTTTGACGCGCAGGCAATCGCGGGCGAAGTCTTCCAATTCCTGCTGGTTCGGGATGCGCAAGAAGTTGTGCTGCGAAACGAGAATCCTTGTCTTGCGCAGGTCGGCGATGCTCTTCAGGTTCTTGAAGTCGTACAGGCAGTCCTGTTCCAGGTCGAGCCATTCGGGCACTTCGCTTTCGCCGAGAATCTTCGACCAGAGCGGGATGCGCGAGTACGCGTCCTTGTCGGGGAACTTGCCGCCGTCGCGCACGAGCCTGACGGTGCCTATCTGCATGGCGTGCGGCGCGACTTTGCGTACGCGAGCCGAAAGTTCGGGCCAAACCTTTTCGTCAAAAAAGTCGTACCGGATTTCGAGCGCGTTGCATGCCTCGATGTCCAGGAATACGGGGTGCATCGGGTCCGCTTCGATCGCGGAGAGCGCTTCTGGGCAGACAAGGCCTACCAGGTATTTTTTTTCGGATTTGACCATGCTGCAAAAGATAGCATTTTTGTGCGGGCCGGTTATGTTGCTCCCTGCGGGGAAAAAGCGATAATAATGCGTAGAAAGGGCGGTGTTTCGCATGGCGGCGGCTGTGCGGTTCTTTCAAGATTTCTAAATTTTGGGCATAAAAAATAAAGGATGCTTTATGGCAGATTGTAACGAGAAGAAAGAAAACCAGGTTCCCGATATGATGAAGAAGGCCGAGGAGTTCCTCGCGTCCAAGCGCCGCATTTTTTTGTGGGGCGGTGTCGATGACGAGAGCGCCGAACGCATCGTGAAGCAGCTCCTGTACCTCGATTCGCTGAACCACGACGACATCGTGTTCTTCATCAACAGCCCGGGCGGCGTGATTTCGAGCGGCCTTGCCATCTACGACTGCATGAATGCCATCCAGAGCGACGTGGTTACGGTTTGCTGCGGCCAGGCTGCCTCGATGGGCGCCGTGCTGCTCACCGCCGGTGCGAAGGGCAAGCGCGTCGCATGGCCGAACGCCCGCATCATGATTCACCAGCCGCTCATCCACGGCGAGATTGTGGCGCCTGCGAGCGACATCCAGATTCAGGCCGAAGAAATGCTGCGCATCCGCGGCATCACGGGCAAGATTTTGGCCGAGACCTCGGGACACACCATCGAGGAAATCGACCGCGACACCGAACGCGACAACTTCATGAGCGCCGAAGAGGCCAAGAAGTACGGCCTTGTGGACAAGGTCGAGAGCCTCGTTTAATACGGAAGTTTTGTAATGGGATTTTTTTCCGCTATCAAGAGCGGGCTTGCCAAGACCCGCGACGCCCTCATGGGCGAACTCAAGGGCATTGTCGGTGCTGGCAAGATTACCGACGATACGCTCGAGGAACTCGAGGAACACCTGATAAAGGCGGACGTGGGCGTGGAAGCCGCGTTCCTCTTGACGGATGCTCTGCGTGAACAGGCGCTGGGCAAGTCGCTTACTACCGAGCAGGTGCTCGACATCATGCGGAACGAGGCGGAACGCCTTTTGAAGGACCCGCCGCCGTTCGAACTCAAGGGCAAGCCGCACGTGGTGCTTGTCATCGGCGTGAACGGCGCCGGCAAGACGACCACCATCGGCAAGCTCGCCGCCCGCTGGATTGGCGAAGGCAAGAAGGTGATGATCGCCGCCTGCGATACCTTCCGTGCCGCGGCCATCGAACAGCTCGAGACATGGGCCGAGCGTAGCGGTGCCGAGTTCGTGAAGCATCAGGAAGGCTCCGACCCTGCGGCAGTGGCGTTCGACGCCTGCCAGGCCGCCGTTGCCCGCGGGTGCGACGTGGTGCTGATTGACACCGCGGGCCGCCTGCACAACAAAGATTACCTGATGGAAGAGCTCAAGAAGATTGTGCGCGTGGTGAAGAAGGTGAACCCGGACTTCCCGCACGACATGTGGCTCGTGATTGACGGCAACACCGGACAGAACACCATCAACCAGACGAAGATTTTCAACCAGAGCTTCCCGCTGACGGGCCTCGTGGTCACCAAGCTCGACGGGACCGCGCGTGGAGGTGCGGTTCTCAGCATTGCGAGTTCTCTGCAGATTCCCATCCGCTGGATTGGCATGGGCGAGCGCATCGACCAGCTCGTCCCGTTCAGCAAGGCCGAATACGTGGAAGGCCTTTTCGAGAACGCGCTGGAAGAGCAGCCTTAGCGCGGGGAACCTTCACGATGATGCGCCGGCTTTCCTCATTCGCCTTGTTCGCCGCATTCGCGGTTGCTGTCGCGACTGCTCCGGCGGTGCTTGTGGGGTGCGGGAACGATGCGCCTACGCCCGATGAACGGCTCGTGAGCGCCTATGTCGAGGTGCGCATGGTGGAACAGACGTACGGGGGCGAATCCCCGGCGGCTCGGCTTGCGCGCAAGACCGTTCTCGAAAAATACGGTTATACCCGCGAATCGTTTGCTGCGGCCTGCGACAAGGTGCTGGATGACGAGACCATGTGGGTGCCCTTCCAGCAGGCGGTTGTCGACCGCATCGACTCGCTGCTCGGGATTCCGAAGGCGACGAAGGACCCGAAAAAGAAAGAGGACAAGAAATGAGCCGCAACGTCGTGAAATGCGCAAGGATCATGGCCGCGGCGCTACTCCTTATGGCGTGCGCCTCCTTTGCCGCTCCGAAGAGCCAGCCGCTTGTCAAGTGGATGGACTATACCGCGGCGCTCGAGAAGGCGAAGAAGGAACCGAAGCTCATATTCGTGGACATGTACGCGGACTGGTGCATCCCGTGCCGCGCGATGGACGCGACGGTTTATTCCGACCCGTCGATCGCTTCGCTTTTGAACAACAGGTTTTACGCGGTCAAGCTCGATGCCGAATCGCAGGATTCCATCGTGTGCGACGGTCAGAAGAAGACGGTCAAGCGTTGCTACTTCGATGTCTGGGAATTGAGCGTGTTGCCGGCCTTCGTTCTCGTGGCGCCGAAAGGTCTTACTATATTGACGGTATCGGATTCCATGAGTCCGCAAGATATGAAGTCTCTTCTTTTGCAGTTCTTGATTAAAGAAGAGGAGTGGATAAAAAGATGAGCGGTGATGTCTATTTCTATTTGCAGGTGGCGTTCTGGGCGCTAGTGTTCCTGCTGGCGCTGTGCTACGGGATTTTCCCCGTGACGCTCCCGTTCGTGAGCGAACTGTTCAAGCGCCGCCACCGCGACATCGACGAGAACTTTGAACTGCCGAACGTGTCGCTTTTGATTTCGGCGTATAACGAGGAAGGCGTCATCGAACGCAAGATCCAGAACATTCTGGAAATTGACTACCCCAAGGAAAAGCTCGAGGTGCTGATTGGCGACGACGGTTCCGCCGACCGTACCGCGGAAATTGTCGCGAAGTACGCGGACAGGGGCATTACGCTCGTGAAGGCTCCGAAGAACGCGGGCAAGGCGGCGATGCTCAATCGCCTGCATAAAATCGCGAAGGGCGAAATTCTCGTGTTCTGCGATGCGAACACGATGTTCTTCCCCAATGTGGTCCGCAAGCTCGTGGCGCCTTTCGAAGACCGCAAAATCGGTTGCGCCTGCGGGCACCTTATCCTTTCGGACAAGAGCGGGAGCGTGCTCGGTCAGGGCGAAAGTTCGTATTGGGACCTGGAATCCGAAATCAAGAAGTTCGAGGGAATCCTCGACAGGCTTATCGGCGGTAACGGCGCCCTTTACGCCATCAGGCGCGAGCTCTACACGGAACTGCCCGTGAAGAAGAGCGTCATGGACGACTTCTTCATCACCACGAAAATTCTGCAGAAGGGCGGCTACTGCACGTTTGTCTCCAGCGCCATCGGTACGGAACAGACCTCCAAGGAAAGCATCGGCGAATTCCGCCGCAAAGTGCGCATCGGCCGCGCGAATTTCAACTACCTGTGGTCTTACCTGCCGCTGCTGAACCCGTTCCGCCCGCTGCTCGCCTACCTGTTCTTCTCGCACAAGATTCTGCGCTGGTTCTCTCCGCACATCCTTATTCTCTTGTTTGTGCTGAACGCGCTGCTGCTCCCCTGCGGCGTGGTGTACTGCGTGAGCTTTGGCCTCATGCTGATTACGACGCTCCTCTGCGCGATGAAGGTTGTCCCGAGCGGTTATTACTTCATGTCGATGAATCTCGCCCTGCTGAAGGGATTCTTCCTTTCGTTCTGCCGCGAAAAGAGCGGCGGGTGGGCGCGCGAAGCCCGAACTGATGAGTGAGCCTTTTAGGCGGCTGTCGAAGAAGTCGCTTTTGACGGAAGGGAATTAGGAATTATATTTTAGCTGGAGTATCCGCAGTATGAAAAAATTCCTGGCAGCCATCTTGTTCTCTATTGCATTCACCGTCGTTCCGGCGAACGCCTTCACCATGGACCTGCAGGGCGGTATCGCTAACCACGTGAGCGAACTCACGAAGTTCAACATGAGCTTCTATGGACATTGGTGGTACCCGATCGACCAGATGCTCTTCGTGGGCGTCGGCGGCGGTTACCAGGAACTCGACAACGTCGGGTACGTTCCGCTTTCTGGCAGCCTGTGGGTGCGCCTCCCCATCGGGCGGCAGGTGCTTCCGGTAGCGACCGGCGATATCGGGTACATGATTGGCAAGCGTCACCAGATGTTCTGGCGCGCGGGCGGCGGAATCGATATCAAGAATGGTGACCTTTCTTCCATCCTGGTGATGGGCGGGTACCAGTTCCTCAACCATGTCGGGCATGGGTACATCTATTTCCACGCGGGAATTCTCGTAGAAATTTAAAACAGCTGCCGGCGCCGATGGCACCTTTGATTTTTTTGGGGAAAGTATGAACTTTGCAAAAACAACCGCATGTGCTTTTTTAGCGCTTGTTGCAATTGCTTCTTTTGCAGCAAAACCTATAGATAGAGGCAAACTGAATTCGCTTAAAGAAACATTATTGAAAAAAGGAAAGCCGTTCCAGATAAAATATGCTGGTGGCATCGACATGGGTGAGTACATGGATGATGACGAGGATTCTGAAAGGACTGTTTTCTTGCTTGATTCTCTAGTGAAAGCGCAAAGAAACAATCCTCTTAAAAAACAGGGGCGTTAACATATGAGAATTTTTGTTTCTATTTTGCTTCTAGCCATCTCTAGCGCATTATGTGCGGAGCGAAATCTAAAGTGTTCCTCGTTTGAAAAAAACACAACAGTGATGTCGGATGATGTAATTCAATCGTTGAGCAAGGTTGTTGATGATTCACTTTACTCAAGATGGAGAGATAAAAACTTTGTTGTTGAATGC
>CACXXH010000032.1 GCA_902771595.1 Fibrobacter succinogenes | reverse complement strand
AAAACTTTAGGCTCTGGTAAACCTGATACCGTGATAAGCGCAAACGACCAAGCAACCCCGAGCGCAGGCGGATCCTGCGCAAACCATTCGGCTACCACGACACAAACAACGCTGGCGGGAGAAATCCATGAGAGGTGTAAGAAACAAGCGGCAGTCAGCCTTTCTGCCGCAACTCCCGCCAGCCCCGCGTCTGACAAAAAGCCTTACGGCACTTGCGGCCACGTGATGCTCACCGACGCCGAAGGCCACCACCTTCGCGAAGTTTACGGCAAGAACCTGGCTACCGCCATCGACATTCTCGACGCCTATATCGAGAATGGCGGCAAAGCCGCAAAGAAGTACAAGAACCACGCGGCCGTGCTCCGCAAGGGCAACTGGGTGTGGAACAAGGTGCAGGAGATGATCCTGAACGAGAAGCGCATCGAGAACGCCTCGAAGGGCCCGAAGAACTGGAAGGCCCAGGAACGCGAACGCAACGCCCGCGTACTCCGTGGCGAAAGCGCCGACGGCAGCGACATCGTCCGCGACGAAGACCTGACCCCCGAAGAACTGGAGAGAAAGTATGCCTGATATGCAGAGTAAAGTCAACTACCTCGCAAGGCTCTTGAGAGTCCAGGCAATTGAGTACCTGGTCAAGGAAGATCGCCTCAAGTACGGTGCCGCGCAGCTGAGCGACGAGGAATTGGAGTTCCACAAGCAGGCCATCAACCGTATGCCGTGTTGCACGGCCATGCTGCGTAGGCTCTTCGAGGACGCTCACGAGATGCACCAGGAAAAGGGAATGTTTCCGCACGCCGTATGCATCGGCGACCTGGAATGGTGCCTCAAGTACCGTGCAATTGGCTACTCCAGCACCCAGAGCGTCAAGCACAACTGGCTACCGCTCAAGGCCGACGCCGACATGCGCAGGCTCCCTGCTTTCAAGGCGATTGCGGCCGTGTACCGCCCGCTCATAGATCAGGGCAAGAAGATTCTGCCTCCCGTCGACCACAAGGCCGTCGAAAACGAGGCGAACGCGATAATCAACGAACTTTCAACCCATCTTATTGGAGAACGATAATGTCGACTAATGTATGCACTTTTGTTGGCCGTCTTACGGCAAACCCCGAAATCACCCTTTTGCCCAACGGCAAGGAACGCGTGCGTTTTAGCATTGCTGTCGACCGCAATTACAAGCGCGAAGACGGGACCCGCCCTTGCGACTTTATTCCGGTCACGATCTGGGGCGCAGCCTACGTGAAGAAGACCAACATGGGCAAGGGCGACAAGGTGTGCGTATCCGGCCGCGTCGAGATTTACGAATTCACTTCCAATGAAGGCACCAAGAAGCAGGGTTTCACTCTGAACTGCTCCGGAATCGAACTGGTGCAGAAGAAGATGTCCGAGAAGGACAAGGCCGCTAACCAGGCGGCAGCGGCCCAGGAACAGGGAACTTTAAGCGAAGGCGACGACGATTTGCCGTTTTAAGGAGGTTCAAATGAAGACCCTTTTCTACGTGGAAATGAAGAACAAGTCGGGCGAGTACGAACCGCTCGGAATCATGACCATGACCGATGCGATTATTCACTCATGGAACGCCGGGCACGCGACGCTCCAGTTCACCGCCGTCGCCGACAGGTCGCCCGCAGAGGCCCGCTAAAAGGAACGAGGCAGGCCATGAAAAATCGCAAAAGAATCAACGACAGGCCCCTTACTCGCGAGATGGTCGAAGAAGGCATTCGCAGGCGCAATTATTGGCTGGCGTTCGAAAAGCTTTGCGAAAGGCTTGGCGAAACAAAGAATTACTTCCGGCTGGTGAGGCGCAGGGATCCAGCAGCGACCCTCGGAGAGATAGCCGAATTCAAACGTAAAATGACTCGTTTGTTGGCGTTTAACTATGACGTTCACCGCAGACCAGATCCGGTCCACAACAAAAAACTTTACGGAACAGAACCTTTGCGGTATCCGCCCGAATGGAGGAAAGCATGAAAGAAGTGACACGGCTGCAGGGCAAGACCTTGCAAGGCACATATGTCGTTAGCGTTTTTGTGAACGACGGCAAGATTGATAAAATCGAGACGAACGGTCACACGCCGCATAAGGACGTGACGAATCTCTGTGGATACTTCGCCAAGACCCACGCAACGCTTGTAAGCGACTCTATCAAGGCAATAAAGCTTGCCATGGCCAAGCATGGCGAATACCGTGGAGTCCCTGCCGAAGTATGACCTGCTATCGCCTGTGGACAACCCTGGAAACGAAGCTCGTCGAAATGGGCATTCTGCCGAAAGGACGTTCGCTCCTGGCATGCAGAGTTTTTTGCAGACGCAACGGAGTGAAGTTCCCAGGCAAGAAGACGATTGAGGACAATGACGACCTCATCAATGAAATTGAGAAAAAGTTTTCACAAAAAAAAGGACACGACATGAAAAAGGAAACCAAGAAAACCATTACGGCTAGCGTCAAGGATGCCAAGGCCGAAAAAAAGTCTGATGACGAACGCAAGTACAGCTTTCGCACAATAGACATCGACAAAATCTTTGCGCAAAATAACATCCGAAAAACAGATGAAATCGCCGACCTTGTCGCAAGCATCTCCACTCACGGCATCATCAACCCAATCACGGTTGTACATTATACCGGCGCAGCGACTTATTACAACCTAGTCGCCGGCTTCCGCAGATACGAAGCCGCGAAGAAACTCGGCTTAAAGAGCATTCCGTGTCACGTCATCGAAGATGTGGACAGTCTCAATGAAATTTCACTGACCGAGAACGTGTCCCGAATGGACATGACGCCATACGAAGAGTGTGTCGCAGTGCGCCATCTGATCAACAAGAAGAACACGCCGGCACAGATTGCCAAAAGGTTCGGTCGTACGCTTCGCTGGGTACTTGTACGCAAGAAGCTCGCGGACGCCGGCGATGAAATTCTTGAAAAGGTTAAGGCCGGACAAATCGCTTTGTCTGCAGCGGCAAAACTTGCCGACCTTCCTGACGATGTATTCAAGGAAGAACTCTCCGAAATCAGCGGAAGTCTTAGCGATTGGGATGTCAAAAACATCCTCGAACGCACACACATGGACTTGGAAAAGGCACCGTTCGACCATTCCGCCTGCCTCAAGTGTGACAAGTGCAGCGCGTGCCAGAAGGACCTCTTCGACGACGACCCGAAGGCTTACTGTTTGGATCCTGATTGCTGGGAGAAGAAGGTGCGAAAGGTCGCCGAGGAAAAGGCCGAAGGATTCAAGAATGACGGTTACGAGGCCAGTGTCGGCCACGAGTACGAAAATTGTGCCGACGAAATCAAAAATTGGCAAAAAGACCTGCTCAAGCAAGCTGAAGAATCTGGAATCAAGAAGCGCGTGATCGTCAATCCCGAAACCTGCAAAGAAACATGGTACTACTCCAAGAAGGATCTTCCAGGGTATCACGAAGAGACCGAAGAAGAACGTGAAGTCAGGCGTAAAAAAGAGGAAGAGCAGCGCGTTGAAGATTCAGTGCGAAAAGGCATGTACGAGGACCTCATGAAGAAGCGTATCGCCGAAAAAATCAAATTTGGCGACAAGGATGACATCATCGCTCTTCTGGTATTCTGCTGCGAAGACTTCGACAATCTCATTGACGAAACGGAATACGATACGCTTGGCATAGAGCACGATGAGGAAGATTCCTGTTGCATAGGCCTAGAAGACATTAGTGACAACGCACGTCCTTGCGACTTTGAAGACGCCATCAAGGGAAGCGTCAAGCACATCCTCGACAATATTTATGGAATCAAAACTCTTGAGAAGATGTATAGAATCATCACGTTTGCGAATCCAGAAGAAGCGAAGCCTACCGATAAGCAGGTCCAGGCAGAGATCAAGTGCCGTTCGCTTGCCGCAAAGAAAAGCGATGGCGAAAACAACGAATCTGAAAACGAATCCCAGGAGGATTAAAAAATGGCTAAAGAAAAGACTGAGTTCGAAATTCTAGCTAACACATTGAAGGCAATGAACAAACAATGCACCGCCAAAGTCAAGGACAACCGTGCCGCACTCACCGCAATTTTCGTAAGCTTCAAGACTCAGCTGGCTTACGCTTGTGATGGCCACCGGCTCGCAATTCTCGACCTAAACGGCCACATGGACCACAAGGAAATCGAAGAACTTGCATTCTACGCCGACATGCAGGCGATTGAATACGCCAACGGTTTTGCCTTGATTTCAGCAAAGAAAAAGGAATTCTTCATCAAAAATTGTGGCCAGGGAATGCTCGACACGTTGGATCCGAATCAGACTTTTGATTATCCGAATGTTGAAGCAATATTGCCGAAGGCCGAAGGCTTGCAGCACGTATCCGAAACCGGGGCCGTATTTATCCCCAGCGGGCTCAACGCCATCGACAAGGTAGTCACAGCAATGGAGCAAAACACAAGCTACTCTGTCGCAATCCGCCTTTACGGCAAGAAGGACAAGAAGGGACGTCCCGGCCTTCACCTCGCTTTTTACAGCCGCCTGATCGTCGGCCTCGTTCCGCTGCATATCCCGGAAGAAAACCTCGAAGAAATGCCGACTAACACCTATTACTACAACGCAATCCGCTTCGCTCCGGAACAGGACCCCGAAGAACGCAAAAGTGGATTGGAAGAACCCGAAACCCACGAAAACGAGGAGGAAGAATAATGGCAAAACCTTGCTACACAAACGGAAAGCTTCACACGATTACGGTGTCGAAAGAAGCTTTTCTTGCCATTAAGAGGAAACAAGCCGAAGCCACTCTGGAAGGAAAAAACATCAGAGTATGGCAAGCCGCATCTGAGCTCATTCTTCGCGGATTTGAAAACATTGAAAAAATCAAGGAAGAAAAGCCCGAAAGCCAAGCAGAAATTTTGCCTATTACGTCAAACTACAATTTTGACCAGCTCGACATCCTTGACCGAATAAAGGTAAAATTCATTACAATCGACACCGACGCAACGCGGAATCTGCTTGAATATGCAAAGACGAAAAACGAGCAACCGCTTTTCTATTCCGCTTTCGAAAAAACGCTGAATCCCAACGAATCTTTCGTTGAAAAAAATCCGTATTCCAAATATTTCAATGATTTGCTCATAAAATCACACTACAAAAGACTTGCACAAAGCAACGGCGGCAAAAACGGAAAACGTGGCCCCAAATTAAACAGCGCCGAAGATCAGGAGGACTAAACATGCGCAACGAATTGATGATCGACATCGAAACCACTGGCCAGAGGCCAGGCTGCAAAGTGCTCAGCATCGGAGCTTTCGGCTTCGACAAGGAAGAAGCGTTTTGGCTCAATATCCGCAAAGGCCGTGACGCCCTCTTCGAACGAAAGCGCAAATGGGGCAAACAGACGGCAGAAGAAAAGCGGAAGTCCGCAAAAGAAAGCTCCAGGAGATACGCCGAAAGGCACAAGAACGACCCCAAGCGCATAGAAGCGCACAGGATAGCCGCAAACGAATGGTATCACCGGCACAAGAATGATCCTGGATTTATGGAAAAGAACCGCAAAAACAAACTCGCATGGCTACAGAAAAAGGCCGAAAAGGAATTGCAATCATGATCAACTGGGAATCTCTTATAGCATCGAAAATGCGGCCGTGCGCAACGATTTGCAAAATCGAGGACGCCGGCAAGCGCAACCAGGCAATCCAAGGTAAGAAATGGCGCAAGAACAATCCGGAAAAAGTCAAAGCGATTCAGAAACGTTCTGACGAAAAGCGCAAGAACGACCCGAAGCGCAAAGCTTGGCAAAAGGCATATGATCAGTCACCCCAAAGAAAGCTTTATCATGAACAGTACCGCAAAGAAAACCGCGACGATATCAACGCCAGGCACCGCGCAAGAAACGCCACTCCAGAAGGCAAAAGAAAAAACTCCGAATACAATGCGATGTGGCGCAAGAAGAACAAGGAATACGACCGCAAACGAAAGCAGGAATGGTGGCGCAGGACCCACCCAAACCCGAAGCCGATAGGAAGGCCGAAAAAGGAGGCTGCGTAATGACAGGACGTGAACTCATGAAACGCCTGGAAGCGGCTGTGGACATCGATGCGGAAGTGTGCGTCAACACGACTCTTGGCGAAGTCCGCATCTTCGACATCATCACGCACTACCACGGAGAAATCACTATTGAATGCGTGAATCCGGAAACCGGAAATACCATGGAGGCGAAATGAGCAAGGCAATACTACTTAGTATCCACCCGAAGTGGGCGAAGAAGATTTACAGCGGTGAAAAGAAAATTGAGTGGCGCAAAGACCTTCCAAAATCCATAGAGAAAGGCATGAAGGTCTACATCTACGAAACCGCCCCAGTAAGAAGGGTAACCGGACGTTTCACTTACATCGATTTCGTAAACGTCGACGCAAAAAATCTCGATTTATCTTACGAATACACCTACGACTCAATTTATGTGAAAGGCGGCTGCGTTGAGCCGAAAGATTTACTGAAGTACCAAGGACGTGCAGCCTCTATTCTCGGTTGGAAAATCTATTCCTTCGAAAAATTCAGCGAACCGAAAACGTTGGACGAATTCGGAATTGCCAGAGCTCCTCAGAGTTGGCGATATGTGGAGGACTAATGAAGATGGTGAAGCCTGAAAATAAAAAGTTCAAGTTCAACGGCCAAATGCTCTCAATCAAGGAACTCACGCTGAAACAGGCCAAAAAAGCCAAGAAATACGCGCATGCGATGTCGAACGGTTTCGGTTGGAACGACGACGCAAGAATGCAAAACTACTGGATTTCCGTCGAGAACTACGTTGACGCCAGGATTCGCGCTCTGAAGGTTTGCTGATGCGTGAACAGATTTCACTTTTGCCCGATCTGGATCGAGCCAGCGACACCGCAAAGGCCAAGCTTTGTAAAACGTGGCCCAACGCCATCACGAACGAATCAAACGTCTACGTTTGCAATCGTAGAGAATTTTCTGCAAAAAGCAAAAACGGCAAAGCATCCGTCAAAATTCTTTGTGCACTCGATTATCCAGTAATTCATTTTTCATTCGAAATCCAGAATTCTACCGATATGTCCGGATTTTGGCCAAGTGCAAACGGAGAAAACGTTTTTGACGTGCACGACGATGCGCTAGACGCAGAAGTGATCGTTGAAAACGCATTAAGAACGTTTATAGGAAAAACGAAGATTCCAGAAGCGCTAATAAAAGAAGCGCTTGCGGACATGAAACTTTCCATCACCGACAAAGTCGACGAAGGCGGATGGTACATTTGCCCGGAGTGTGGCGGAAAATATGCTGGTCTAGTTTCTGGCGGCATTTGCTGGGAATGCGACTATTTAAAAAAACACCCGAACGCAAAGAAGCAACTATGTTCTGATTGCGTGTGGTTCAGACATCACGCTACATACGACATCAACGACCTTTCTGAATGTTCGTGCAGAAAACACCTGGAAGCAAAAGACCAGGACGATTATTGCTACGAATGCAAGGATTACAAGAAGGCTGCAACCGCCGAAGAAATACGACGTGGTTTTATCGCAGAAGGCTATAAAGAGGTCGCTCCAGAAGATTACAAATTCGCAAACAGCGAAACAAACGGATGGATAGACGAACGAAGCATGGATCCGTTTGAACCGAGAAAAGGTAAAAGGTTCTTTACGATAGACGAAATCAATTTGACATGGAGATTCTTCTTCAAAAGGGAGGAGTGGTAATCATGGCTACAAAAGTACCGAAACGCAAATTCAAGATCATCGGTTGGCGAGCCGCAAAGCGACTTGACGAAATGACCACCGCTGAATTGATAACGATGCGCGACCGTGCGCACACACTTTCTTTCAGTTACGCAAACTGCGAGCGCGTTTCGGATTACTGGGCCAGAATCGAAGAAATCTGTCAGAAACTCATTGAAGAACAAAAGGCGAAAAAGGACACGATATGCAACCAGTAAAACTTCCAAACGACGGCATCATGAATGCCGGAACAATTAAAATCGGAAAAAGCGGCGAAATCATTTTTCAGTTCAAAAACTATCACCACATAATCGATGGCGAGACTGAACTTTACTACGCCCACATGGTAGAAAGAAAAATCAACGAATTAAATCAAGCCTTGCAAAAAGCAAACGAAGAAAATGAAAGGCTGAAAAAGTTGATGTCCGCAGACGTCATTAAAATAGAAACTCCAACCGACGGGAAATTTGAATTGCCTGAAATAGATATCCGCCCTGGCGCCGTCGAACCTTTTGTCGACACGAAAGAAATTTAAGGAGGCCGGCAAATGAGCGAACTGAAAGATTACAGCATCTTGGATATTGAAGCCATAGATGATGAACGTTTAGCAAAATCGGAATTGGGTAAAATCCAAGAGACACGTGTTTATATCAAGTCCGAAGCCGACAAGGTGATTGCGGAACTGAAAAGTGACATAGCTGATTTACGTGACGACAAAAAGTTGACTGACGCCATTCTTGATGAGCGCAATGCGGAGATTGCCGAACTGAAAGGAGAAATCGAAAAATTAAATAGAATGCATCGCTTGCGAAACGCAAGTGAAGAACTTCCAATGGACAATGATAACGTCTATGTCATTCTTGAAAACGGATTCGAAACTACAGACCGTTACGACCACGACAAAGGACATTGGCATTATCATTGGTATACGGTCAAGTATTGGATGCCGACGCCGTCAGCACCGGAGGAGAAGAAGTTATGAAATATAATGAAAAAGTAGAAAGATTCGCCCCAAAATTAGGAAGAAAAAATCTTGCAAATGGTTTATCTTGTCCGCCATTCGTTTATATGGATGATTCCGACGATGGAATGTGGGTGCATTATGCCAAATATTGCAAAAACATTGCAAAGCAGAAGTACAAGCGGTGCTTGGCGATGGCGATGTGGTGCACCTCTAGGGTTGTCGTGTGGACTACCGATGGCAACGAAAGGAAATCTAATTGGTATTGGAAGTGGAAGGAGCGCTGGAAAAACCTTGCCGAGAAATTCAAGGAGAAAAAATGAAAATCATGATAGCGTATTTCATTGGTGCTACGCTTGGCTTTCTTTCATGCGCAGCTTGCTACGAATTGCATTTTAACTCTTCTAACGAATGCAAACTGATTGACGGTCAAAAGGTATGCAGATCCGTTTACGTCAGCGACTGGAAGAATGAATAATGATAAAGGAGCAATATATGAATCGTTATAGTTGGCATACTCCAGGAGAAAAAGACGATGGCGGCTGGTATAAGTGCAACGCCGTCATTATTTTCACTGGAAATAAAGTCGGGTTTAAGTATTATCCGTTTTTCAAACCCAACCGAAAAGGCGGGCACAAACACAATCACGTTTACAACGCGTTCCAGCGTGCTGTTTTCCGTAGGTCCATAGAGCGCAGGGCTTGCAAATGTGAAAGGGAATTTAAAAGCATTTTCTTCACGAACATGGCCTTGCAAGGAAACTCCGGAGATTTCATCAAACTTATTTTCCACGGGAGGCGGAAAAATGGATAATCAAATTCCGGAAGGATACACAGTCAAAAAAGTCACGTGGAAGGACGTGGCAAGCGAGATTGCAGACATCTTTATTCTTGCAGCAATCATGGGCATCGGGTTCTTAGGATTATGGCAATTTTTGTGGGGATAAAATGAGTAGAGATAATTATCCGATGCATCCGGGGCAAACAGATGTTAGCCCGCTATACTGTACAGTTCCCCTAGAAGAATACGAACACCTGAAGAAAATTGAAAAGCTTTACAACGAAATGAATTTGATCTCGGAAGAGCAAAACATCGAGTGCAGGAGATGACGATGGCATTTACAAGTATTGTTAAGATTGAACGCTGTAGCGAATGCAGACGACGCCGTCCAGTGGGCCTTATGATCGAAATAAAACCACTTGTACATGTCTGCAAAAAATGCATGCCGAACTGAACTACACGCATTACACCGAATGTTCTTGCTGCGGATACAGAAAGCTTTGTCGAATCGACGGCCGGAACTTTTTCTGCCAGGCGTACGACGCCGACCCTGAAAATGACCGCAAATGGAAGCGCAGGCCCGCATCGACGGGCGACTTCTGGACCGCACCGGTAATCGCATCCAAAACCAGGAAAAAGAGATTTTAACAAGGAGATGAAAAATGGGAACAGCCACACTCAACACGTCCACCGCCATGGAAAAGGGCGACACCGCAATCGTCAACGACAAGCTTTACTACACCACTTCAGGAGCCCGCAAGAAGATGCTTTGCGGCAAGAATACTATCGTGAATAGCATCAATGACGGCTCGCTCGAAGTGTTCGTGCACCCTATCGGCAATCTGTTCTCTCAGGAATCGATTGACAGGTGGGTGGAATCGCGCATCATAAACTCCGGCAAAAAGAAGTAAACATGGCAATTACGCTAGTACAGCGCAACAAATCGAAAGGTGTGCTCACCTGGTACGCTCGCATCCCTGACAAGGTGAAGAAGGGATGCGTCCACTATTATTCACTCGACACCACGTCGAAGTCGCGGGCAAAAATCGTCTTGCTCCAGCGCATCCGCGACGGATCTTTCGAAGAGCGCCTGCCATCGAGCGAAATGACGCTAGGCGAAGCCGTAGTGAAGTACGAGCAGTTTTGCCGCGCAAAGGGCCTCAAGTCTAAAAGCCTGGACGCGCTACTGTTCACGGTCAAGGCGTTCGAACACCTGTACAGCAAGCCCGTTTCGGCAATCCGGAATTCAGAGCTCACCGACGCCTTCATGGAGGCGAACGGCGACCGCACGCCCGCAACGTACAACGTGCGCAAGACAATACTTTCGACGATGTTCTCTTATTTCGTCGACGTCCTAGAAATCATCCCGACAAACCCGATAAAGAAGGCCATCCCGCGCCGCAAGAGCGTCAAGGCCGTGCGACACTTTTGGACCCAGGACCAGGTCGACCGGATAATCGCGCACGCACCAAACCCGCCGACAAGACTGGCATGGTCGTTGATGGCTTTTGCCGGGCTCCGAGTCAGCGAAGCCGTTGCAGCCCGCCCGGGCGACATCCACGACGGTTATCTGTTCGTGGTGGGGAAGGGCGACAAGCCGGCAAAGATACCGTTGTGCCCGCGCCTAAAGCGCGAAATCGAGCGCTACAAGGGCGACTGGAGCGAGCTGCGCTATTGCGACTCCACGCTCGAAAACACGGCACGCATCGCGCTCCCTGAAGGCTTCCAGGGCAAGGCCCATGCACACCGATTCAGACACTCATTCGGGTCCAACCTGATCCGCGCCGGCGTAAACGTGAAGGTGGTCCAGCAGCTCATGCGCCACGAAAACATCAAGATGACGCTCGACATTTACGGCCACATCCTGGACGACGACGCCGAGAAAGCCATCTCGGAAGTATACAAATAGCTATATTCTGGCATGCAGAATGCATAATCCGCCCCAAAACGGCGGATTATTGCTTTTAGGTATAAAAAATGCATAAACTAATGCATACCACTTTCCAAAGCCTTGTGTTGCAAGGAATTTAAAAAAATGGTATATTAAGGAGTGATGCTTAATTATTTTTGCGAAAATTAACGCAAAATGGCCCGAAATCCGTTATTTATAAGGATTTAACACTGTTTTATAGTGTTTATCTGCGTTTAGTTTCGTCCGTATGTTTTTATAAAAAACCTGTAAAAAAGTGCATACTTTTGTGCATACGTTGAAAATTCACACCTAAATCCAGGGAAAAATAAAGAAAGCCCACGATTTACGCGGGCTTTCTAGTCTCTACTCGCACGCTGCAAGTCGACCACGGATGCAGCGCAAAGCCATTTACACTGTTGGCTCAGGTTCTTATGTGTTGGCACCCACCGGATTTACGTGCCTGGTATGTAGCCGCAAATAAATATACTTGCAAAAAGATACGCAGCAAAAAAAATGGAACAAGAAAAAAAAAGGCGGCCAGCATAATCGCTAGCCGCCTTATTTCGCAAAGTATCCGCTAGACCACGCTAGGCACGGTCTTCGCAGCAGTTTTTGCCGTCATAGAATCCGTGTCTTCAGCCACGAGTTCCTTGATGCAGTGCAGACTCTTGACAGAATCTTTAATACCATCGAGAGTCATGTGGTCCTTGATACGGCCACCATCCTGTTCGACCTGGTCGTTCAGGTCTTCAAGGTGACGGCAGAGCGTCTTTTCGGTACGCTCCAGAACCGCTTTCATCCTTTCGGTCATTACGCAACCTCCTCGACGCCCTGCATTTTCGCAAGCAACGCCGGAACGTCTTCGCTGGTAAACGAGAACCCGAAGTAAGACACTTTCGGCACGTTGGCAAACGCCAAGTCGAGAGCAGCCTTCGCGGAATCAAGATTCACCATGTTGTCGGAAAGAATTCCGGACATTTCCAGCCAGGGCTTGACCTTGGAAACAAGAATCGCCGGATTTTTCTTGAGTGACCCAAGAGCCGCAAAGCCAAGAAAACGGTCGCCCATTTTCGGGATTTGCGTCACCAGGTCAGCCATCCAACCGATGAAGGCGTCGACGGCCTTTTCGAGAGGAATTTGCATGCGTCACCTCCAAGTTAGGCAGCAGAAGCCGTGCTGGTGGTGGGGGTTGTCGTCGAACCGGAGTTGACGATCGGGGCAACAGGCGGGACGGGCGGAAACGGGGACACAAAAGCGGGACCCCAACCCGGTGCCACGTTGGCATTCGGAATCATCGGCTGTACGAGACGGCTGATAGTAGCCTGCAGGCTGTTGACGTTCTGCATGATGATCTGCTCGCGCAACGGTTCTGCAACCTCAATTGCGGCCACGCGCTGGCTAAGTACGCCCACCTCCTTGGTAAGTTCGGCAACCTTGCCATCGGCGTAGCGTTCGGCCTTGAGCTGGGCAATTTCAGTATCCTTCTGGGAAAGCTGATAAGTCGCGCTTGCGGCAGGATTATTGTTGCCAAACAAGCCGCCAACGCCGTTGTTAAGGATTCCAGACGCAAGAGCAGTGCCGATAACGCCAAGCGTCAAGCCTGCCGTGCCCACGCCCTTGCTTGCGTAGTCGTCATTTTGATAAGTAGCCATTTTGACCACCTCCTTTCGGTTAAATTGAAAGACCGCCAGGAGTTTCCCAGCGGTCTTTTCCAAACTTAAAAGGAGATAGAGGCAAAAATGGATTTTAGGAAAATTTGTTAAAATTTAGATTGCCAAAACTTATTACGCAATAAATAGGCTATATTCAACAAAGAACAACCAAAAGGGGAATTCATGAAAAAAAGAAATATGGCCAAAGAAATGCATCAGCGTCAGACTTAAAATTTTTCGTCGAATAACAGATAAATGCTATATCGCAGTTGCTTACGACGGAACGGAAGACTACATTCCCGCATCAGAATTTTTCGGGCCCGGGCGAAACAAGCCGGAAGCTACAACCGCAGAATAGCGACAAGATCCTTGCGATTTGCTATCGGGCGCACTCTGACAAAGCCAGTAGACTTTCCGGGCGTCACGCACTTGCTTCCACCGCCACCGGCTTCAATCATCAGCACGTTGTCAACGGCAACGGCAACGTGAGTGATTGTCTTCTCATCCTTGCCGAAGAAAAGAACGTCGTCCTCCCTTGTTATCGTGTGGTACGGATTGCGCCATCCCGACTTTATGAGAGCGTCGTGGATGCCCTGCGCAGTGAGGTCCTTGGATGGCAGGATTCCGAGCGCCCAAAGTCCCTCGATGACGAGACCGCTGCAGTCGAAACCACCACCGTACTGACCGGATCCGTCACCCATCCATACGTACGGCTTTCCGACGAAGCGCATCAAGTATTCACTCAGTCTCATGCAGCCTCCCATTCCGTCATCACCTTGCCAACGTTTGCATAGCACCAGTCGTCCGTCTTCGGCTCACCATACCATGAACTGGAAATCGAGACAGCCGTCTGCACGAGCTTGGCCTTGGGGTAAGCGTACTTGGCTCGACAATTTAAGATAGCGAAGAGCAGAAGGTTTGTGTCGGCAAACCCGAGGCTCTGCCCGTAGCCAAGTAGGTCGTGTAGGAACCACGCTTCCCGTTCGGCCATCGTTCCGAGATTGGGGACGTACCAATCAATAATTTTCGGGCCACTTCTCATGTCGCACACGAAGCCTGCTTCCGTCCGGAAGTGGAGAGTGCCTTGGGTCGTGTACAGGTATCCCTCGGTCGGCCCGCTGAAAACGTAGCGGCGCCTCTTGTTGAGTGTAAGCCCTTCTAGCAGCTCCTTACCGCAGACCCACTTGATGCCATTGACGTTCAGTCCGGATTCGTGCAATTGTCTCTTCGCCATAAGTCACCTACCTTTTCCAGTCATCCTCTTTGAACATCCTTTTTCCTGCGGCCAAAAGTGCCGCCACCGCAACGAAGGAAATCACCATGCTCATACTGGCCTCGTTCCAGGAGTGTGGCTAGGCGTCCTCGTTAAACTCCTCATGACGTTCAGCAGCTCGGAAATGTTCTTGTTCGTTTCTTTCATCGTCTTCTCGTAATCCTCGCGACTCTCCATCACGCCTCGGATATAGGCGACGTTGCTGTTCAGCGTGGAGAACTGTTCCGTGAACCCTTTCATCAACAGGTCGCCCGCCTCAAGACGCTTCTCGGTGGTTTCCTTGTAGTCATCGAACTGCTTCTGCATCATTTCGAGCTTCGCGTTGAGAAGAGCGTTGTCGGTATCGCGCTTCTCCTTGGTCTCGGCCCTGTCCTTCTTGACACCATCCACGTCAAGCTTATTTTTTGCCCACGCGGCAATCGACAGCAGCACCGAGGCGATTGCCACGATTAGCGGGTTGTTGCTTTCTTCCATTTATGCTCCTCCTAAGAACCTGGCTTATGTATCGTCACCCATTCGTCGAGGATATACAGCGACCCGGCCTCGCCTTCAGTCGGTTGCACCTTGTACCACGGGCTCTCGACATACGTGAAATTCTGCGCTTGACCGGTCCTCGGCCAATCGAGCGACACCATGTACAATTCATAGGTCTCGCCATTGATGCTTACAGGCGCATACATGTTGCGAATAACCTTCAACAACGGCCAAGACGTACCGGTCGTGACGTAGAACGTAGGACCTGATGAATTGGAAGCGACAGACGCCCTAAATGGGAAATCCGACCAAAATTCGTTCTCTCTAGGATCAAGGCTACCCGCGCGAATAATGATGTCGGTGACGAACAGGTTTTTTACAGCAATGAGCGAGCACCAACATGGCGACAGGCTGTTGGGCATATCGAAGTAGAACAGACTGCCGTGCGGAGTACTCTCGTACCATCCCGTCCACGCGGTATCCGAATTCACGATGCCGTTCACGCCGGCCTCACGATGCAGCTGCGAGTCATAAGTATTGTAGTCACGGCCACGCACCTTGTCCGTGTATCGCGCTGTCGTTGCGATATACTTTCCGAGCGGCGGGTTTAGGTAGTCGCCCTTGTTGTTGTGGTTGAAGACAGCCAGCTTGCCGTTCTCGTTCATGACTCCATTTGCGGAGACGGTCAGCTTCGGACAATCGGAATCTCGGAAGTACGTGCCGCCAATTGAATACGAACAGATGTCCTTCTCGTAATCGCAACTGGGCAACAGGTAGTCTCTTCCAAGTTTCATTATTCCGAGTCCGTGACGCTCACCGGACGATACGTTGTACCAATACTGCGAGGCGTCATAGATATGCCCTGCCCGTACTCGCACTTTCGTGTTCGGGGATGGGAAAATAGACATGTACATTACGCCAGCCACACTGCACCTACAGGACATAAAACGTATTTGCGTCAACGCCAAGCGAACCTACTACGATTGCGGAAATATCTTTCGAATACACCGCTACCCACTGAAGCGGCAAGTTTGTCTTGTCGCTTCCCGTAGCCACGGCTCTCGTTACCGTGCTGTACGACACGTTTTGCGGATTTTCGCAAGCAAGCATGACGGATATTGTCGCGCCCCATTTTCCAGCATCAGATAACCCGATGTAGAAGTTGTTGCTGTCGTAATAAATGAGCGGTTTCTTGGTTATGTCGCCAACAGAAAAAAGCTCCCTTCCAAAGTTTCCCATATCTTGGGATGACGCGGGATCGTAAAACCACGACAGACGGAACGCACTAGAATCGTTTCCGTTGTTTGCGCCAATCAGCACGATGGCAGACGCGCGGCCAACTCTTCCACTAAACGAAATCTTGAGGAATTGTGTGATGCCGTCCGTCACGTGAAGCGTTTCGGTGTGAAAAAACTTGTTCTGGGAGGCGTCCTTGAAATTGAATACCTCCCCGTTAGCATCTACGATTTTGCTCAGGTCATGTTCTGCCATCAATCTTCTCCGTTAAGTAGCAGTGCCGAACGCCTTGCTGAACACAAGCGCGTTGTCGCTTGCTCGGTAGTTGATGCTGAACTGCCTTTCCGCGTGGTCGGTGCCAAGCAAGTGATAGATACCAGGCGATGCGTTGTTGTACATGAAGAATGCAACATCTCCAGCCTTGATGACACCAGCACCGATTGCTGCGCCTTGGTAGTATATGGCGTGAGCGCCCTTGCCGTTGATGTTCAGCGTTGCGGAAGCGGGCACGTCCCTTGTGTCGAACTTGATTGCGACGACACCGTATGTTTCAAGTGAATATGCGCTGTTCGATACCGTACACGCGACTCCGCTGGACGGAGGCGTACAAGTGCCGAAAATCTGGCCTAGCGTCCCGTTGCTGTAGCTGTCGTTCAGCCATCCGACCATCTGCCAAGCCGAACCGTCATAGACGAGGTGGACAACCGAGCCCGCTTGCCACGATGTACTCGAACTCGTGCCAGGAGCCGAACTCCCGTAGCGGTAGATGCTCTTTGCCGTGGAGCCGTTGACGGAAAGCGTTGGGCTCGCCACGGCGTTGTTGTTCGTAAACTTTACGAACACGCTGGCGCCCTTTTCTAGCGTGAACGACATGGAATCGTCTAGCGTGACCGTCTTCGCGGCAGTACCTGAGGCAGTGGAACAAGAGCCGAAATGGTGAATCTTTGCAGACCCGTCGAACGACACGCCGTCAATGTTCCTTGCGGTGTGGATCTTGTCGGCCTCGGCCACGTGTGCGGTCGTTATGGAAGTTCCGCCATCAGCTAGGTTGCCGTTCGCGTCAAGCGTGGCGATGTTTCCGGCTGTAGCTGATGCCACCTTGTCAGCCTTCCCGTCAAGCGAGTCCTTGACGAGCTTTTCGGTCGGGTAGTGCGTATCATCCGGCGTGGCCTGGAACGCAGAGACCTTGTTGTTCTTGTTCTCGGTGTTGTCCGTTGTGATGTTGACAGCGGACACCTTTCCGTCCGTGGTCGTCACCTTGACCTGCACGTTCGTCCCGTCAGTGCTGGTCGCGTTGCCGTCCAACGCGTTGATTGCATCCCTGACCGCCTTTTCGCTTGCAGCCTTGTTGTTCTCGGACGATACGGTAGCTCCGATGCTTCCGGCGAGCTGCACAACACCGGTCTGCGACGTTGTCGCGCTGCGGATCGTCTTCTTCGTGGCGGTAATGTCACCGTTTTCGTTCTGGGTAATCGTGTCGATGACGGTGATGGTAGTTCCGCTTGCGGTCGGGTCATACTTGGCTGACTGCTTCAGCTTGTAGTTGCCTTCAGACGTCTGCCATACAGCCGTCACTGGGTTCGTGCTAGTATCCTTCCACAAGACAAGCCCTTGCCCTGCATCCACGGCAAGCGACTGGCCGTTGAACGTGATTGTGCCTGCGTCTTCCGTGATGACGCGGTCACCGTTGTTGAGGTTTGCTACCGTCCACGAATTGATTGTCGCGACGGTCTGCACGCCACGGTACTTGCCTTCGCCGGCAACAACCGCGTCCACGTAACTCTTGACCGCGCTGTGCGTGGCAAGGACGCCATCGTTGTCGGAAATGGAGCCACCCTTGGCGGCATCCGCAATCTTGTCGAGCGTGACTGCCTTGTCGTTAATCTTGCCCGTGGTGACTGCGGAATCCGCAATCTTGGACGTGCCGACGGCCCCGTCCGCGATGGTGGACGATATTGTCACATCACTCGACAGGTCGGACGTGGCAGATCCGGTAACGTCGCCAGACAGTGCGATTTGGATTTGCGATTCGAGGGCCTTGGCCTTGATAAGGTACTCGTCGCCGTTGTCATCTACAATCTTGGATAAATCGTGTTGAGCCATAGTTCAACTCCTTTTAACTTGCCAGTACCCCACGATAGAATCGCAGGGTGTTAGTAGCCGCATACCTCATGCGGAGTAAATCGTTCGGTGTCGCCGCACCTACTTGCGCGGCAGTAACCTGATGCGGGTTGTCCGTCCTGGACGCATGCGATGATATCAATTGAGCAAGTAGATTTACCGCATTCTGCAACTCAGCCTTAGTCGCATACGCAGCAAGCTCAATATGCAAGAAAATGCCCCATTTTTCGCCATCAAACAAGATTAGATCACCGGCAGACACATTCAAAAACGTTCCGTCAGGTTGTACAACGGACCCAGAATCAGACACACCCCACATATCGCCTTCCGACATGTCTCCCGATGCGCTCATCTCGCTTATTTCGGCGCATGTGGCAACGCCCTTGACGTCGAAATGTACGCCATCGCGAATAGCCTTCGCAATCGGCTCGGCGACATTGGCCATTGACTGCTTTCGCGCTTCGTCAGGGTCCAGTGGTGGATCCGCTAGGCTCAGAGCGATATTCTTTTCGCCAGCAGCCTGCAGGCCAATGGTAAGTTCTTTAAGTAGGTCTTGATAGTTCATCCTTGACCTTTACACAGCAGAGCCAACTTCACCAACAGAAAGAAGCATACCGCAATCTCTGTTCTGAGAATCCTTCTTTTTCATGAAGATGAACGGAGCCCCTGAAGTCGCGGTATACGTCACTCGATTATGGTCCATGTCATCCCAGGAAATAACGTAACTCGCTTCAGAAGGTTTGTTGTAGAAAACCCACACCTCTCCGTCATCCGCGGAGTTCATTTCCGACAACGGGAAGATTGTATCCACAGCTCTTTTCGCAAAACCGCTTGGCGCCGGAATCCAGGGGCCCATCAATTTCCCGTTAAACGAGCCCGAGAATGCGCCTATAATAGGAGAAGTCGCGTTGATATTGCCGCCAGCAGTTCTCGATCTGAGTTCATCAGTTCGAATAGTCGGATAATTTGCCGACGTGCCAGCGCCACCAGAAGTACCTCCAACAAAACCTCCTATAGCCGACACAGCACCTGCAACATTTAGTGAGCCGCCAACAGTTTCATTACCAACAATTTCAACATTACCCTCTGCCCTCAACTTTCCAAGAACATTGAGATTACTGGCTAGTTTTAGAATATCATTGATAAGCAGTACAATGTTATTCTGGACAACCTCAGCAGTAATCTTTGCCGTTTTTTGGCCAAGGCTAATTTCTACACCGTCGTTCTTGACTTCTGTTTTTCCATTTTCAGTAGCTACAGACAGTCCCGTATTCGTTAGTGTTGAATTGCCGCCCGTTCCAATCGCAATAATTTTCTTTATATTAACGCCACTTGGATTTAACAGCATCGCAAGAAGAGCCGCAACAAGCTGACCGTTATCGTTGACATCAAGCTGCAAGCCGGCACTCTCGATAAATCCCGCAATTTCTTCCTGAACAGCATTGCACCATTCTGCATTGAACTTTGTTCCGCGCTGAACACCTCGAACACCGTTTCTGAATACGCCATCAGTTTCCGTCGATATTCTTTGCATTACGATCCTCCGTAAACAAAAAGCAATTTCACATGCGCAGGGCTCACGCTGGTAAGCACCGCTTCATAATTAGAATCACCGAAATCCATCAGTCTTGAATTGCAATCACAAGACAATTCGTCTTCATCACTATACCCACCGCTGCATCTCGCGTAAGACAGGTTTATGACGCCAACGTCAGAAATCACCATTGCGTAAAAATTAGGGTCCTGGTTGCCAAAATCAACACCGTCAAAAGCGCTTCGTTCATCTTCCTTCCAATACTCGACAACATCGACGTCCAACCCGAACAAAGCCGCAATAGACTTGATGTAATCCTTGCTGCATCCGCCCATCTTTCGTGCGATTCGAATAATTTCGCTTTTTCTCAAACCGTCACCATCAAAAGCAAGGCCTTTTTTCGGCAATCCGAGTTCACGTTCCCATTCTGTCAACGACGTCGTCGTGTACGGAGACATTTCGCGGGCAAGATTGCATAACATGTCATACACAGCAGCAAACCCTGCCGCAAAAGCCATAAAGAGTTTCCACCAATTTCCGAATTTTCCCAAAAACCACGCAAATCCGCGCGGCATCAGTCCAATCAACGCGTAATGGAAATCCTCTGCGGTTCTTTTGGGAAGCTGCCAGGTATTCATTGTCAGCCCTCCCAATTTTCAAGAATAATGTCGGAATCGTCTATTTGTGCGACTTCCGCAATCCAATTTCCAGAATCAGAAGTGTTTACGACAAATTCAAGAGAATTTACAGCAAAACCGCCTTTCCTCGCAGCAGTAATTGCAAAATACCTTGCAGTCGAATTCGACTGAATATCGACGGACATCTGCGCAAGGTCAACAGTTTTTCCCGGGCCAATCCCACGAAGATACTTCTTGATAGAAGATATTACACTTTCTTTAACGGATTCACTCATCGGCTCAAGACGTGCGGTAAGACCCACATTAACAGCGGTAACGCCAAGAACGCGGACATCAGCCGTAATCGGACGACGGGAATCATCACAAATATATTCGGATACTTCTTCAACCTGCTCCGGACTTACACTAAGGTCAATCGCAGAATAGTTAGCCAAAGCAATTGTCACAGAGTTCGAATTCGGATTATTGGCAAAAACATACGCATCGCTAACAAACGGGAAGCTCATGGCCCATTGCCAATAGTCATTCGCAGCACCGCCATGCGGAGGATTCTGGATGCGATTGATAAGCCTTGCGCGGTATTCTTCCGCAAGTTCGCCCCACACCTGAACTTCGCCATCGACTTCTACGCCTTCCAGTTTACCGCCGACAATACCGGCAGACTCGATAGACTCCACGCCCTCCACATCGGAGTCGCGGAATTCGAGTTCAGCACCTGTCAGGACATCTGAATCTGCACCGTAATGGATCGCAGCGACCGGAACAAACAGGTTCGAAGCCGACACGGTAGTAGTCGTTATTACTTCATACTCCTTTTTCGTTACCGGGTCGATAAGCGCTGTCCCCTGCTCAATCTCGACAGATTCCGTACCGTCAGCAAGAGTCACTTTGGCTTTTCCGGACGCACACACGGGAGCCTTGTGCGGAATGCCGTATTCGGCACCGAAGCCATCAAGCGCAGACACGTCACACGTCGATACAAATCTGTTTTTCCAGATTCTCTTGGCGATAAGGCTCATCATGTAGAGCATCGCACCAAGAACGTTTGCAAGAACTTTCAACACGCCTTTACGCAGCGTACTCGACTGACCATAGAACTGCACAGCCATTGCATTTTCGACAATACGGACAAGGTCCTGCAAACTTCTAAATTCCATCAGTAGCCTTCCATTTTATTTCGTAAGTCAAAGCTTCATTTTCACCATCAGGGCGTTCAATCGTTATTTTAACAGACATCGTTTCGTCATCGACAATTTCAGCCAGGCATTTAACAGATTTAGCCACACCGTCTTTAACCATCCAAGCCAAAGCCTCAACGACAAGACCTTCTACACGACGAGCCGTATCATTAGTAAGTTTTTCCGGAAAAGCCTCGTACAAGTAGCCGCCAAGAGTCCCTTTTTCATCAAGCGCGTCACCCCACCATCCACCTACAACCGGTGCAAGATTTGCCACTTTACTGAGCCTGCGCTCTCTGGCATACGTCCCGATGGATATAACGACAACGTTTTCGAGGCCATCCGTAGTCAACAAATCGTGGTCGGCCTCGCTAAATGCGAGGTCGAAACAGCCATCTTCTCTACGATGTAAAGCCAGGTCGCTCACATTCCAAAAATAAACGACCTTTGATACACAAAGGCCGTTTTGGGAACATCTTTTTTAAGGTCCCGGAATTGGAGGAGTAGTCGGGCCAACGCCAGATCCATGCTTGTGCGTACTCAAGTTGTAGGCAGCAGCGTTAACGAATGTTCCTGCTGCATCTACGCATTTGGCGGTGACCTCATCAGTCGCAAAAACATGTCCTTTTACGTCGAGCGACCCATCTACAAGAAAAGACTTTCCTGGAGCCGGCTTGGTCACGATAGATCCGTCTTTTTTTAGCCAGATATATGAATTAAAAGGAGTGTGCACCGCGACTTCACCTTCTTCGAGTTTTTCCGGAAAGTCGCTGTGCGTGGCGATAACTACGCCATTGTCACGAGAACCGCCAATAAAAAGCGCAATACCGTCCACATTTCCTTTCGGACGGCTAGAAAAACCGTACTGCTGGACAAACTCTATTCCGCGCCGTTTTTCGCCAGCAATAAGTTCCACGTCCGTTTCCAGCTCGCCAGAGACGTACTTACTGGCGATAACGGTGCAGCGGCCTACAATCAACCGCAGACGGCTTAAAATAGGGTCTATCACATTACCGAAATTCATTTACCCTTTACCGCCTTCTTGATAGAATCCCACGGATCAGACTTTGCGCCCTTCTTGGCCTTTTTCTTTTTCGATTCAGGCTGCGGAGCATAGACATCCGGCGAAACCAGCGTCAAGTTCGCCACAGAACCGGAAGAACCCCAGGAATACTCCACCGACGAAACAAGAAGGTCAATAGGAGTTTCCACAAAAGCTTCCGGAGCGAAAAGCGAACAAATAACACCGGGCACCCACAGACCATTAGCGTGCGACCACCCATTCACGCTCGCACTGAATTTCATCGATTTCGCTTTGCGAACCCTACTTTCCCAATCGGCACGAGCCTGAACCTGTTCTTTTTCAACGGCGTTCGAATCTACAATCACCATCGATCGGGTCCTTGGCACATCTGAATCAGATGCTTCACCGACGACTTTTTTCCGACCGGTCCCATAAACTGAATACTTTGAAAATCTGCTGACAAGTGAAAAGCCGACGCTCGCAGACGCCAGGTTTTCACCCTGCTTCAAGGCAGGTCCACGAGAGCAGGATTCCGGTTTCAAAAGGAATATCCCGCCAAGGCCGTCGGAACATGGCAAAACCCCACGTTCTTTGCAAAGTTTCGCTATGGTGTCAAGCGCTTTTACCCCAGGTTCAACGGAGAAACGAGAAAACGGCTTGCCGACATCGACGCCCATGCTGTTCGAAAACTTGAGTCCGAACGCCTTGCAGATGCTATCAACGATCTCAGCCATCGTCTTGTCCTTCCATTCCAACGGGCTTTCGACGCAACAATCCGCAATATCCGACGTTTTTTCGGATCCGGTGACGCTAATTGCACGGCTCCCTGCAGAGAAACTTGCGTTCAATTCATCTACGTAACCACTAACGACCTTTACGCCATCTACCACAATGGAAACGGAATCTCCAGGGAAAAGACGAACGCGGTCGCCTTCACTAGACCTGGCAACTAGCGTGAGCGAAAAAGCCGCAGCAATCCGATCGAGCGACCGCACAACACGCGCTTCAGTCCAGTTCGAAAATTTCCTTCCATTTGCAAAAACTTCAATCATTTCGAAAGAACCCTCAAATTGCGCGGAGTAATCGTCATCGGGTCGCAAATCCCGTTGCGGTTCAGAATATCCTCAACTCGATCCAGGCTTCCATAGCAGTCAAAGCACGTCGAAAGAATATCCCGGGTTCCGTTCATAGGGTATTCGACAACAACCGCCAAATTTGACATCTCGTTCCGCAAATATTTTAGTGCAACAGCCTGCATATCCATAAGGTTGACATAGTCGTCGATAGAATCTACGACACCAGCCGCAGCGCTAAAAGTCTCCGAGATGGAATCCTGCATTTCGCGAGATTCTTCCGCACTGTCGAAATGGCAATCGACAACCGATTTGGACACCATCGCAGCAGAACTCATCAGCACAAGTCGGCTTATTTTTTCGGACAGTTCATCTGCAGACGCATACGCCGTAGAACGATCTTTGGATATAATGGATTTTATTACCGACAGACTTTCCCTTACATACTCGTTCGCCGCATCTTCCCGGGCAACGACGTCAGCAGACATCGTGAGAATTTGCTGGATGCGGCTCGAAAAATCAGCAGGCGTCATTAAGGCAATGCTGATGTTTTCACGGATCTGCGAAACAGTATTCACAAATTCAGAAACACTCCGAACAGAACTTCGAGCTTCCGTAATCATATCGAGAATGCCGACTGTGAAATTCGCAACAGAGTCAACAATAGCCTTCGCCTTGCCTGCAACATCAAAAGATTCTATAAAAACCGATTGCGAATTATCCAAAACAGCGTCAGACTTCTCGATGGCAATTCCACGCAAGTCTTCGACACTGCTGGCCGTTTCTTTCGGATCTTGCTCCGGAACGAAAGTCGCTTCGCCTGCAATATATTCCTGTTCATCTTTCTTGAACGACAATGAATACGCAGAACAGCGGGCGTTAAATCGACCATAATGCGGATGAACCAGTTCGAATGCGCCTTCTTTATTGAAAGCCTCTTCCAGTGATTCTCGTTTGGATTCGCAGTCAGCCCCGACCAGGTAGAACTTAATCGGGAACGAACGGACTTTTTTACCGACATCTTCGTTTACATGTGTTTCAGAAAACGGCAACGGCGTCGAAACAACTTCACGCCCGCCAGATGTTTCAGCTTCTTCGACAAAAAAGGGAACTCCAGCATAAGAACCGCCGACACACTCGATGGTCCCGTTCGGAGTATCGATAAGAACTTTGTGTAGAGAGTCCGCATATTCGTTACGCCACGCCATTAGACACCCCCAAGAACATAGCCACGAGACCAATCAAAGTCGCCCTGAGAAGGCGGCGTCACCTGGACACCGCGAGGCATATTCGTAAAGTCAACTGCAAAGCGGCTTGTGGTTGTTGTATGGGATTCGCGAACCGCCTGAGCGACAGAAGATCCGAGACTTGACGAACCGGAGCCACCAGCCGATTGAGGCAAAGGATCCTGCACACCAAAAAAACTTTTGATTTTATCCGGAAAACTTCCAAAAATTCCATTAAAAGCGTCTCTGATTTTTTGAACAAATCCAAAAATTTTGTTTATAGCTCCGTCACAAAAATTCGCTATAGACTCGCCTATGCCTAAAAAAACATCACCCAATCCATGAAACAACCCTAAAAACTTATCAGCAGCACTAGAACAAAAATCACCAACTTTTAAAGCAAAGTCAGAAATCATGTTTTTAAAACCGCCCCAAACATCATCTTTTATGAAAGACCAGAGCATATCCCAATTATCGTAAATCTGCTTCACAATCACACCAATTTCAACAAGAAGAACTAGAATTCCACCAAAAGTGGCGATAAAAGTTCCTCCTCCCAAAACCACAGCAGCAACTTTAAACCCTTCCAAAATAGGCCAAAACACCCTTGATATAGAAAAAGCAATTTTTAAAATAGAACCAAGAAACGACATAAGCACCTTTAGCCCTATTGCAATTTGGGAAATCGCAGGAAGTATGGCGATAAAAACACTTCCAATAAGCACGGTTTTAGGGCCAATGTAATCGATAATTTTCTTTATAGAATCAAGATAACCAGGTATTTTCGGAAGCAAGTCTTTTGCAAAATTCGTTATAGCCGAAACAGCCTCCCCAATAGACGCTTTCAACTCAGAACCATTGGATTTAACATACGATTGAATAGTTCTAAAAAAATCAATGAACGTAGGAAATAAATCTTCGGAAACAGAAATTTTGAATTGATTTAACAATTCTCCAGTTGTTTGCAGCTCATCATTAAATTCCTGTGCAAGTATCGCTCCCTTTTCCGAATATCCAGCACCGCTGGCATTGTAATCGCCAAGCAGTTTTTTTACACCTTGCCCTCCCTCTTCAAGAAGCGTGCCAAATTTAGCGCCTCCTCTACCAAAGAGTTCTTGAACGACAAAAGCTTTTTGTGCAGCATCACCAAGTTTGGAGTAACCACTTGCAATAGTGGAAATCAGTTCGCCTTGATTTTTATAATCAGATATTTTCATTCCCTTCGGAAGAAGAGAGTCAAACATCTTGGACGCGGTCTTATCTCCGGACTTTGCTTTTCCAAGATTTACATTAAACTTGCGCAAAGCGCTATCCATTTCGCTAATTTGCATTCCAGAATGTCTAGCCGCACTACTAAACGCCTGGTATTCGCGAACCGACATTCCTACAAGTTTTGATGTTTTATAAATTCTATCGCCTTCCAATGCGATATTTTTTACACCCTCGTACCCTCTTTTGCCAAAATTAACTATTGACTTTATTCCATTAGAAAAATTTCCAATAATCGTAGAATACGAAGCTAATTTTTGCACATCCTTAAAAAGTTTGTTACCTTTTTCAGCCATAGAAAGCTGTTTGTTCAATTCCTTGGTTCCTGAAACAACGTCTTTAATACCGCCATTCAATTTTTTTACACTACCCAAAACATTGTTTAGAGTACCGTAAACATCCTTAAAACCAATATCAACTAACAAACTAGCCATGGCTTAAATATAAACCATGGCCACAATTAAACGATTATTTAAGGAACATCTTTTTAGTACAGAAAAGGACCTGCATATCTTGATTCATGATCGCTACAAGATAGAACAAGAACAGGTATCGAAATAAAAATATTTACAAGAGCAACACAAGATTGAACGTAAAAAATTGACTCTCGATCCACACAAAAGGCCAAAGCGATAGAAGACAAAAAAGCAAAAACATAAGAAATTGTCCTAAGTGAGGAAATAGACTTTCCCATTTTTCGACCATCTTCATTTTTTACAAAGTCAGACGAATTGTCTAAATAGAAATTCAGAATAACCATATACACATAAAAAGGGACCAGGCATCCCAATTTTGTAATAACGCCACCCCAAAATGCAGATATAATAATTCCTAACCAGAACAGGAAAAACGGAAGAGCCATCCCCAAAACAACAGACTCGGGGACAAACCTAAAATCAATGTCATTCCATTTTTCCATACCTATAATATACATTAATTCAATGTCAATTTTCACCTAAATTGCAAAAATTTATGTTAACCATTATTCCAAATTAGACTAAAAAAAAGTGATCCATAAGAATCACTTTTTGGGATTCGTCCATTTTACGTATTTCAAAGCTGCGTTTAAGCTATATTCGAATTTTTCAGCATCAAGAGCCATTATTTGATCATACGACCAGTGAAATACACCCGCAATCGCCGTAAACCCTTCGTCATAGCAAGCGTCTCGCCACCGGCCTTTTTCATCAAATCCTACCCCTAACTTTCTCCACCCGCTAAGAAAGGGCGAGCAATTTCGCCAACAGCCCTCACATCGCGGGCGTTCATATTGAGGACGACCGAAGTAGAAAGACCGGTAGCGCACGCAACAAGAGCAATCAAGGCGTCTCCATCACCCTTACTGCCACTGTTTCCGATAATTTTGAGGTCTTGACCCGTATAAGACTCCTTCACGGTCACAGTTTCAATTTTAGTGCCGTCCGCTTTGGCAATCGGCGTAATCAGTTTGTATTCCATATTTTTACTCCTTTAATGGATTGTGAAAAAAAATAAGCCGCATCCAGGTGTCGATCCCGGACGGCAGGCCCACACAATCAAGTGGGGCCACGCCGCTTCAGCCGGAAGTGCGGAGGTTTCGTAGATAGGACACGGAATCTACGATTTTTGGTCATCTGCCGGCTTACCGGAGAACTCAACCGTCACTTCGCCTTCTTCGCAAGACTCGGTAATGGGGGCGCTGCAACTAGCACCTTCCATAACGAAAGTCTTGCCGTTCGGTTTCTTGAGCGTGATCGTAGCATTCTTGGTTTGCTGGAGCTCAACAATGTCAAGGTCGCTCGTATCAGTCAAGGTGACAGAAATCTTGCTCGGGCTTTCACCCACGCACTTGTAGCCGACGACAACACCGCCAGGACCGACAAGCGTTTCATAATGCTTGCCGCCATATTCAATGTTCGGATGCCCCTTCAAGTTATAAATGAAACCATTTATCTTGAATTCGTACTCTCCGCCAACAACTTCAATTTCGTCCATCGTAATCCTCCTTAGTCATGAACAATTTTGGATTTCGAAATAAAGAACTGCTTGATCAGGTGTGCCGGAATCAAGAAATTCATCGCATATTCATTCTCAGGATCAAGCTCGACGACGACATTTTCGGCAAAACCCGCACTGTCGTAAACGAGACCCTTCTCTTCCCAGACCTTGTAACATTTGATGAGCTCAGCCTTACCGAGAGAAGGGGTCATTACCTGCTGGCCCTTGCCAAACTTGCTTCCATCCGGGGCAAGTTTTGCTTGCGGGTATTTCAGAGCAAGATAGTTGTTCCAGTCCCAGCGCAAGTAGCTAAGAGTAAAAACAGTTTCGAGCTGCATGTAGCTCTTATCCTGGACACCCTGCGCATTACGTTTGTAAGTCGTTACAATACGGCTGGTGAACACACTGCCATCTTCCGCAGCGACCATCAGGGCACAGCCAGACTTGAGAAGGCGGTTGTTGCCGTTAAAGTCCTCGCGGTCATCGCGACGCGGAGCAACAACGCCAGCGACAGAATAATTGTGCAAAGGCTTTGCCGGATCGTTCAGAGCCTTCGGAGCGACACAGCCGAAGAGTGCAGACGCCTTTTCGGCACCAGACGTCGGAGACTTCGGCAATGCAGCAAGGACAATTTCCTGGGAATTTAGCGCGTTGGCCTTGTCCGTGTAATCAGTTTCGGCACCACCGTTTAGACTAAAGCACATCACGCCAGTCTGCTGCACAATCGCGGTCCAGCGTTCATCAAGCATTTCCTTGATGTAGTTGATGTTGTCATTGTCGGCAGAACCGATGACAATCATGTTGAACCAGTTGCCGGCGCAGGTTTCTTTGACGTGGGCATCCTCGAAAAGCGGGTCAGCGCCGCCATTTGCCATTGCAGACAGGGTCACGCTCAAGCCATCCGGGAGAACTTCACCCTGGTTATGGTTCCAGCGAACGTCGATACCGTTGCCGTATGCACCTTTGTTTTTTGCCGTGAGCGTCACGATGCCGCTCGAAGCGGAAGCCGTAACAGGCAGACTGGTTTTCGCGTTGATGGCCGCAGCAGCCTTCGTGGCAACATCTGCGGCGGAATCACCTGCAGAGACATTCACCGGGCAAGGCTGTCCGGAAATCATCAGGCGAACAGCGCCGCCGGCGGTAAGCAAGATGTCAGAAACCTTGGTGCCGATAGTAAGCGTCGCAGTAGTCGCGAGAGTAATCGTTGTAGAATCTTCGCCAACGTCCTTGGCTTCGATAACCAACTTTCCACCAACAGCATCTGCCTTCACAGCGAACTTCGTATCGGCGGAAGCAGCGGACACAATCTTGTCGAGAACGTCGGCGATAGTAGTATCGCTTGTGCCGATTTCCGCGACATATTCTGCAGAACCAATCGTGAGAGTTACGGTCTTATCTGCAGCGGCAGTATATTCGGAGAGAGCAAAGGAATACTTTGCCCGAGTTTCGCTACCGGCTACCGTAAAGGTCAGCGTTCCGGCAGCGGCATCGGCCGTAGCATCATCGGCGACGGGGAGCGCCCAAAGTTCGCTCGATTTCGTATTCTTGCGGAACGCCCTGATCATCAAGGCGAGCTGAGAGCCAGAACCAAACAAAGCATCAGCCTGTTCATCGCTGGTAATAAGGGTAAGGGAGCCGTTTTCGCTCATCTTGGAGCGAAGCGGTTGGCCGATAATCAAATTTTTCCACGGCATCGGGCCGGACTTTGCGGACATGGAGCCGCCAAATTCCGTCGCAAAAATCGGGTATAGACTATCAGCAGGAATCGTATCAAAAGAAATACTCATTTCTTAGTTCCCTGCGGAAATATCCGCTGTTTCGGCTTCGGCCTGATTACCAGGTCTCAGCTCAGTTGTAAAATCAATTGACTGACTACCAGTTTGAATCGTATTGTTCGCACGCAACCAATCTTTAGTCGCCGCAGTCCTGTCTATCTTGGCCGTAAACGAAACTTCAAAAGTAATCGTCGCAGCACCTCTAGTAGTATCCGAACGCACAGAAAGATTATTCACGTAAGAACGCAACACACACCTGCTCACAAGTCCATTGTAGGGTCCCTTCCAATACGGGCAGGGCTCTATGACCGCAGCGACGGCGTGCATGGTGTCGTCAAGAAAATCATTCAAGTCAGCAATCGAATCCACGCCTTCGACATTGTTTTCGCCACTCAAAAAACAGCGGGAATAGATGTCGATGCGTAGTTCCGATTTACAGAAATAAAAACGGGGACTGGTGTTCTTGTCATCAAAATCAATGTCAGGAACATTGACTATGATGAATGATTCCTCATCCGGCCAGGCCTTCATTTCGCGAGAAGCGGAAACATTCTGGCCTATTCCGGGCAGATTCGCCGTCTTGAGAGAATCTACCACGGCATGACGGAAAGCCTTGATGCAATTCAATGTCCTTGGCGTCACACTCATTTGGATTCCTCCAGGCTGTAAACGACAACCCCGTCTTTTTCGCTCACAAAATCAATAGCAGTAAGTTTCATCGCAGGATGAAACGGCGTAGAGCCAAGCGTAAACACGTCGCCCTTGCGCGGCTTCGAACCAGGAAGGTCCGAAATTCGCACAAAGAGACGTGGCGCATGGGCAATCGCGGAAACTTCACCAACGCTTTCATTGGCGACCTCTGGTGCATCAAACAAGCCCTTCATCTGGAAGCTGTTACCACCGCGAATCAGGGTTACAATCTCGCCAAATTCGTTCTCGTTAAAGAACGAACTGTCGAGATCTTGCATGAGGTCATCCTTGAAAGACATCGGCAATCCTTACACCACCTTGCGGGAGATGATGCCGCCGCCGACCTGCGGGACAAACAGCGGGCAAGATTCTTCTTCGAGAATCTTGGACTTGCCGTCCTTGATCCAGGTGTAAGCGTAGGACTGGCACACGTTCAGCGAACCGTCAGTGCCGTCGGCGATTGCACCGTAGTGCATCTTGAAACCAGCACCGGCACCGATAAGGGTGATCTTGTCCTTCGGATACATCTCGATATCCTTCTTCTCCGATTCGGAGTAGAAGAAATCGTCATAGGTGACGATGTCCATGCCGAGGATGTGAGCCATGCGGGTCACGTAGTCGGTGTCCATCTCGCCCGGTTCGATTTCGCCGAAGTTCATGCGGCGATTGTCCATGTATTCCTTCACGGCCTTGTTCTGGATAAAGGCTTCATAGGCATCGGAGCCCATGACGCAAAGGAAACCGCGACCGCCACCGTTCTTGGCAAGAAGACGCTTCTGCGCAAGGAGGTAGGTAATCGGGTTGGAGTTTTCGGCATCGAACTTGTCACCGGCAGCGGC
>CACXXH010000031.1 GCA_902771595.1 Fibrobacter succinogenes | reverse complement strand
CCGCCATAACTGTACGGGTTCGCAAATTGTCCCGCAGGATCGGGAGAAATCCACAAACCGAAGAACGGATCGTAGAAGCGGGCTCCGAAATAGTACTTTTCATGTTCGCCGTCGAACTCCTTCGATTGCCAGCGTTCGTCGCCAGCCGGGAAAGATACGGCGAGATCTACCGAGGTCCCGTAGGGGCGGTATCCGAAGGCACTCGTAAGTCCATCGCTTCCCGCATAGCCGCGCACGCTACCCTGTAAATCTTTCACAGGGAATTGCGCGACACCGGTTAATCCCGCACGAAATCCGCCACCGAGGAGATCAATGCGAGTGAGTTCCAACGCATCAGAAGGATGGTTGCTCAGGAGAGTATACTCGCCGAATCCAGGATAAGACACCTTTCTCCTGTATGCGGGTGCGCCCACCCTGAAGTCAGTCCATATGCGCTTTCCACCTTCATCGTAGGCCATCTCCGTGCGACCAACTTCGCAGTCGAGTATGGCATCACTATTTACATCGTCAAACGAAACATCCGCAGTGCAGCCCTCAAGTTTGCGCACCTTGTCGGGAAGTCCAAAGGCATTCAACGTATAAGCGTTACCGGAGTGTCTATCAAGCCACACATTGCCCGAGGCATCGTAGGCATAGTATGCCGCAGCACCAGTATAGGCTATATTCATTTCAAGTGGTTTGAACGCAGCGTCGCCATAAACGTAATTAATTGTCGTATCCTTGCCAACAGCCCCCTCGCTCTTGGACAGCAACCTGCCGAGAGCGTCGTAGGTATACGAGCCTTCTCCAATAAGGCCATTATCGGACCTAAAACCTGTCAGGCGGCCCAGTTTGTCGTAAGAGAACGTCTCGCTAGAACTGCGGCCATCCCAGATGTGTTCCGCCGAAGAAAGCCGTCCCGTGACAACGGAGGGGTAAGTCGCTATTTCGGAGTAAAGAATTTTGCCGTTCGCATCCTTATAGTCCAAATGGGTCGTACGACCATAAATGTCCGTCCCATATGTCATGTCGTAAACGTGCGCTCCCTTGTCGAAATAGGCTTTTTTCGACAAGGTCCCACTCGTCGTACGGTCTATGCGCATAAGGCTATCACCATTCTCAAGTACCGCTTTCAGGCGGCCATGCGGGTCGTAGGAATATGCGAGCGCAGAAACGGGCGACCAAGAGCCATCCTTCCACTCGGCCGTTTCCGTGGATGCCAGTTCCCCGGAAACGTTATAGCTGTACGATATCCTCGTCGCAGGAGCACCCGCAAGCCCGTAGATTGTCCACTGCCTAATTTTCTGACCCAACCGATTGTACGAGGACATCTTCAAGCTGTTCGCCTTGATAGCGTCGTCAGAACGAGTTCGGCTGCCATCGTAGGCAGCAACCGCCCCCACATCGTTTTCAAGCACCCCCTTCATTTCGTCGAGGATGCCCTGTAGCAAGTTCTCATCTGCAGTTACGCCTGTTGACAAAAGGTCTTCCATCGAAGGCTTTCCGTAAAAACTCTCTGTAGAAATATATAATTTGTTATCATCAACGGGAGTATCGGGATCGTCAAAAGAATGCCCTCCGCGGACTTCGCCGGTCCGCTTCAAGCGTCCAAAGCCATCATATTCTAACACCGAGAAATAATTTCCGCCAATTTCCGAGTTCTGACCAAGCGAGAGTTGACGGGCGACTCGAGTAAAGCGCAACTTGTCGTCGGAATTGTATACACTCTCCACAGTACCCTTGTCCGGGGTGGTAACGGAATTGATTCGTCCGGCATTGTCATAGACATAAGTCGTAGCCAATTTAAACGGTCCATTATCCACCGAGATGTCCGTTGACGTAACCTGGTTATCGGCGTTATAGTTAGTCCTAGAAATGACGGTATGTTCTCCCGATTTCGACCAGGCATACAAGATATTGCCAGCAGCATCGAAAATCTGTTGCGTAAAAACACCCTCGGCAGAACGGTTAACGACCAACTTAAAGTTATATTCAGTCCAATGAGCAACACTGTCGTCTTCGTCAACAATAGTCTTCTTTGCAGCGTGGTATATGTTAGTCAGATTATCGTCCGCATCCTCAAGCTGTTCTTCGGGAAGGAAATTCGACATGTCTGATGTTGCCAACGGAATTGTCCACTGTTTAGCCGAAGTCGGCCACTTTTCAAACGAGGCTTCGGCAACGCCCGCAATCTCCTTACTCACACCATTATCGTCTCCATAATGGTAATCTTCCTTGGCATAGGGAATATTAAAGGCGAACTGCCGTTCGAGATTGTCCGAGCCATCATGATACTGGGATGATTTTGCGATGCATTGCTTGCAGTACATGTCTTCGTAAGCGAAATTCTGCTTTTTCGAGATATAAGGCATCGGGGCGAATTCGGTTTTCCCGAAGTCGTCAAGATACGTCGCACTAACCGAGAACGAATCATTCCCTAAGAGCGTCTGCGTCTGGACAATTCGTCCGAGTCCGTCCTTTACCGAGTACGACTCTATTTTTCGGGAGGTCGTTGTCGGATCAAGGAATACTTCAGTCTTCACATAAGACGGTTCGACCGCAGGCAATTTACGTGTTTCGCATTTTTTAAACTTAGCCACCACACGAGCATCCCCCGGCCATTCTGGCAAACTGATATCAACGCTCCCGTCGTCATTTGCAGAAGCATACGGAAACACCGTATAACTACCGTCTAATTTGAAAACCAGCTGTTCATTTATGGAAACTTCTTCTATAGAGTCTCCTGGAGCCGGAATAATCTTGGCAAGCAGGCTCGAACCTTCAACAAAATCATATGGAGCATTGCCATTAAAATTCAGCCCCTTCATATAGCCCGACCCATTTGACTCAAATGTCAATTTGTAGGTTAAAGGCGGAAAGAACTGTGCAGAACGGGGCTGAATTAGGCCAAAACCGACATTCCGAATCTGAATGGCTCTACCTTTCGGATAATTTTTCGTTTGGAATTTAAACGCAACGGCTTTGGTTTTGTCGACGTCACCATTCACCGTTTTCCAAGAATCCATATAGGCTGCCGCCCAGATAACAGAACTTTTGCTGGTCTTGTTCAGTCTTTTGTTACAATCATTCCCGCACTCTTCTTGTCGCAATTCAAATCCGTCTACGAAATAAGGATAATTCGCTTCATGAGCGTTCTCTATCAAATCGCTGGAATCCTTCCCGAAATACCAGAAAAAAACCGGAACGGCATTTTCGGCGTTCAATCCATATCCGTAAGATAGTGAATACGCTTCTACAGTCACATAAGAAAACCCGCCGACAACGGGGTGTTCGCGAGAGTGGTCATATGCGAAAAGTCCTCCAGCAGCCAATTCCGTTCCAAAATTGACATCAATACCATTTTCCGAAGAAGTTATAACGGTTTGCTTATTGTTAAACGACTTCGCAATCCATCCGGGACGCAATTTTCCCGAGGACACTATATATTCTTCGTGCGTATCCGTCAACTTTCCGTAATCGGCCTCCATTGCATGTCCTCCATTATAGAGGACAGGTATCAACACCTGCTTACTACGCAATTCTCCCAACGGAGAGCTCATATATTGACCACTATACGAGTAAGCTGCAACTTTATTCCTATGTATCCACGGCTGGCACTGAATTTCTCCATCTGAATAGAAGAATACCTGATACGACATGGGATAAAGGTTTCCTTCCGTTATGAACGGGCCAACCTCCACAACGGCATATTTCTGGTCCGGAATGAAGGGATTCCATCGAACCGGAATCGACGTAGAATCTTTTACAGGGAGCAATTGTTTCCTTGTAAACTCCACATAAGGAAAACGTCCCCTCGCCTCGTCGGACATATCAAATCCATCGGGAATACTTCCTAGATATATACGACCACTACTGGCAATCGTAATCTCGTTGTATTCATCACCGGCAAATTTCATCTTTATCGAAGGGTAAAGGGGATTCTTAAGCGAAATATGCAAAAAGTTCCCTTCCTGTGGAAGTTCGCCTTCGTTTATCAAGTTCGTTTCCCATCCGGGTAAACCATAATGAATTGCATGATCGCTATAACGCTCTGCTGAGATTTGTTCCAGTTCGTTAGCCGCAAAAACAGCAGATGCACAGAAAAGGGAAATTGCGACAAAGAAAAACTTGATATTCGTATTCATTGTTTCATCCTCCCTTACTTCAAGACGCTATGCGGTTCAACATTCAAATTTTCAGCCCATACAGCACCTTCAAGTATCGTATGGTCAAAGACCTGCACGGATGCCCGCGGTGCATAGATTACAGCCTGCATCTGCACATTGTTACCGATGGATACATACCCGCTGGCTCCGATATAAACAAACAAATCTCCTGCGCCGCCTTCATGTGTAACCCGACAGAAAGAAGCCACATTGAATCCATTCGCGACCCAAACTCTTGTCCCCGCAGCAAATTCAAATTCAACATGCGGGTCAATCCAGAAGGAATCGAAGTAGTAGTCACCTGCAGCAAATTGCAACTTAGCCTTTTCATGGGCTATCAGATTCCGATACGCTCCGGGAGAAACAACAGCAGTCTGCTCTCTTGCGACGATAACATCCGATGTACCGGTGGTAAACGAAATTTGAGGCAGCGGAGCTACGGAAACTCCGTTATCGACAACAACCTCACCATGCAACGCATCTTGCTGAGCATGCAGGTTTCCGGCCAGCCGCACGCGTTTCACCTTCGATCGGTTCGCCAGCGTCACATCTCCTCCGGAAACAATTTCGTCAAGGACCTCGGCATCGACGCCTATTTCCGCTCTGTTTCCGGCCCAGAGAGTACCGTAAACGGAGACCCAGTCGCTGATTCGCATGTCGCCCGAAATTTGGAATTTTGAATTGACCGCATTCATTACCTCTACAGGCACATTTGCTGACAGCGAATCCAAGAATGTGCTGGAGCTGCAAGAATATCCAGACGACGAACTTGAAGAATATTCCCCGCTAGAACTCGAAGAACTGTAATCATCAAGATTACTGCTAGACGAATAAATGCAGTCATCGCACGAAGATGAGCTGAAATAGATCTGATAGATATCCTCATCACTAGAAGACGATAACAAGTTAATACTTGAAGAACTCAAATTTACACTAGAACTACTAAAGAACATTCTTGGTGGAATGGTATCAGGACGTATGCGTATATTGACGAATACCGTATCACTATCACTATTTGTCAAGAAAATGTCCGGTAACGGCCAATTTACAAAGGAAATAGAATCGCCCCCTCTAAGGGTCGTATCCTTATTTTCCAATGTATCGATTAGATGTATATCCCAATCGGCCCCCACATCAACAAAAAATTTCGCCGTATCCGGTGTTGAATCTGGTTTTGTCGGCAGCCCCCCTCCAGAAGGAGTACGAGGCGGCAACAGCGGCGTCGGATCGATAATGACAACATTTCCACTATCTACTCCCCAAGCAGCATCGGCATTCCCTGCAAACATAAGCCCAGTATTAAGTTTCGGTTTCCTGTACACATTGAAATTGTAAGACAAATCCGAACTATCGGTCCCAACGACACGCAATTCAATCATGTTCACTTTTTCTTTAAGCCCCACCCTTGAATACGCCGTAGAATTTTTTGTGCGACTCTGTACAAAATGTCCGTTGACGTAAATATCCATACGAGCAACTTTTGACGGCGCTCTCAACGTCGGCTTGATGGAAATTGTATCAAGGTTGCCTGCATTGATTACGTAATTCAAAATATACTGCCTAAAGGCGCATGCTGTATTAAGCGAGTCCGTCCCTAAATCCAATGCAGATATAGTCAAATCTACGGCATTGGTAGCGCTATAGCGCATTGCGACAAGTCTATCATTGCGCTTGGCAAAGCCCTTCTCGAGTCCCTGCTTAAAAACGACATAAGGACTACCATCCGATTTTACCGCCAAATCAGCTGATTTGATTGATTGAACCGGGTACGCAAAAGCGGGATTGCCAATGGAACTCCATTTGTTATCAGCATATTTTATAACAGATATTTTATCGTTGTTGTCACTATTCCGGAATAATATATACGGAACATTCCCTCGGACTTCCATATCAAAAGCATCGTTCGGTTTTACATAAATCACCCTTTTACGTTCGTCGTCAAGTATATTGCCATCTTTTGCTACAACAATCGAATTATCCTCGAGAGCAGTCCAGCGCAAATATTTGCTATATACGACACCATCTGCATTCACATTACTCTCATACGTTCCCTTGAATACAGTGAGGGCATGTTCACTTTCGTCGACATACGCATTTTCGCTCTGATTTTCCAATTCGAGCCCTTCAGGATGAGTTCTGTAGACAACAGCAAGGAACAAGCTGTTTCCGCCATATGCAAGTTTTACAGATTGAACTTCTTTCACCGCATGCAGATTCGTTCCATTCCAAGAGAGAATATCACCTTCGTAACGGGGGTGTCCAGAATACTGGCTCGGGCCGGCCCAGATTGACTTGTCCAAGGGTGATTCCGACGCATCGTACAAGCGTTTAATTACGACATATGCCGGGCCCGCTTTTCCTATAATGGAATCGCCTTCATTCAAAATTACCGTTCTTTTCTCAAAATTTTTGACATTTCCGATATAAGCAGCATACAATTTGCCGTTCGGTCCGGAAACAAAATCGGCATTCCTGTTGTTGTAATCGCAAACAACTCCGTCCAAGTACCCGATAACGTTTCCATGAATCATCTTGATGGTAGTATCCGTTCCCGAAACAGTGGCATTCAAAGTATCCCTATCGAAAATAGGCGTAGAACCCAATTTTTCCCATTTATTCAGAGAAGCATTCCATTTTTTACTATATAATTTGTCGTCGGTATAAAGAAACGTCTTTCCTAAACTGTCTTTTTTCAATGCCTCCGTACGATAGAGGATTGCAGGGGAATCACCATCCATAGCAACCTTCAATTCATCTGCACGGAAACTTTCGTCTTGCAAATCCATATACGTGAATGTTGTTTCATCTATCGGTTTTCCAAAGGTCTTTGGATAAGCCATCTTGATATCATCATTGCCGGCATTGTTCACCCGCGGGATAAAGCTCACATAATAAGCGGAACTCGTTACTTCTTTTTTCGAAGCTATGGCATAAGTTTCAGCACTTTCGTTAATCAAGGCATTCGCACTTACATTCCAACTGCCTTGGCTGAAAATGGACCTATAAACAGTATTTTTCCCCTTATCAAGATATGCGACATACTGAGAATCGTACGGGTTCATGAACAAAGGATTCTTTCCATCTGCAAATCCATCAATTTGACCATAAGCAACCCAATCATTTTCCTTCATATTAAATTGGAATGCATAATCTCCATGTATTTTTGAATCATCATAAGGGGCGACATCGACAAACAGCGTCCACACATGAGACTCGGAAAAATCCACCATAATTTTTTTCAAGCCGCTACAACACGCAGAATTCCAGTCTCGCAGCTCTCGACCATTCCATTCCGATTCAGTTCCTTTCACTAGAGAATACCTCATCTTCGTTTCTCTATTCGGAGGAACCAAATCTACATCAAAATCAAGCTCATTCAAAGAGAACGTCCTATGCGAGGCCGGATTCTCGTAAACAGTCCCATTAACCTTTATCGACTGGAGTTTATCTTGGTCGTCCTTGGAAATTGCGCAGAGGCCGTCGACAAACGTTTGGCGAGTAGCAAGGTAGACATTCCCACCATCCGTTTCGGCATAAGATTCATTCTCCCGACCCAAATGATCAAAAGCAACATACGAACCGACACCGCGATTATCAACAGTCGTTTGCACCTTATCCCAATAATCATTCCAGAAAAGGGCAGATGATGTAGCATCATTCGGAAGGACTCGAATATCTTGCAAATGGATTCCCGAGGGGGCGGAGGTTTCCAAAACAAACTTTGCAGGACTGGTTGATTGCAATTTAGGTGTTTCGAACACAATCATCTGCCAAGACCCGTTTGTAAGCACGTTCTTTTCAAATACCTGTGAACCAAGCTTAGCTGTCACCGTAACAGAATCAAAATCCGACGTTTGAACCCAGGCACTAATTCTATACTTTTTTTTCACAGGTGTCTTGATTGTTGCCGAAAGAGAACCTGATCGCAACAACTTCAACACCTTTTTCGAGAATCGACCATACTGCATTCCGGTGTTTCCATTTATCGCATAGCCAGTGACCTCACTCGTATCACTGCCAATACAGCCTCGCCACTCAACATCGTTAATCGGACCACAATATTCACCAGACAACATCAGTCCTTCGCCAGCACCACAATTGGCTGCGGTCCCATACACGCGTTCCGTTTTAACATCTTTAAAGGAGGTTATTTTTACATGGTTGGGGCCTTCGGTTGTTTCAACCAAGGAACCATCAACATACGCCGAATTATACGAAGAACGATTCCAGTTTCGGTCAACCCCAGCATCCCCGTTCATTGCTATGAATTGAATCATATAATCTACATTTTTTTGCGTCACAGAGTCCTTTGGAGCCAAGCTCCACGTCGACACAGACTTGTAGATTTCATCTTTTTTCTCCCATCCATTAGCATTGGCCGAGATAATCCGCCCTGTAGAACAATCCTTGATACAAGAGTATCCTCCCGCAACAGCTTCTATTCGATTCTCCGTTTCAAGAGTTTTCGCCAAATCAGAAGTTGGCGCCAACAAATCAACTACATACTTGATGACTTCCTCTGTCGATTTCGAACCTATTTTTTTCTTTATCGAAACCACCTGCCCATTTTTTTCCGAATATGTATAATCCGTTACGGTTTTCACATTTCCGCTAAAGGCCACTTCTTTTTTGATTCGGTCCTGATAAATACCAGTCGGCCAACTCGGATTTCGATACCGTTCGTAATACGTTTGCTTTCTTGAAACGAGAGCCGTTTTGCCCGGTCCCCCAGAATTCGAGCGACCGCGTTGCGTTTCGGTGCAGGCCGATCCCAAGCCGACATTATATTCTCCTCCGTATTCTCCACTACACAATTCTGTTTCTACCGTTCCTTGCCCGGCAGGAAGAGTGACAGTCATATTTTTGTATAATGGAGTATTATTCGCTTCGTCATACGCAACACCATCATTAAGGCCAAACGTGTAAAGATATTCTATCGTTTTGTCTACAACAGGCTCGAATATTTTTTTCCTCGACACATGGTACGATTTGTAAGTACCGTCAAAAGAACCATCTACCTTGTAATAAATTTCGGTTGTATTATTGAAAGAAGGAACGGCAAAAGCATCCTCACCAAGCGAGTAAGCATCTTTCATAGCGCCCCGCAATGTGGAAGTATTCCACACTCCGTTATACCAAATTTTGACCAACCTCGTAGCCTTTTCTACAAACCAATCCCTTCCCGTAATAACATCTTTTTCGTTCTCGTCATCACCATTTTTGCCTATATTTCTGTATTTCCAATTTCCATCTTTGTAATAATAATGATGTAAGTAAACATTTTTTATTACGTGTAGACCATCCCAAAATCCATAATCCAACCGAGCCTGTCCTGCAACAAAAAAATCGCTTCCGCTAAAGCCGGTCCATTTCCAGGCATCAGAAAACCAGGCGTAATCCTGAAATTGAACCCTATTTTGCCCTTCAGGAATATCCCATTTTTCACCATCCCACCAAAAGTTTGTCATATACCTGTTTGCGTGATGGCGCACGGCATAATAATTCCTTCCATGGGCAGGCAAATCCATGGCCGTATATAGTCCATCATTCGCAAAGATGTCCTTGTATACTTCCGACCATCCAGAACCCGTCCAAACCCAAGCCCTGAAACGAGAATCAGCATCCCACCATACATCATCGGGTTCCGCAATTTCAACAAAGTGATCTTCGCCCAACATATACGTATTCCCGTTATCCAAGTCTTGCAAGTCTTCTTCGCTTTGAGTTTTTTGCAGACCGCCCTTGCTATCGAATGTATAGACATAAACCCTCACAGTATTGTAATCATCCGTACTATAAAGTTGAATGAGCATATGATTTTTTTGAGGAATAACAACAATTCCGTTTTTATCCACCACGGCATCAGAAAAACCTTTCCCAACTTCTAAAGTATCACCCCACTTGGACCAAATAACTTTCACCGATGCATTAGAACCAAATTGATTACCCTCTATATGGGTTTCAACAACATAATCGGGACCAGCGAAGATATTCATCGCCTTAACATCTCCAAATGGATTCGTAAAAAATTCTCTTTCAGGATTATTTACGATATCGGTATACACGTTTTCCCAGTCCTTACCATTCCATTGGTAAACCATCGCATTTTTCAATGTATCCTCATAATTGTCCTTGATAAGGAACCATCCCGCATCACCCAGAACAATATCACCATCTTCATCGACATCGTTTGTTTTTATTGTGGCGACTTCCTTCCAATTGCCGTTAATCCGGTGAAATAAGACGACTGTCCCAGCACCACGATTTCCTACTATATATGGCGTTCCATCTTCAAGAAACCCTTTCCCGAATATTTTTTTCGCATTCAAAATTTCAGAATATCCATTTCCGAGATTACTCTCGGCATAGGTATATTCCACCCAACCGCATTCCTTTCCCTTTATACGATAAAGAGCACCAACCGGATGCACCTCGTTTGGTACTTCTTTTTCCGTACCATCGTAATAATCATAGTATTCGTAATCAGTTTCTTCTCCACTTCTATTAAAATAATGGATTTCAGAAAGAAGCCTCTTGACGTGGCTTTTATTATACTCCTTTATAGTTTCTTTCAACAGATCAACAAAATAACTGTTTTGAGACAAAAGCCTTTCTTCTACAAACAAAGGCGACAATGCTGTATAACACAATTCTACAGCGCCCAACCTACCTTTCCGTCCAAAGATTTCAATCCTGGAAAGATATTTTCTGTTCACCTTCTCAATAAACATATCTGCCGTCGTATCTCCGATGGCTTCAAACTTTCCCTCCGTATCCATGAATTCACCAAAGAATTCACCCTCACCCTTGTTTCCGTATTCAAATTTCAATGTATCGCCTTCAGACGAGTGCACCATTGTTAAGTAAGACTCTTTTGTATATTTTGCGGAATCGCCAGAATTCCATGTTCCCAATTTTTCAAAATCGCCGGAAAGTTTTTCATTGAACTGTTCGTATGTATAAAAAAGAGCATGCTGTTTAATATCAATTTCCTTGCTCACATTCCAAACAGTAGGATACAAATAAGGTGTTCCATCAACAGCCTTTCCCACCAAGCCTAATCCTAACGTATCTTTTGTTCTCAAAGGCCAAAAAAGGTCATACTCCGTCGCATTCCTTTCTGGTTTAGTGAAGAAAGGGTTCGCTGTTTCATCTAGATCCCCATAATAATGGGTAATCCCCTTCGTATCAATGATTTTCCAACCCTTAACATAAGAAATCCTATCTCCACGCCCCGTCATGTCGGTTGATTCGACAACTCGTTCCACCTTCAAATAGGGATTGCCTTCTACCCACCACTTATCTCCTTTTGAAGCGTCTTGGAATATTTTGAAACGGCCTCCAGAAGAGAGCATCAAATAGTATTGATCATCGCCAAGATAACTAGTTCCTCGAGTATCGCTGACAATCCTGGCACGACCAAACGTCCAGCCAAGCCCCACAATTCCAACAGTTGTCTGATCGTTTTTTGTTTTGACTTCTTTAAAGATATTTCCCGAATAACTCAAATCAAAACTGACCGATACTTCGCCCGCAGATATGCTCGCCAAGGACTTTGACAAGGCAACCGTACCCGACATGGGGTTTACCCCCCCTTCTGGAGACATATATTTATTGAAGGCATTAGTATTTTCGCCATTACCAGAAAAAGAAAGCGTAGCCAAGGCAAGGCAGAAGAAAATAATTTTATTGTACAACGTTGTACCCACCCTTTGAACTGAGCAATAAAACATAGAACAAACTAAATTTCTTTCAAACGCTCACTTTTGTTACTTTTCCCGTTTTTTTTTCTTACAACAAATATTTTGATTCGATTGAGACCACAAGAAAATCAATTTGTTATTTAGTTTGTCTTTTTAATATATATTTGCAAGAAACAAAGGAGTTCCCATGAGAACCGCACTTTTTCTTTCTGGTTTAACCGCTGCATTTTGTTTTTATGCTTGCGGAGACGATACACCCTCACAGGCACATGTCGATGACACGTCCACCCAAAGTTCAAGTTCCGTAGATGAGGAATCTTCTAGCAATATTTCCTCATCATCGTCGCAAAAGAAGGATCCCAACTCCAGTGCGGAGAGTTCAAACGCCAAAAATTTCAGTTCCGAAAGTACATCCAGCAGTTCAACAACCGAGCCCGGATCCAGCGAATCTGTCAAATACGCCGCCAACTACAATCCCGAAACAGGGCTCCTGACTGATGAACGCGATGGAGAAATATACAAGACCACTGAAATAGGTGACCAGATTTGGATGGCGGAAAATTTGCGTTACGCTCCAACAGAACCCATAGAAGGATGCCATGATATATTCGTATATGTGGAGAGGGATTCCCTAAAACATGCCACATACGGAAATGAATATAGTTGGCCCGGAGCATTGAACATTTCTTGCGAATATGTAGATAGTTATGCCATTCTGGGAAGAGATGATCCTTTGACCCCTCCACACCAAGGCGCTTGCCCCAATGGCTGGCACATTCCAACTCTTGATGAATGGACTGTTTTGCTCAATCTCGTCAAGGACCCCGTAAAACTACTATCAACCAGTTGGATTTCTGCTGGTTATACAGGTTTGGACACCTATGGATTCAACATTCTTCCTGAAGAGGGGGGAGTACCCATATATGTAGCATTCGAAGAAGCTTCTAATGACAGAAATGTCACAATAGATTTTCACCCTTACTCTGAGAGGCCCGTAATAAAATCATCAACAACCACCAAGGGCATCTTCAGGCAACGAGTCCGCTGCCTTATGGATGAGCCCCACCCGACACACACCATATACGAATAGCATCGAACACAGGCTGTTCAAACACCCGTAGACCATCATCGTTTCCGTGAACAAAATGACGAAATCAGAAATAAAAATGAGGTCCATTTACAAAAATTTTATCGCAACACTAATTGCACTGGGTTTTGTTGCATGCGGAGGTGAAGCCAGTTTAAGTCCGGCGGATACCCAAGAAAACTCGTCTGAAGTACAAAATCTGTCTTCTTTACAGCAAGAAACACTCTCTTCAAGCGAGAATATTTTGGAAAGTAGCAGTTCTTTCGTTAATCTGTCAACTATAATCAGCGAGGACTCTACTATAACCGATTCTCGTGATATGAAAACCTACAAGGTCATGAAGATTGGGGAACAGATTTGGATGGCCGAAAACCTAAAATATTCTACAGAGGGTATAACCTGCAAAAAGGGTATTGACGACGAATGTCTTTATACGTGGGCCGAAGCCATGTATACCAACATTTCATTTAATCAGTGGACGCTCCAAATTGATGACTCACTTGAATATCAGGGCCTGTGCCCTGTAGGATGGCGTATTCCGACCACAAGCGATGCCATGAAAATGCTCTCCGCACTAAAGTCTTTATCAGACACCCCATACGACAACGTATTCTTCTGCAATACGATTGTGACAGAGGACAAGCTCACTCACGAGGGATCCGATGTCGTTCATGATGACTATTGCGACCATGCAGGTGCGGGCGGCAAGCGTAATGGTTTCAATATGCATCTCAGTGGATTTCACAGTGGATTGTGGCTCACCAATGACAATGGGGAGCAAGCCAATTCAATAACATTCTGGGAGCACGCAATATATGTTGATTACACATCGAAAACAATCGAGCTCAATCTCCGTTGCATAATGAAAGATCAACCGCAGTAAAAAGCTTTCATTCTTTCTTATAAATTAGAAGATTTATTCCGAGGGACCAACATGCCCAAACCACTCTACACGCTCTTTCTTTGCATCTCCATGCTCCTGCTTTCGGCATGTCTCCAGAATGCCGAAAACGACAGGATTCCCGTTCGCTATACGATTCTCGTACGCGACAGCTACACCGGAGAATCCATAGAAGGCGCCGATGTCGCCCTTACGGGGGAAGATGAAACCGAGCGCACGCTCAAGACAAATGACGCCGGAAAGGTCATATTTCCTTCCCTCGAAAGCTACGTGAACCAGGTCATCGTCACCAAGAAGGACTATATCCCCACCGATACCGTAGATGTCGTAACTGTATCCGACACCTCGTTATCGCTAATGCTCCGGACCCTGAACCTCACCCTCACTCCCAAAGACTCGGCATCAGCCGACTCCACGACTGATTCCGAATAATGTCGTTCGTTCTCAAGACACCCCCTCCCGGGAAATGTCTCCGCACGCTCCCGCGCGAGCTCATGGAGCGCTACTGCGTTTTTCCGGTCGCACTGGACGAGACCGCCAACCGGCTTTCGGTCGCCATGCCCGACATTTACGACTACGACCTGATTACCGACTTGCAGATGGCCTCGGGAATGCTGGTCATGCCGGTAGAAGCGGAATCCTCTAGCATCTTGGAATGGATTGCAACGTTCGTAGAAAAGGATTCGCGATTCAAAGCCAGCGGCAAACAGGCCGGTTCATCACCGGTTATCCGCCTGGTCGACGAGATTATACAGGAAGCCATGCATTCGGGCGTCTCGGATATCCATTTTGAACCGGGGGAAAGATCTTACAACGTACGTTTTCGCAAAGACGGTGTATTACACCTCGCCCGCAGGCTCCATGTGCGCCAAGCCGCCGAGGTTACCTCGCGCCTGAAAATCATGGCGAACATAGACATCGCCGAAAAACGCAGGCCGCAAGACGGGCGTATCCATTTTGACGACGGGAGCAAGGCGGTCGACATCCGCGTCTCGGCACTGCCCACGGACTACGGGCAAAAGATGGTGCTCCGCCTACTCGACAAGGGCCAGATTATCCACAGGCTCGACTCACTCGGCATGCAAGAAAAGGATATCGCGCAGGTAGACGCCGAAATCCGCAAGCCCTACGGGATGTTCCTCATCACGGGCCCCACGGGTTCGGGCAAGACGACGACGCTCTACACGCTGCTGCAGATGATCCGTTCGCCCGAACTGAACATCTCCACAATCGAGGAACCTATCGAGTACAAGCTCGAAGGCATCACGCAGACCGCGGTAAACCCGAAGATTGACCTTACGTTCGCTGCCGCACTCCGCACGCTGCTTCGCCAGGACCCGGACGTCATCATGGTGGGCGAAATCCGAGACAGCGAAACCGCAGAACTCGCCATCCGCGCAGCCTTGACCGGGCACCTCGTGTTCTCGACGCTGCACACGAACGATGCGGCATCGGCAATTGTGCGCCTTACAGACATGGGCATCGAACCGTTCCTCGTGGCTTCGGCAGTGAACTGCATCGTAGCCCAAAGGCTTGTCCGCAGGACCTGCCCCAAGTGCGGAGGAAAGGGCGGAAACTGCCTGAACTGCGGCGGAAGCGGATTCCACGGGCGTCTCGGGCTATACGAAATTCTACGACTGGGCGAACCCCTGCGCGAAATGATACACGCGCACAAATCCGTATCGGAACTGAAACAGAAAGCCATCGAACTCGGGATGAAAACCCTCGCTGACGACGGCCGCGAAAAAATCGCATTGGGACTTACGACAGAGGCAGAGGTCGCCTCGGAGGTTGTCGCATAATGAATACCATACTGAAACTCATCTTGGGAATCGCACTCTGCACGGTCACAGCGTTTGCACAGGCGCCGGCAAAACCGGAGCTCCCCGCGCTCCCGATCGCTGATTCTCTTGTCGTGAAAAAGCTGAACGTGAAGAACACCGAAATCCGCGACTTGCTGCAGGGCATGGCGGTACAATACGGGCTGAACCTCTTCCTCGAAAAAGATGTTTCGGGCCCCGTGACGGTCAACTTCAACAACCAGCCCCTCAAGGACGCACTCAAGGTGCTACTCACCGGCAACGGATACGAATACCGCATCGACAACGGGGTAATCCACGTGTTCAAGCCCGTTCCCCCCGAGCCCGAGAAGCCGAAGCCGCCCGAGAAAAAATTCGAAGTCAAGTGGGAAAACGAGAAGCTATCCCTCGATGTGGAAGACGCTCCCCTTAACGTACTCATCCGCAAGGTCATGGAAATCACCGGCAAGAACGTGTTCGTGGAACAGAACTCCACCAAACCCGTCACGCTGTTCATAAACGAGATGGAATTCGGTAAGGCCATGCAGTATGTCGCGCGCAGCCTGGACCTCGACGCCATCGAAGAAGAGGGCTCGTTCGTAATTACCAAGGCGACCTGGACCATGGGCGGCAAGAGCGAAGCTTCGGGCAAGTTCAAAGTCAAGTATGCCGATTCGCTCCTGAGTATCGACGCCATCGAAGCCCCGCTTTCAAACCTAGTCAGCGAAATCCTCGCCCAGACTAAAATCAACGCCATGGTATACGGCAAACTCGACGGCAACGCATCGGCGCACGTCGAAAAAATCTCTGTCGAGAACGCCCTCAAGTACCTATTTCGCGGAACTTCATATACCTTCTGGACTCGCGACGGCGTGTACTTCATCGGTCCGCACGAAATGCAGACCGCCGACAATTCGCTCCTGATCAAGCTCAAGCACCTGAAGGCAGAAGACGTAATCAAGCTCCTGCCCACCACGCTCACCAAGAACACGCAAATCCAGGTCGTAAAATCCCAGAATGCGCTGATGGCGGTTGGCCGTTACGATGTACTCGACGCTATTTCGCAATATGTCGACAAGATGGACCTTCCTGTAGCACAGATTCTCATCGAAGTGCTCGTCGTGGACATGGATATTGAAAAGGGCCACAGCCACGGCATGAACATGCTGTTCGGCGACGCGGCAAAGGTGCAGGGTTCCGAATCGCTATTCCCGAGCATCGACCAGACATTCAACCACAAACAAGTCCAGAGGCTGTTCAACGGCATCGGGCTCGGCGACATAATCTCCATTCCCAAGGACTTCGTGCTCAAGTTGCAGGCGATGGAGCAAGAAAAGATTCTCGACGTGAAGGCGCGTTCGCAAATTGCAACCCTCAACGGCGAAACCGCAGTACTCACTATCGGCCAGACCCAGTACTACATGCTGAGTTCCGAAGTAGACTACAACCAGGGTGACGCAGTGACCGCAAAGACAACGCAACGGTTCGAAAAAATCGAAGCGAACTCGAACATCACAGTGACCCCCTACGTGACCGGCGAAGGCGAAATCACTTGTGAAATCGTGCCGGACTTCTCGGAACCCGAAGGATCGTTCAGTTCCGAAGTGCCGCCCACCCTGAACAAACGCTACGTGAAGTCCTCGGTTCGCCTGCTCGACGGGGAAACCATCGTGCTTGGAGGCATGGTCAAGGAAAGCGAAAACGATGTCTACCGCGAATTTCCATTCCTCGGCTCCCTCCCCATTATCGGATGGTTCTTCAGGAACGTCGAAAAAGTCAAATCGAAAAGCCAATTGCTCATTTTCGTCACTCCGCACATCTACTACGGCAAGGAAGGCAGCGTAGACGTGAAAAAAGAAATTGAGAAGCTGGAAAAAGAAGGGGTGATATGAGCCTCCCCGTTTTCATGGGACGATTCTGGTGGTGCCTTGAAGTTCACGAGAACACCGCCAGCATTTCGCGCATCGTAAAAAAACGCCGTAAACCCACTGTCGAGCGAACCTTCAGCGGGACACTCGAAGAATGCCGTTCGTTCCAGAACATGAACGGAGGCTCGGCCGAAGGCGTTATCCTCATCGACGATGTCACTCCCGTCAAGGTCGTTTTCGAGAAGGAATCCTTCGCGCTTCCGGGTTTTGAAACCGAAAACTTCGAATTCGTAGATTCCGTTGCAAGCGACTACACCGTAGTCGCCGCCAAAAAAAGCGTCGAGAAGGCCGTTGAGTCCGTGACAGCCGCGGGATTCAAGATTTTATTGCACACTCCCGCTGTCTGCTACAAAATTACGCTCTCGCAAGAAACCGCTCCCTCCGGAAATTCCATCTTTATCCAGGAGCAGGAATCGAATACGGACCTGTGGGCCTTTACCGATGGTGAATTTCGCACCTACTACCGAATTGCGAAAGGAAGCAGTTCCGTTGAATCGCTCAAGAATTTCGTGACCAGCGAATACGGAATAGAAAACGCCCCCGTAGAAAATTTTGAAGCAAGCCTCGCTCCTGTTGTCGCGAATGATGCCTGGGTTTTCAAGACCACCGCGATGCCGGCATTTTCGACCCTGCCCGATGCCGCCAGCATGAAGCGCTTGCACGAGGCTTCGCTGTTCCGCAAGACCCTGAAAGTCGCTGCCATTTTCGTTGCACTTTCTTTCCTCGGGACAGGCTCCATCGGAATCATCAATCGCATCGAAGAATCAGGCAACGAAAAAGACCGCATTGCCTACGAGAAGGAACTCCAGAACGAAAAGGAATTCAACGAACTGGTAAAGGACCTGGAAAAGCGCACCGAACGCATACGCAAGTTCTTGGCACACCGTTCCAAGATTGCATCGAAGATGGCCCTCGTCGGGGAAACCATTCAAAAGGACTCCTGGATTACGCACTGGAAAATTGAGGGCAAGGTTCATTCCATCCAGGGGCTCGCCACGAACGCAAACGAGATTTCGGCAATGCTCCAGGCTCTTGAAAAATCGAACAACTTTGTGAACGTGCGGCTACGGACCACCGAAAAGACAACCTTCAAGCGAAAACCCGTAATCCGTTTTGACATCGTGGCGGAGGCAATATGAACAAGCTATACCGCTACAAATACGTATTCCTTACGGTGCTCGTAATCGCAGCAACTCTTTTTGCCATATTGGGCATCTGCGTTCCCTACATTATGGAGGAATCGTCGAATTTCCAGAAACTGAAGGGGCAACGCCAGCTGTACGAACTCGCCTCGAAACAGGAAATTTCGGCAGATTCCCTACTAAACGAATACAGGGACATTTCGGGCAAAATCAATTCCCTTGTCCGCACATCCGTCACCTCATCCGAAATCCTGATGATGATTCACGGGAAGGCGGCCGAGAACAATGTCAACATGATAGACCTCACGACGCAGGAATCCCTGAAGGGTGACGGTCGCATAGAATACCCTGTTTCGTTCAAGGCCGTTTCGGACTACACCGATTTTCTCAGGTTCATAGAAGCCCTCGAAAACGAAGCCTTCTGCATTTCCGTCAATTCCATTGACATGAGCGGCAACGGCAGTGGCAAAGTTTCTGCGGCAGTCAAGCTTGCCGTACTGGGAGGCGAACAATGAACAAGTTTATCGTCCTCGTAGTCGCAGTGACCCTCCTTTTCTGGGGTGCCCTCCTGTACAAGCTCACCGGAAACCTGGACAGTCCCACACAGGAACAGGCGAACAGCCTCGAAATCGGGAAAGACCTGAACTTCAACGATTTGCTCGACCGTCTGAAGCACCAGACGCTGATCACTGAGGGCATCAGGAACCCGTTCGAACAGCCGGCCGTACCCAAGCCCGTCATCAAGGTTGTCAAGGAGCCCGTCCGCGATATCGTTGTCGAAAAGCCCAAGCCCGTAAAACCGAAACCCAGGATTACGCTAGACGCAATCCTCCCGGGCGACAACCCTGTTGCCATCCTCAAGCACAACGGGGAATCTGCCGTGGTGAGCGTCGGGCAAGACATCTGGAATGTCCACATCGAATCCATCAGTGCCGACAAGGTGACCATAGCATATGACGGCGGAACGCTGGAACTTGCGCCGTAATCACGGCTATACCTTGCCGCTGGCGATGGTTATCCTGCTCATCGCAGGAAACATTGGCCTCGCCATTTTTGCGATGATAAAGTCAGAACGGATTGAATCATTCCACCGCTATGAAAAGAGCCAAGCTGAACTGGATATCGAGAGTGCGCTGGATTACGCCCTCGCCAAGATACAGTCCAGCAAGGAGCCCTGGCGAACAGACAGCCTCGCCTACCAATCGACCGACGGAAACATCCGTTTCTCGCTATTGCACAAGCAAAGTGGGGCCTATGCACTCCTCGATATCTTCTCCAAAGATTCCCTGCTACAATCGTCCGTATATTCCGGCTTTGTGCAACCGAATCTTCCCGCAGTCACTGTTCTTTCAAGAAACATCACGCTCGCACTAGCACAAGGCTCCAAAATAAAAGGCGGTGTCGCGATCCGCAGCGGACAGGTTAACTACAGTTCGCATTACAAGATGATGGCCGACAAGTCGACATCGTACGATACAACCTATTCCGAAAAAGACTTCACGCTATTCGATTCGCTACAATACTTTCCACAGAATACGCGCAATCAATTCGATTCCGTTTTCACAAAAAATCTTTGCGAGTTCGACGCAAAAGACAAACTTCCAAACGAACTGGCTTGCAGGAAGGTCGTCGTTCAAGGGGACGCCCAATGCGACAGGTGTTCCATCAAGGCAGAATCCATCAAGATTATCGGGAATTCCATTTTCAAGAAGGCTTCGATAAAAGCCCGCACCGCAGAACTCGGTGAAAACGCCACCATTTCGGGCGTAGTTTTCGTACAAGATACATTATCTGTAAATCTGCGCAAAGAGCAAGAACTCCCCCTGAAACTGATTCTGCAAGGGCGCAAGACCGGGGCTGTTGAATACACCGGCACCATGGATATCGAAAAGTTGCGTGCAAAAAAAGCGCTGCTTATGTTTGTCGGCGACAACTGGGATGAAACCATGCCGAAAATTCCCGTACGAATCTCGGACAAATGCAATATCGTCGGGACCCTGGTAAGCAAGGGCACCGTCGATTTCCAGGGAACGCTGAAAGGCAGCGCAATCGTTTGGGATTTCGGATTCGATGAAGGCGGAACGCGCTGGCGGAATTTCTTGCGCAAGGCTTCATTCGAGCGTGATTCCACTGCAATAACGTTCTTACCCGACATTTTCCATATGGGAGGCGAAGCTTCGTATGAAAAACTGTAAGGGATTTACACTCATGGAAGTCCTCGTCAGTTTTGCCATACTGACAACGACGGGCGTGGCGATGTTCAGCTTCTTGTACCCAGGGAAAACCGAAAACTTGGCCTGGATAAACGATTACGGCGCAGAACTTTCAAAAATAACGCTACTATCGGCGAGCACACTGAAAGATACGATTTACCAGCATGTTGACGGCAACGGCATCCACTGGGATGTAAAATGTACAGTATCCAAATTCGACACGGAAACCTGCGCGACGGCCATTTCGATACGTAACGGAACGGACACCACCAGGGCACAACACCTCTGCAGGTTCAGGAGCAAGAAATGAAAAAAGGATTCACGCTCATCGAACTTGTGATAACAATCAGTGTAGCCGGAATATTCTCGACTTTCGCAATGAACTACTACCTGCAAGTCATCAAGGCTAAACAGGCCATGGACAAAAGGCACAACGAATATTTCGAGTTCAATGTCGTTAAAAGCAAGCTAAAGCGCGCCCTGCAAGACAATGAAGGTGAATGCAAAGAAGGCAAATACACCTTCAATATCGAGCAAAACGATCTTCAGCAGGCTGTATTTCCAGCCTCAGGCCTCGAATGCAAGGCTCTCGCCCACAACCGGGTACTAGTTTACTACCTGGGGAAACTGGATTCCAGTTCTAAAAGACTCGTGGGCTTCAGCACTGTCCTCGTAAAATAGCCATGAGTTATTTTTTTTCCTCAAAAAGTGGGCACGGAAACCCGAATTTCCTACATTTATAGAACGATGATTTTTGATGCGAAAAAGATTTTATGTTGTGCCACGGCACTCCTCGCGGTAGCCGCAAACGCTGCCGGTTTTTACGGCAACCAGAGCGATATCAAGTGGAAGACCGCCGATACGAAGCATTTCCAGTTCATTTACCCGCAGGAATATACGGAGCATGCATCCGTGCTCTCGTCGTATGCCGAAGCAGTCTACGATTCCGTCGTGGGCCGCTACAAGAAGGACCTGCCGGGTCGCGTGAACGCAGTGCTCAACAATGCGCTCTACAGCAACGGCAGCGCCGTCCCGGGCGAAAACGCGGTGAACCTCTGGCTCACCAACTGGGATTTCAAGGTCCGCAGCAGCCACGGCTGGCTCGCCGACGTCATCACGCACGAATTCAGCCACCTGGTAAGCATCGAGAACGGCAGCAAGATTCTCCCGAGCATCTACGGCCTGCAAATCGGCTACACCGACTACTACAACGAGCGCATCACGAGCGACTTCTCGACTTTCATCCCGTTCACGCTACAACCGCTCTGGTTCGCCGAAGGTACGGCGCAGTTCGAATCCGCGCGCATGGGCTTTGACGCCTGGGATACCCACCGCGACATGTTGCTGCGCGTCGCCGCCCTCAACGATTCGCTCCTCCCGCTCGAATACATGCACAACTTCTCCGACAACTCGCTATTCGCCGAACTCGGCCCCTACACGCAAGGGTTCGCTCTCGTGCGCTACATAGCGAAGCATTACGGAGAAAACGCCATCCCGAAAATTTGGACGGAACTTTCGCGCCCGTACAGGGTCACGCTCGACGGCGCCCTCAAGAAAGCCATCGGCATCAGCGAAAAGGAACTCTACGCAGCCTGGAAAAAGGAAATCACCGAAGCCTACAAGGCGCAGAAGGACTCTCTCGGCACGCTCGTCGAAGGCAAGAAGTTAACCACGGACGCCTTCTGGCAGGACTTCCCCGTAGTCGCGGGCGACCACCTGTACGGCGTTTCCAACTTCGGCGGGCCGTGGTTCGACGGTGCGGTTTTCAAGATGCCGCTCACGCCGGACAGCACGGCAAAGGATGCTCCCGCAGACACGGCCGCCAACAAAATTGACGGCATCGAAATCGGCCAGATATCTATCGAGGAAGAAACCGACGAAGATTCCACCATCAATATCGGCGACTACGCGAAGAGCGGGTTCCGCGCGAAGAAGCCCTGGTTCGACAAGGGCATCGACGTGTACAACGCTCCGGAGAAAGGCCCCATCCTCGCCTACGTGACATTCCAGAACCGCGACAAGGACGGGCACGCCCATTTCGATATCGCGGTGAGCGACACGAACAAGAACAAGCTCACGCTGACCTACCTCATCGACGCGGTCTACCCCGCATTCAACAGGCAGGGAACCGAAGTCGTCTTCGTGCGCCGCGAGCCCCACAGCACACGCTTCGTCCTGAGCAAGGTTCCCTTTACCGCGAACTTCGACGAATACACCTCCGAAGACCCGATTGACATCTTCGTGCCCGACGCGAAATACCGGTACTACAACATATACAGCCCGAAGTACAGTCCCGACGGCATGCGAATCGCCTTCAGCTTCTTCGACGACGTGCACCGCGGCATCGCCGTCATCGACTCGGACGGCAAAAACATGAAAATCCTGAGTTCCGAAAACTTTGACGAACGCGACGTAAACTGGATAGACGACAACAGGATTGTTTTCGCAAGCAACAGGAACGGCATTTTCAACCTCATCGAGAAGGACCTCGCCACCGGGGCCGAACGCGCACTCACGAACGTCATCGGCGGCGCATTCACGCCGGTTCTCGCGGGCGACACTCTCTACTTTACACAGTACGACAAGGACGGATTCTCGCTCTACAAGCTCCCGTACGCAACAGTCGCGATGGTAAACGACACGACGGTGAACATCTCCCGGCGGGACAGCACCATCCAGGTCGCCGACACCGCATGGAACAACTGCGCAGATTCCAGCACAACCGCGGACTCTATCGCCGCCACGCAAATCCAGAATGACAGCGCCCAGGCCAACGCGGCCGCGAACTGCACGTCCGGACCGGTCGTCACCATGCGCGATTCCGTCATCAAGATTCTCGATACGACCTACACCATCACGCAGAAGCCCGCCACCAACGAAATCGTACTCAAGGGCTCGCCCATCCCGCGCATCGAAAAGCATATCGAACTCGAGGAACGTGAATTCGCCGGCACCGAGCAGAACTACAAGCCCATCCCGACGGTCCCGCTGTTCATCCCGATTCTCTCCTTCAGCGAGAACGCGCCCGACCTCACCGTTTTCGGCGAAGGCCAGCTCAAGGCGAAAGCGGGCCTCGCGATGATCCTCTCCGACCCGCTCAAGAAGAACACCGTCCAGCTGGGGCTCCTGCTTGAACTCGGGCAAGGTTTCGACTACATCAACACCGACGGACTCAACCCGAAACAGGAGAAGGAATTCTTCGTCGCGTGGGAAAACCACAGCACGCCCATCGACTTCGCGCTCAGCTACACATACGCAAACTACACGAGCAAGGACACAGTCCGTTACGAAGACGTTCGCACCAAAGAAGACAGCATTGGCGTAAACCACTACGCAGTCCCCATGCAGGCGATCACGGGAGCTGCGGGCTACAGCCTGTTCAAGTCGAGCGACACCCTGCAACTCGCACTCGGTTACGACTGGGCAAATTTCGACCTTTACAAAGACAAATTCGCATGGACCTACCATAAGCGCTTCAGCGCGATGGCCATGTTCGGAATTTATGGCGACGAGGAGGGCGAAGACGGCACGGGAATCAGCGGACAGGGCAACGGCTTCACCATCTACTACCAATACTCGAACAGCAACCTCTACCGCCCGGGCACATTCGCCGAAAGTTTCTACGTCACCGAAAGCGGCTCCATCAAGCCCAAGTACAGGAACTTCAACATCAACGAATTCGGCTTGAACCTCTATGGCAGCATCCAGAGCCCCCTCACCGGAGCACGCCTCGCCGCAGGCGCGAAGTTCGGCGGAATCTTCCACTGGGATACCGACGCGAAGGACTCCAACGGCGCCAAGGTGGACACGCTCGACTCGTACTACTACAGCGCCGTGTTCCTGGAAGGCTACCCCTACCTGCGCAATTCCGAAAGCTACACGCGCGCAGGCACCAAGACCGCCATGGCGGAAGTCCACTACCTCTTCCCCGTCTACGAGGACTGGCGCAAGGGATTCTGGATTTTCGAGACGCGCGGCTTCTACATAGACGCATTTGCGCAGATCGGCGCCGCCTGGAACAGCAAGTGGTTCGACACGGACAAGTTCACGGACCACGACTTCTGGGACCGCTCCGTGGGCATCTCCTTCAGGTGGAGCAACAAGCTGTTCTACAGCATCCCGCTCGACATCTCGCTCACGTTCGCACGCGCCCTGAGCCGCATCGGCGACGAAAACGGGAGGGAAGGCAGCTGGAAGCCCTCGCCCATCGACATCCCGATTTTGCCGGACGCAGCATCGCCCACGCGAATCAAGTTCGCCATCGGCATGGGATTCATCAACAGCTGGCAATAAAAAAACGCCCCTCGGGGCGAAACCGTATTTTCAGGAAACAGGCCGCGGGCAGAACTGCGGCTTTTTTAATACCTGTCGGCGACAAAGGTCTGGAGTTTTTCCCTCGCATCGGGCGTACGCGAAAGGACAAAGTCCTCGAGCAGGCAGCTCAGCCTGTACGGAATTTCCTCGTACGCGGGGAACGCTTCCTCGTCCGCGACAATAAAATCGAGCCCGCTCTTTTTCGCATGGTGCAGGAATACGGAATACAAGCCCCCCTTGATTTCTTCGTCGTCGAAATCAAGTCCGAGCAGCGCCGCATCGCCCAGCACATGGGCGTAGGGCAGGTTCGCCTTCACGTAGCGGCACACCTTGAAAAGCAGGTTCACGGGATCGGAAACGACCTCATCGTCAAACTTCATGTTCGGTTCGAACACGATATCCTCGGCGAGGAAGTTCAGCTTGCCCACCAGCAGGCGGTACATGCGCTCGACAATCTCGCTCACGCGCTCGAATGTTTCGGCGGGGCCCTTCTCGTCTTCGGCGAAGCACACGACGGCAAAGCCGCGCTTGCGGATTTCGGCGGCCTTCGACAAGAAGGTTTCTTCGCCTTCGGAAAGGCTTATCGAACGCGCGATGCCCTTCCCCTGCACGCTTTCCATGCCGGTGAGCAGCACGTCCCATTTCGCCGACTGCACCATGACCGGACGAACAGTCTGGCCCGCATTCACGACATCGCCGTCCCCGTCCAAGTTCACCGTCAATATCTGCGCACCGCCATTCCCGCCGATTACCACGCAGGGGCCCTCGTGCGAAATATTCATCGGGTCCAGCCCGCTCAAAAGCATGTTGTAGCGTCGCGCCGGGATGCGCCTCGTGCGGCTTCCCTTCAGCGCCTTCACCATAAAGCGCACGGTCTCGGGGCTCGTCCCGCGGCTTCCGCCGATAACGCTCACGAGCCCGCCGTCGGAATAGCGCCAAATCCTCTTCGCGCATTCCTTGGCCGCATCGTTATCGTGCTGTCCAATCTTTTGCAGGTCGACGGTTTCCATCACGCTCATGCGGACCGGCGCCGTCCCCATGCCCTTCAGGTACGGGAACACGTCCTGCGTTTCGCCCGCGCCTTCGAACCCGATGCAGAACACCGGGAAGCTGCTCACGCTGTACCACAACGCCTCCGCCGTCTGCCCGGCAAGCAGTCGACCGCCGCGTTCCGACACCAGCGCCGAAACCATTATCGGAACAAGTTCCCCGCGCTCGTTGCAAACCTTGTCTATCGCGAACAGCGCAGCCTTCACGCATAAAGCGTCGTCCGCCCCGTCCAGAAGCAATATGTCGGCGCCTCCGTCCAGAAGCCCGCGCGCCTGATCCACGAAGGCATCCACCAGTTCGTGGAATCCGACCGAACTTCCCGCACCCGCAGAAGCGATTCCCATGCAGCCCGCGACAAACTTGCGTTCGACGACCTGCCCGATTTTTCCCGTGCGGCAGTTCCGGAGGTCGTCGTCATATTCCGCCAGCGCCTCGCAGGCGACTGTAGCACCCGCCTTCGCGATTTCGTAAGCCATGTCCTCCAGGCAGAACGGCCGTTGGCCGAACGCGTTCGCACCGCCGGTATTCGTGCGGATAATGTCCGCCCCCGCTTCCAGGTAGGCCCTGTGAACCTTCTTCACGCGGTCCGGCGCCGTAACGCAAAGGACTGCATCATCTCCCAAAAGGTCGACCGGATGATCCGCGAACTTCTTCCCTCGGAAATCCTTTTCCTTGGGCATCTGGAGCGAGAGCTGCGAACCGAAATTCCCGTCCATGACGAGAATACGTCCGTTGCACGCGCGTGCGAAATCCTGGTAGGCCTGGGAAAGATTCACGGCAACCTACCTTCTGGTGTTCGGGACCTCACCGGGAAGCAGTTGCCCTGGGCTCGTGCGCTGTGCGTCACGGCCCCTGAAATTCGGGCTGCTCTGCTGGACTTGCGCCTTCTTCACCTCGGCCTGCACATCCATCAGATGCTTCTCCCAGGTTTTCATAGCGTCGTCAAGTTCCCCGCGTGCCTGGAGCATGAGCTCGCGCAGCTGCATCAGTTCTTGCATCTGCTCGCGCTTCATTATCCAGAGTTCTTCTTCTTCGGGCATGCGCTCGATATTGAAAAGCAAATTCAGGTAACGTTCCTCGGCTTCCTTGTAGGCCTTGTACGTTTCCTTGTACATCAGGTATCGATCGTCCACCATCGTCTGCTGAGGAGACGGATGCGTAGTACAACCCGTAAATACCGCTGCGCAGGCGACAACGGTAACGGCAAAGATATTGCGGACAAGGACTCGCATAGGCTATTCCTTTTCCGCGCGCTTGATATTGTAGAGGCGTTCGTGGGTGATATGGCTTACGAATGTCGCCGTGTCGTTCGTCGCGGGATTCACCATGGTGTGCTTGCCCACCTTCACTTCGCGTTCCTGGCAGGGCACGCCCGTCTCGGGGTCCATCATCACCTCGTATTCGGTGTCGTATTCGGCCTTGTGCCCCTTGGTGTAGGCGATGAACTTCTCGGGAACAATCTTGCTGTTCACATGCTGCTCCCAGATGTAGTACGGGAAGCTTTCCGTCTCGTGCAGGTAAATCTTGTAGTCCAGGCAATGGCGGTGGTCGCGGTTCTCGAACCCGCGGGTCACCACAGAATCGATCTTGATAAGCGCGAAATTGAGGCGGCCCTGATCCTTGAGCATCTGCGTGATGTTCGCCTTCACCGGGACGGTCCCCGTCAGCATGTGGTCCATTTCCCAGCGGTGCTTCTCGAGGCGCCTCAGGTGCGGCTTGTAATCCGGATTCAAAAGCTGCTTGCGCCAGCGTTCGGGCATCGGGATATGCGCGAGCAGCGTGTCATAGCCATCATCGAGCCCCGTAATGCTCACCATATCGCGGTCAATTGCCGCGAAATCCACTTCCTTGACGCGCCAGGCGAGTTCCGACGGCATGAAGTTCTTGAGGTACCCGCGGGAATTGTCCACCCTGTAGAAACGCTTCACCTTGGTCGTATCGCCCGCTGTCGAATAATTCAAGTCCACATAGGCCGCGGTAATCGTGCCCATCTGCTCTTCACCCTTCAGGTCTATTGTCGCAAAGTAACTTTCGGTATAGACCTCCACGTCCACAGGCTCGGAAAGCTTGTAGTTGATGGTCACCTCGGATTCCCCGCAACCGGCAAGGAAAGCAGCAGGCAGAAGGCCTAGAACACCGATAATTTTTTTATAAAGCATGTATATCCTGTAGAAAGTTGAAATTCAGAATGGGGCACGAACGGGACTACGACCTAGATCTTGTTCTTGACGAGCGTAATCTCTTTCACGGCAAGGAGGCGGTCGCCCGTAGTAGCTTCGATGACGATCTGGCCCGGAGCCCTATGACGGGTAAGCTCGGCGGCAGTCATAAGCCCCCCGCGCTTGGAATGGCCCTGGAGCGTATAGACGCTCACCTTCTCGTTCACCTTGGTCTCGTAGTGCCAAATCTCCTTACCCTTATTTTTTTCCGTCCCTTCGTAGAACGCTATCTTGAGCGTCGGGAAATCGAAGCCCGTCCCGTAGCGGAACTGGAGAATCATCGGGTTGATGAGTTCGAATTCACTTGTCGTGTCGGCTACCAGCTGCATCGCCGGATTCCATTCGCGGCCGCACACGATATGCGGGTCTTCGGTGGAGCAGGACGAGAAAAATGCCCCCATGGCAATCACCAAGAGAAGGGCGATTCTTGCAAGTTTATTCATTTTGAGCCTCCCTGGAAAAATACCTAATTAACAAATTAGCAAAATCCCCCAAAAATGCCATATATATGGCGCAGTTTTTACATTTTATGGCGTTTTTTGCGTTTAAAGCCGCTTTTAGCGGGCCAAAACGAGCATCATTTCGAGGTGAGGGGTCTGCGGATAGAAGGCAAAAGCCTCGGCGCGGCGGATTTTGAAGCCCGACTGGGCCAAAACGGCCGTATCGCGGGCGAGCGTCACCGGGTCGCACGACACGTAAATCAGGCGGTTCACGGAGGATGCGGCAAGGGCTGCGGTACAGCTCGGCGGGAGGCCCGTACGGGGCGGGTCCACGATAAGCGTCGCGGGGGTGTCCACGACGTTTTCTTGCAGCCAGTCTTCGGCCGGGGCGGACACCGACTCGCACTTTTCTGACAAATTAATTTTAGCGTAGCGGAGGCAGTTGTCGTCGCGTTCCACGGTCGTCACGCGCTTGAACTTGTCTTCGAGCATCGCGGCAAAGAACCCTACCCCGCTAAAGAGGTCGATGAGCCAGCTGTCGCTTGCTTCACCGCTCGCAAGGCCCTCGTCTACGGCGTCGCGCACGGCCTGCACCAGCGAGGGCAACAGCGAGAGGTTGCTCTGGAAAAAGACTTCCGCGCCGGCATGGACGTTTTTGCCCGCAACAGGCACGACGCACGAAGGATCGCTAGACTGAATCCCGGGAGCAGACGGCCCGCGGGCATCATGTCTGTCCATACCGCAGTAGAAGCGCACATCGCCCGCGCCATTGTCAAAGAGGTTCACGTCCGTTTCACTGCCCCGGCGGAATTTGCCCGCAAATATCTCGCGGGCCTTGTCCTGCAAAAAGCCGTTCAGCGCGGGCGACAGCACCGGGCATTCCTTGAAGAGCGCGATGCGGTTGCTTTCTGGCATGCGGAACCCGAAACGCACGATGTCCTTTTCCCCCGCACGGTCGCAGGTCACCACGACGCGGGCGCGGTTGCGGTACCCCCACGCGGGGCCCGTATGCACCTTGAAATCTTCGGGCAAATCGATGCGGGCGATGCGCCGGAAGTTTTCACGCTCGACACGCGCCAAGTATTCAGCCTGCTTTTCGCTGTCCAGATGCTGCAGGCTACAGCCGCCGCACTTGCCGTACAGCGGGCAGCGCGGTTCCACGCGGTCGGGGCTCGGTTCAAGAATTTCTACGGCGCGTCCGCGGGTAAAATCCTTCTTCGCGAACGTGAGCGCCACCTTGCAGAGTTCCCCCGGCAAGGCTCCCGCAACAAAGCACACGCGACCATCGGGCAAGCGCGCCATGCCCTCGCCACCCTGCACCATCTTCTCGATACGGACCTCGAACGTTTCGCGAGCGGGTTTCAAAAAAGCGGGGCGGTTGGGAGTCGGCCTGCGCGGCCTTCCTGGCTTGTAAAAATTGCGGGACATCGGGCTTAAAAATAGAAAAACTGCGAGTACGGCACCCAAAACCCTCGAAATCCGACCTATTCAAGTCCAAAATCAGAAAAGAACTTCTCCCATGGTCACTTTTCTTATATATTTATTACAAAACGAAGGAAGAAATAAAATGAAGCACACACTCTACACCGCATTTGCATGCGCAGCGTTCCTCGTCGCTTGCGGCGATGATGACTCGTTCACCCCAAAAGTCCCCGAACTGCCCGGCGAAGTGGCCGACATGGACGAACTCAAAGAGTTCGAGTGCAGCGACGACATCATTGGCGAAAAAATCTACGTGAAAGACCAAAAAGCGGACTATGAGTGCGATGGCGACCACTGGTTCGAAGCCATCGATACGGGCAAGTCGAGCTCGTCTTCCAAGAAAACATCTTCAAGCAGCTCAAAGAAGTCTTCTTCCTCAAGCGTCACACCGTCAAAGAAGTCTTCTTCTTCAAGCGTCACACCGAAGTCGAGCTCTAGCGAGACAAGTGTGTCCAGCTCCGCAAAGTCGAGCAGTTCCGCGAAGACATCGTCCAGTGCAGCATCCAGCAGCAGTCAAGTTTTCACCCCGGATTGGGAAGCCGGAACCGATGGCGAAATCCGGAAGGTCGATTCAACGGGAGCCGCCTTCAAATATGACGAGGAATTGGACCAGTGGGTAAAGGCGCAGTACAGCGACACTGCTCTGAGCCTGCAGGGCTGCACGGCCAAGCGCGAGGGCGAAATGCTCAAGAGCCCTACGCGTGACAAATACTACATCTGTCAAGAATCCAACTGGCATCTCGCGTCACGTTTAGTTATCGATACCTACGGCAAAAAATGCACCGAGGCAGAAGTCGGCACGTTTATCGCCGGGGCCGAAATAGACACCAACACGTACTACTGCTCCGTGAAAGGCTGGGTAGCCCTGACTCGTGAATGGAATTGGACTGCGCCTAAGGACGCTCGCCAAAACCCAGACATTGATTACGGGACGATGACGGACGAACGCGACGGTCAAACATACAAGACAGTAAAAATCGGGGACCAGGTCTGGATGGCGGAAAACCTGAACTACGCCGACAGCGTCAAGACGCCTAGCCTGAATGGCCGGTCATGGTGTTACGGTAACGACAGTACAAGATGCCTTGTGACGGGGCGCCTTTACACTTGGGCCGCGGCAATCGATTCAGTCGCGTTGGCAAATGACCCCGACGACCCGATGGACTGTGGATATGAAAGAT
>CACXXH010000030.1 GCA_902771595.1 Fibrobacter succinogenes | reverse complement strand
AAATCCCAACTAAGTTCATTCACCACGCGTTCACGGCCGAAACGTCCCATTTCCGCCGCCTTCTCCGGATTTTCCAGCAACCAAAGAATCTTTTCTGCGAAATCGCTCGTGTCCGTGTTCTTCGCATAGAGCGAAGCCTCTTGCGCAGAGAACTGACCTTCCTTGAGCGTAAACTGCACGATAGGCTTGCCGAACGCCATGTACTCCATAATCTTGTTCATGGTAGACTTGTCGTTCATTTCGGACGGCAGGTCCGGATTCACGCACACATCCGCAGTATTCAATACGTCAGCCAGGTATTCATCCGAGACACGGCCCGGAAATTCCACATAGTCCGTAAGGCCCATCTTCTCGTTCATCTGCCGCAGTTCTTCGAGAGCGGGGCCACCGCCCATAATGCAGAAACGGATATCGGTACGGCCCTTCTTGCGAACAAGGTAATCAACCGATTGCAACAGGAGATCTATGCCTTCCTGCTTGCCCATCACGCCGATATAGCCGACGAGGTACTTAGCGCCCTTCTTGACTTCGGGTTTCGCGGGGCCCACCTTGAGTTTCGAGATATTCGGGCCGCTGCGGACAATCGTCACGTCCTCTTCGCGTTTCTGCCCGCGGCGCATGGCGATTTCCTTGTACGATTCATTCGTCACAATCGCATGCTTCGCGAAATGGTACGTAAGGCGTTCCACCAAAAGCATAGCACGGTAGCCGAGTCCCTTCTTGCCGAATTTCGCAATCCAGAGTTCCGGATTGATATCGTGGTGGTCGAACAGGAACTTGCAGCGGGTAAAGAAGTAGAACGGCGCAGCCGCAATGAAAATCAAGTCAGGCGGATTGCAAGCATGAATCACGTCCTGAACGCCCTGCTTGCGGAACACCTTGAACAGGAGACGCGTCTCGTGGTAAAGCGCACCGAGGTATTCCTTGATGTATTCAATGGAACGATTCGCTTCCGGAAGCGGATGGCGGTATATCTTGATGCCATCCAGTTCCTCGTATTCCTGCGGATATGCTTTTGTTTTCGGACAGATGACCGTAACTTCTGCACCCGCCTCCTTCAAGGCAAGCGATTCCTGCCACACACGGCGGTCAAAAGGTACAGGAAGATTTTCGACAACAATACAGACTTTTTTACCAGCGAGTTCCATGACGTTATTACCAGCAGAATCCTTCATAGTTCGGCAGAGTTTCCACAGTGGGATCCTTCAGGCGCACAAGATCCAAGAAGTGAATTTCCGGATACTTGCGAATCAGGTCGGGTATTTCGGGATTCTTGACCGTCACAATGACAAGCGAAGTCTTGCTCACGACGCTTTCCACATCCCTGTCCAACAGCGGGAGCAAGTGCGGGATGCGCTTGTTGAGTTCGTTCAGGTTCGTTTCCTTCTCGCGCGCGATGTTCAGGTAGCGGTCGTAAATACGGAGGGTGCATCCCTTGCCGAGCACCGCTTCTGCAAGGCGGATGGCCGCAGAATTGCGGAGGTCATCGGTACCAGCCTTGAAGGTAAGGCCGACAATGCCCACGGAACGCACGCCAATCTGCTGCACGCGTTCGAGCACGCGGTGAATATGAAGGTTGTTGCTGTTCTCGATGGAACCGAGAATAGGCGTCTCCACCTGGTTCGATTCAGCGAGGAAGTTGAGCCCGCGCAAATCCTTCGGGAGGCACGAGCCGCCATAGGCGAACCCGGGCTTGAAGTAGTACGGGGAAATATTCAACTGCGTGTCCTTGCAGAACAGGTCCATCACCTGGTGGCTGTCGATATCGAGCTTCTTGCAGATGGCACCGATCTCGTTACCGAAGGCAACCTTCAGCGCATGGTAGGAGTTGTTGACGAACTTGATGATTTCGGCAACCTTCGGGTCGACTTCGACGACCTCGCTCCCGAGTCCCGAGTACATCTCTTTGAGCTTGTTGAGAGCCCTGCGGTTCCTGCTCCCGATAACCGTAATCGGCGGGTTCAGGAAGTCGGAGACCGCCATGCCTTCGCGCAGGAATTCCGGGTTCGAGACCACAGTGAAGTTGATGCCTTCGCGCTTGCCGGAGACCTTCTCTATCAGTTCGCTCACCGCGGCGTTCGTTCCGGGAGGAACCGTACTGCGGATGACCACAATGTGGAACGTGGACTTGGAGCGGATTGCACCGGCAATGGATTTCACCGCCGACATGAGGAACGAGGTATCCAGGCGGCCATCCGGCGCATTCGGCGTACCGACGCACAGGAACGAGATTTCAGACTTGAGCACGGCCTCTTCAGCAGAAGACGTCGCCGAAATCAAACCGGCCTTGAAACCTTCCTGCATAACTTCGTCGATATCGCGTTCGACTATCGTAGGAAGTCCCATGGCAACACGGGAAACCTTGTTAAAATCTACATCGCAGCCAATAACTCGATGACCGAGCTTCGCGAGACACGCGATGCCGACACATCCCACATAACCTAAACCGAACACGCTGATAGAAGCCATAATAAGAACCTATTCCGTAATTACTCTGCCTTACCCTTACCTATGGACGAGACCTCGAAGCCGATCTTGCGGAGGGCGTCGGCATCCAGGATATTGCGACCATCAAATACGAAGGCAGGCTTGGCCATACCCTTGTAGATGCGCTTCCAATCGAGTTCGGCAAAGCATGTCCATTCCGTGCAAACCACCACGGCATGAGCGCCTTCGGCAGCCTTGTACGGGTCTTCCTCGAACTGGACCTGGTCGATAACATCCTTCAGGTCGCGCTTCGCGTCGGGGATTGCCTTCGGGTCGGTCACGACCGGCTGTGCATGTTCGGCCAGCAAATCGCGCACAACGAGGTTCGCGGGGCTTTCGCGGGTATCACCGGTATTGGCCTTGAAGGCGAAACCGAACACGGCAATCTTCTTGCCCGCAATCGTATTGAACATGGTCTCGAGCATGCGGTCCACCACGCGGTGAGTCTGCCACTCGTTAATCTTCACGACGCTTTCCCAGTAGGCGGCGACTTCGGGCAGTCCATAGTAGCCGCACAGGTACACGAGGTTCAAAATGTCTTTCTTGAAGCAGCTACCGCCAAAGCCGATGGAGGCCTTGAGGAACTTCGGGCCGATGCGACGGTCCTTGCCCATCACGTAGGCGACTTCGTCCACGTCGGCGCCGGTCTTTTCGCAGAGGGCGCTGATGGAGTTGATGGAGCTGATGCGCTGCGCGAGGAAGGCGTTCGCGGTGAGCTTCGTGAGTTCGGAACTCCAGAGGTTCGTCGTGAGGATGCGGTCACGCGGCACCCAGTGGGCATAGACGTCGACCAGCTTCTGGCAGGCAGCGAGGCCCGATTCCGTCTGGTGAGATCCGATAAGCACGCGGTCCGGTTCAAACAAGTCGTTGATGGCAGTACCTTCGGCGAGGAACTCGGGGTTCGAGAGCACTTCGAAATGCAGGCCCTTGTCGTTGCTGTTCAAGATGCGTTCCATCGCGGCAGCGGTACGAACGGGGAGCGTTGACTTCTCGACGATAATCTTGCCTTCGTCGGCAATTTCAAGAATATTGCGTGCGGTCTTTTCCCAGTACTGCAGGTCGGAAGCCTTGCCGGCTCCGTGGCCAAACGTCTTGGTCGGGGTATTCACCGAAACGAAGATGATATCGGCTTCCTTGATAGCGGCGGGGATATCCGTACTAAAAAACAAATTACGGCCACGGGCACGCTTCACCACGTCATCGAGGCCAGGTTCAAAAATCGGAAGGTTGTCGCTGTTCCAGGCATCGATACGGGCCTGGTTGATATCGACTACGGTCACTTTCACATCAGGGCACTTGTCGGCAATAACAGTCATAGTGGGGCCACCGACGTAGCCCGCGCCAATACAAAGAATCTTGGTATTGAAATTCATAATGTGTAAAAAATAGCAATAAATCCCCTCGCAGGCACACCCTAAACGTAAAGGTCGTTGTAAAAAAGAAAACGGTCTTTTTTCGCCCGTTTTTAGCATTTTTGGGCACATTTTAGCCATTCCGGGCTCCCCCGGAAAATGTGAGCAAGGTTACTTAAAAATTGCAGTAAGCGAAGGAGTCTTCTCAGGCACTATCGTCCGGGTGATTTCCTTCGAACCGTCATCCCAGCCGGAAAAAACTCCACCGTCGATCGCCTGGGCCGAAATCGTCACCTCGAACCCCTTGAAGAACTCAATAGACAGGGAATCGGAATCCAACGGAAGCCCATGTACCAGGATGCGCCCCTTGCCCTGAGACTTCAGCGTGACAAGGGTCGGTTCATCAAGTTCGAAATGCTCCCGCATCTCATCGCGCACGACAGCCTGCCTCTCTTCGGCGAAGCTCTCCATGTCAGCGAGGTTGTGAATCATCCTAGATGGACGCAAGTTCCAGCGCGTCTGATCGCGAACCTCTTCGGTCCCAATCTCGGACATACACGCAGCGAGGCGGGCACGCACGCGCTTCCCCTCGAAATTCATCGACAGGAGCACCATCATTCGGTTTATGAATGCAGCCTTGAAGTCGTCGTTTTCGAGCAGCCGACGCAACAGCAAAGTATTTTCCGGGCCATTCGGCCAGCTAGGGCCTTCATCCGACGTCACGAAATCGAAAATGTTCATGTCCTTGTATTCGCTGTAGTCGTTCCCGAAACCAAAATCCAAATCATAGAGGAACCATTTCCATGGCGTTTTCGGATTGGTCCTGCGCCACTTTTTCTGGTTGTTCGCCGGCCAGTCACGATTATCAGAAAAGATTTCCGTATGCATGTAGTTGAGGTAATTGTCCACATCAATTTGCGATGCGAGGTAATCGTAATTGTCTTCCTTGTTCAAGTGGTGATCCTCGAGCCATTCCATCAACGCAATATAATCTACAGCCGACCCTGCAGATACAGAATTGTCCGCCTTGACCAAGTCAATTTCATCGGGATTGTAACCGTAGTGCGTTTCGAAATAGTATTCGTTAGAACGTTCGCGGATACTGTGGATTCCGAAATACTCTCCATTGTAGTAGACAATCGCGCCACGGCCACGCTGGTAATCGACACCGAGCCCTTCGCTAATGGAACTCGCCACACGGTCACGTACATAGTCAGCACCGAAGTTACCCCCGTTATTGCGCAACAAGAATACCTTAAACTCCTTCAGCTCCGGGAAATCGGGGAACAACTGATATTTCAAGCGGCTATCACCATACTTTTCGCGGAAGGTAATCGCGACCGATTTCTTGGCGTTCTGGCGGCTGTAATTGCCAAATATTTTGAGTCCGGCCCGTTTTACAAAAGCGGGTTCGTTCGTAATCGGCTCAAACAGTTCCACGACAACGGGGATTTCCTTGTCCAGCCAATAATTCGCACCGTAATGCGGCGGTGCTTCCTGCGCTAAATTGCCCTCCATATAGATACCCGTATCAGGATCAAATAGCGAATTCGGGTCAGCCGTCACGAAAACAACCGTCACCGCGCGGGGATCGTCCTGAACATAGGTGCGGGTCACCTCATCGCCAGGAAGCGCTCCAGGCGTAAAAACTGCACAACGTAGGGTCGTTGTTGTGTCTATAGACAACGTTGTCATTACCGGACTGTCGGCAGTCGGGGCAAGCCCTCCCTTCTCACAACGCACATTGCCATCTTCGGGGAAATGGATTTCAAACGGATCCCTGAAGAAACCAGAATGCGGCAAATTCACCAGAGTGTCCAGGGCGGGAGAGCGATTCTCGTTCACGTCGGCATCCGGCAATCCATATGGAGACGGTTCCGCATAACCAAAACCCATTCCTCCGTTCAAGCCGCCCAAGCTCCATGTCATGCCCGCAGGCACATGCGGGTAGGCAATGGAATCCATAACCTCGTGCTCAGCATTCATCAGGTAAAGCGAGCCGCCTGATTTGTTCAGCTTGAAACTCGCATGCGGTTCATGTCCACTGTTACGCGCGATATAACTAAAAACTTTTACCGTCACCTCCTGCGACTCGTTCGCATCCGGGCTCATGCGCGTCCCGTAAATATTCTCGAGATCCGGATACGTCAGCCCCGTCGGTAGCGCCGCACGATACACCGTCGAAGAATCCCCCGTACCCGTAAAGATGACTTCGTAACCCATCCAATCATCTACGGAGGGTTGTGCAAGCTTGAACGAGACCTTTTTGTCTTTGTCTATATATGCCCGGAGCAGGATTTCATTCGCCGCAGAAATATCCATCACATCCGACTCGTTGCCAGAACCCGTACCTACGAAAACGGAAATCGACGACCACCCCAATTCCTCGTTGTCGCCCAAACGCATAACCGCACCAAACCGGGCAATCTTATTTTCTGTAAAGCAGTTTTTCTTCTTGCCCTCAAGCGGATTCGCATAGCTGTTTCCCGGCGGGTCGCTCTGCGCATCGGTCCAAGTCCAACAACCGTGCCCGATCATGTCCAACGTATCGTGCGGCATCACGTAATCGCGATAGTTCTTTCCCGACATGAAAATCAGCAAAAACGAATACGGCGGGAGCACAACCTTTCCGAGTTTCCATTTTTCGGGCTCGGATTTCGAATCCGTAAGAAACATTCCCGACAGGTCCGCCGTATCGGGAGAATTGTTGGCCAGTTCCACCCAGCCGGCATCGTCGCCCTCATGGTCCTTGTACGAGACATTGACCGGATCAACCTCGGTAAACACGACCGAATTGCCGACGATAGGGAATACAGTCGCTGTATCCTCAGAACCGCTGCTTTCCGGCAATTCGATATCCGACGATTCCGAGGTATCGCCAAAACAGGCCGACAAGGACATCATCGGAACGAAAAGTAAAAAGGCCCCAAACAGGCCCTTCTTTAAAGCAGCCCTACACATTTATCGATTAATATATACAAAAAAGACTGGGCGGGCTTGTTTTCGGCAGGGCGCCTCAGTCCAAGTTGTCCTACTTCTTGCGCCTGGGCCTGCGCACCACGAAAAGGGCGGCTCCCATCAGAACCAAAAGTACCGAAATAATCTTGCCTATCGGGAACGCTTCGGAAAAAACGACCGCACCGGCAAGAATGGGCACTGCGGCACCGACCGCAGCACTGAACGGCACAATGAAAAGGGCGCGGCCACGCGAGAAGGATATCTGCGAATAGAGGAAGGCTATACCGTAGGTGAACACGTAGCCCCATATGCGCGGGTCAAGCAGCAGCCCCAAAATGGAGGACATGTCCACGTTATCGAGGTCAAAGTCCATCGTCACGCTCTTGTAGAACGCGGCAGAAAGCCCGAACCCAATGCCCATAATAAGCGAGTCCGTCATTTCGCGGTTCTTGCACAGGAACTGGGCAAGGAGCGCCACAAAGGAAAGGGCTCCAGCGAAAGACCACAGGAGAGCGACGTTCTGCATCCCGGTAGATTCACCCAGGTTCTCAACGGAATACAGGAGGCCTGCCACCACGAAGCAGATGGCCACCACGATGCGCTTCGTCAGCGCCTCCTTCAAGATGCAGAACCCCATCAGGGCGGTGAGCACCGGGTTCAGGACCATCATGGGCTGCACCTGCGAAAGGTCGTAGCGCGCCATCGCGATGTAGTAGCCGACCGTAGCAAGGACGGAGCAGCCGATTCCCAGCCACCAGAACTTATTCGATATGACGCCCTTGAAAAATTCCCAGGGTCTGGACGTACCGCCGGTAAGCTTGCCGACAGTGGAAACCCCCGACTTCTCGAGGATGTTTCCGCATGCAAAAAGGAACGCAGGGCCGATTGTTAGAAGAAGGAAAAGCATACTGGTAATATAGTTCCTAATTCCTAGTTACTAGTTCTGAGTTTGCAGGATAAGACCTTCTTTTTCTTGAGCCACAATTCACAGGCCTCAATAAAGATTTAAGCATCTTATTTACTTCATCTAAAAGAGAAAATAAAGGTTCCAAATCCTGTTGTTTCAAATAACCTATGTTCAAGCACAATAAAAGTTGCGTTTCTAGTTCGGCTGCGGAACCCTTTGCAATTCTCAAAAAATAAGACATTTCCGTTTTTGATTCTCTTGCACATCCTTCCGCTATGTTTGATGGAATCGACACTACTGCTCGCCGTATTTGATCAGACAACGCATAAATTTCTTCTTTTGGCAAATACTTCACTATAGCATAGACACTTTTTGCCAATTCCATTGATTTTTGCCACACAATCAAATCTTGATAATTCGAGACTGCCATACCCTATACCCTAGTAACTAGTAACTCAGAACTAAGAACTCTATATCCCGTCATAAATTTCTTGATAAATCCAGTAGTTCCCCATGACGCGCTTCACGTAGTCGCGGGTTTCCCAGTAGCTGATTTCCTCGGCGCGGATATCCCAGGGCTTGCCTTCGCCCGCAGCCTGCCAGCGCTTGGTGGGTTTCGGGCCCGCGTTGTAGTTCCCGAGCACATACATGTAGTCGTCACTGTATTGCGCCTTCAGGTCCACAAGGTAGCGGATGCCGAGCCTGATATTCATGTACGGGTTATACAGCTGCGAAGGGTCGAAGGTTTCCAGGCTTTCCTGCTTCGCGAGCATCTTGCCGGTCGCAGGCATAATCTGCAAAAGCCCGCACGCGCCCGCAGGCGATGTAATCTGGTAATCGAATATGGATTCCTGGCGCATCACGCTGTACACGAAGAACGGGTCGATGCGCGATCCGGAATGGAACTTCACTTGGTCCGTATACGGTATCGGGAAAAGATAATGCAGCACATCGATGGGAGGCGCCATCAATTTGCGGCGGTCTATCTGGGCCTGGAACTGGCGCGCGAGCCTGTAACCCGCGGCAATCTCGCCCATGTCGTAGAACAGCTTGCCGTATTCGTACAAGAAATCCAGCCGCTTCGCATTCTTCTTGCGGGCCTCGTCGTACAGGGCGAAAGCCTCATCGCTGAACCCGTACTGGAAAAGCGTCTTGATGCGGTTGTAGCGCTCCGGCGTATACGTCGGGTCGGTTTTCTCGTTCTTCTGGATGTTGCGCACCCAGGCGAGCGCCTCTTCGGGCGACATCGCAATCCCGCGGGCATACGGCACTTCGGACGCTTCCATGAGCTTGTATTCCACCAGCTTCATGCGGCTCTTGTGCGCATAGTAGGCCAGCGGGAAATCACGGATGCAGTCGAGATAAGCCTCGCGAGCAAGGGAATCCTTCCCCAGCTTCATGTAGGTATCGCCCAGGAACATGCGGGCGCCGCTGCCGCTCCACAGGAAGGGTTCCTTGGTCGCTTCGATAAACGCCTGCTCGGCCTCGGCCCATTTTTCCTGCTTGAAGTAGATGAAGCCAATGCGGAACTTCGCCCACTGGCGCTTTACATTGTTCTTGAAACGCGGGTTGGCCAACTTCTTGAAGCACACCACCGCGCTGTCGTAATTTTCCTTCTGCTCGTATTCAAAGCCCTTCACCCACAGGTTGTTCGCGTTTTCCTTGCTGAACTGGCTCGCATCCTGCAGCATCGCGTCGAGCCGGCGGATTTCCTTCGTGTTCTTCTTGGCAGCGCTACGGAGCAGGCGGAGTGCCGCCTGGATCCACACGGGGCGCGCCTCCACGGAATCCACGAGGAACTTGAACTGGTTCGCCGCCTCGTCGGTGCGGTTCAGGGCCTTCAAGGCATTGCCGCGCTTTTCCCACAAGACGATTCGCGTATTCATATCGAGCGTACTTGCCGGCAACAGCGCCTGCAGGGAATCCGCCGAGGGCGCTACCGCGGTTTCCGGCTGCGACTGCACCATATCGCGGTCCATAATCGCGATGGAATCCAAGAGGCCCATGCAGCTCGACGCCTCATCCTTCGCGCAGGCCATCTTGGCGTATGCGACCTTCTCGGCAAGCGATTCCGGAGCCGCCTGCACCGAGCGGAGCCTGCGTACTGCGATAAAGGCGGAATCCCGGTACGGAGTCGATGTCGCAAGCAGTTGCATGTAGAGGCGCTTCGCCTGCTTCTGCTGCTTATTTTGTTCTAAATACATCGCATAGCGGTACTTGAGCACAGCGGCATCGTCGCCCTTGGGATACTTGTCCAAGAAAGCCTTCAGGGAGTCGGCGCGCGCCGATTCCTTCAGCGACGAATCAGCAAGGGCGGCTTCCACGCGGAGCCGAGCCGCGGTTTTCGCGAACACGGCGTTCTTCTCGAACTTCTTGCCCAACGCAAGCGCCGAACGCATTCCGGAGAAATCTTCCTGGTTGAACCTGGACCTCGCCATGCGGAGCACGACCTCGGATTCCAGTTTCGGGTCGCGGGCGCGCAGGCCGTCGTAGGCCACATAGGCGCTGTCCCAGTTTTCGGTATAGTAGAAGTAAGCCGCCTTCGCGTAGTCGCGCACGTTCGCCGCAAGGGTCGTATCTTCCATGCTCTTCTTCGCACGATCCGCGCGCACGACGCGGTTATGGAAATCGGCAGACGCAATCTGTTCCAGTCCCGCATACGGGTTCTCGGGAACCGCCTGCGCACTTTCACCAGACGCATTATTTCCAGCCGGGGCTCCGTCCGCGGGCTTGTCGCCATTCTCGCCAGAGGCATGGCATGCGACAATCAATCCCAAAACAGGAACAAAACGGCGGAAAAGCACCGATTTACAAAACGACATTCACACCTCCAGGAATCAGGACTTCGCCGATTCGTTCGCAACCTGGCCGATAAAGCTCGAAATGCCGAGGTCGGTAATTGTCTGTGCGTACTTCCTGTACATGTATCCGTTCACGCTGTTGGCGTCGTCCATCTGCAGCACGGCGAGGGCGCTCTCGCGCACTTCCTCGAAGTTGATGGAACGGATAATTTTCTTTGTGGCCATTACGCTCCAGGGCGTCATGGAAAGTTCATCGACACCGAGCCCCACAAGCAAAAGAACGCTGATGGGATCGGAGCTCATTTCGCCGCAAACCGCCACCGGGATGCCTTCCCTGTGGGCGGCATTCACCGTTTGGTAAATCATCTTCAATATCGCGGGATGGTGCGGCTGGAACATGTCCGAGATGAGTTCGTTCGTGCGGTCGACCGCGAGCGTGAACTGGATAAGGTCGTTCGTACCGATGCTGAAGAAGTCCGCCTCCTTCGCGAGCATTTCCACGAGCACGACCGCGGCAGGCACCTCGATCATCACGCCCACCTTCACCGGAGCGCATTCGAAGCCTTCCGCCTTCAGTTCCTCGGAGCAGCGCTTTATGTAGGACTTCGCCTTGCGGAGTTCCTCGAGGCCCGAAATCATCGGCAGCAAGATGCGCAGGTTCCCCTTGACGTTAGCCTTGAGGAGCGCCTTCAGCTGCGTGCAGAAAATATCCACGCGGTCGAGGCACACGCGGATGGACCGCCATCCCATGAACGGGTTCGCCTCGCTCGTCGCCGTAATGCCGGACACGAGCTTGTCACCGCCCGCATCGAGCGTCCTTATCGTCACCGGGCACGGAGAAAGCGCGTCGAGAAGTTGCTTGTAGGCTTCCGTCTGTTCTTCTTCCGTCGGGGAAACATACTGCAAGAACAAAAATTCCGAACGGTACAGGCCCACGCCCGTCGCCCCGTAGTCCATGACCTTGGCGGCCTCGTTCGGGAGTTCGACGTTCGCGTGCAGCGTGATGTACTTGCCGTCGCGGGTCATCGGTTCGAGCCGGCGCATGGTGAACAGTTCACGGCGCTGGCGTTCGAATACTTCCTGGCGCTCGTGGAACTTGCGGATGTCGTCCTCGTTCGGATTCACGATGACAAGGCCACCCGAGCCGTCCACGATAAGAGTGTCGTTGGTCTTCACGACCGCGGCCACGTTCCTCAGGCCGGAGACGACCGGAATCTGAAGGGAGCGGGCAAGAATCGCCACATGGCTCGTACGTCCGCCCGTGTCCATCAGGAGTGCGCGCGCCTGTCCGGGCTTGAGCGCCATCAAGAAGCTCGGCAAAACCTCGTGCGCCACGATCACTGCGCCGTCTTCAGCGGAGACTTCCTCCAAGGCAGGTTCGGTGTCTTCCATCGCCGCCATGAGGCGGTTGTGCAAGTCGCGCAGGTCCGCCGCCTTGTCGCGCATCGCGGGCGAATCAATCTTTTCAAAATTGTCGATGTAACCGCCCAAGACCACATGCAGTGCCCAGCGGGCGCTCTTGCGTTCCTTGCGGATCAAGTTCAGGGTCCCGTTCACCAGCCCCGGATCCTGCAGGATCATCAGGTGCGTCGCGAAAATCAAACTGTCGTGCACACCGGTGCGGGTTTCGGAGATTTCCTTGATTTGCGAAATCTCCTTGGAAGTACGGGTTATCGCCTTGCGGAACTTTTCCTCTTCCGCGGCGATTCTCGATTTGGGAATGGATTCTTCAACAACCGTTATCTCGCGGCTAGCCACCTGGAACGCGCGCCCCATGACATAGCCGGGCGACGCAGGAATTCCAACCAGGACCTGCCTTGCAGATTTAGGGCTCTTCGTTGAAGTTGTCATGGAAGAGCGTTTCCAGTTTCTGCACCACTTCTTCTTCGTCTTCGCCGTCCACTTCGAACAGGACTTCGGAGCCGACCGGAATAGCGAGCATCATGACGTTCAGGATGCTCTTGGCATTCGCCCTGGAGCCGTCGAACTCGATGGTGACGTCGCTTTTCGCAGGGCCCGTGATATCGACTATCATACCTGCAGGCCTTGCATGAATTCCAAGTTTATTCGTGACTGTGAGAACCTTCTCTATCATCGCTTCCTCAGAAGAAATCCACATTGACATCAAGCCCGTCGTGCAGGATCACACGGAACAGGCTATCAGCCGAATGAACCGTCTTGACCAGGTCGTCGTGCAGCTTTCTGTCGGACAAAAGTATACCAACCGTATTGTCACGGGATTGCACCTTGGCAATCAGTTCATCCAGGTGCTTGGTGACACCTTCAAGTTCGTTCATCAGGCCGTCGGCGTTCCCGATGACCTTGTCGGCATTGGCAAAAAGACCGTCTATAGGCGGCTTGACGCCGTCCACGAGCGCATCCACCTTGCCCATCACCTCGTTCAAGTTATTCAGGCTCTTCTTGAGCTGCGGGTCTGTCGTGTTGACCATGACCATCAGGCGGTCTTCCAGAGATTCAGCCTTGGTAAGGATGGTGCGGAAACGTTCCTGGAAATCCGGACTTGCGATAGTGCCGTTCAGGGCCGCCTTCACGGATTCAAGCAAGACCTTCGTGCTGTCGCAAACTTCGCCGGCAAGCCCGAGCGCTTCGGCGATACCCGAATCGAACTGGCCGTTGATGGTATCGCCCGGTGCCCAGTAGCTTTGGGCATCGCCTAAAATCATGCCAATCTGGCGTTCGCCCATGATACCGATGTTCTGGACGCGAATTTCGGAATCCTTCGGGATCTTCACGTCGGTACGCAGGCGGATACGCACCACCACGCGGTGACCGGCCAGGCTGATGTCCTCTACCTTACCCATCTTGACGCCATTGACCTTCACGGGGTCGTCGAGCACCAGCGTGCTCACCTGGGTAAAGCGCAGATAGAAAATATTGAAGGTTTCGCGCGGGTCCTTCTCGTTCAGGAAGAACATACCGAACACGAGTATCACTACAGCCAGTAGAACGACCAGGCCGACAGAGAAGTATAGGACAGAATTCTTTTTCATTCTAAGTTCAAATTAGTTTTTTCCCCGCAACACACGGGCAAGAAACGACACGAAAAGGGCTTTTTTGACCTATGTTCGCCATTTTTCGGGTCCTTAGGCCTCCACGCGCACAATCGGGCTGTTGTTCTCGATGCCGTTCACGTGGCGGTCGAGCCAGTCGCGCAGCAGGGCATCCCTTTCGGCGGGCGGGAGCAGGAACTTCTCGCGGCCTTCCTTCTGCATATAAACGTCGAGGTAGGTCATGAGCACGCCACCCGCGACCGAAACGTTCATCGATTCGGTGATGCCGTACTGCGGAAGCTTGAACTCGTAGTCGGCATGGGCGAGCGTATCCGGATGGTTCCCGTGGAATTCGCTACCGAGGTAGAAGGCGGTGGGCTGGCTCAGGTCGAGGTCCAACACGGAATTCGTGGTGTTCGTGCTCGCGACAGCAATCTTGTAGCCCTTCGCGCGGAGCTTTTCCATGCAGAGCATGCGCTTCTTGTACAGGTACAGGCTCATCCACTTGTAGCTGCCCTTCAAGATGGACTTGTTCACGCTGTAGGCGTTGTCCTCTTCGATGATATGCACGTCCTGCAGGCCGAACACTTCGGCGGTACGGATGACGGCCGAAATATTGTGCGGGTCGAAAAGGTCCTCGAGCACCATGCAAAAGTGCCTCGTGCGGCGGTTCACCACGCCGGTCAAAAGTTCACGGCGCCGTTCGGTGACACGGGCCAGGAGGGATTCGAGATCTTCTTTTACGTTTTCGCTCATTTTGTCTGGATCCTTGTATCGTCAACTTTTATGGGAACGCTTTCGAGCCTCTGCTTCTCGCGTTCCTTCTTCAACTTTTCGAAATCACCCAATTTCCACGGAGCTCCGTTCACCACGTTCTCGAAATCGATTACGTACTGCACGTTGTCAAAAGACTTCAATTTTGCGTTATTGAGCATCGGTTCCTTGTCGCCGCCAAAATAGCGACCCGATGACTTCTTGATGTCATTCACGATGTGGTCGATCTTGTCGTTCACCACGTTCTTGAAAACCTGCATCTGCATGATGGAATTCAGCACGGAATTTCCGGGAAACACGATTGCCGTTAATTTGTAATTAATGTGCTTGTCCGGAGTTTCGTCCATGTCCAGGAATGCGATGGCGGTTCCATGCAACGACCATTTGAGGACCTTCGCATGCCCGTACCCGAAGAACATGTAGCGCATGCCGAGCTTTTGCCCCGCACTGTCCTGCAGTGCCCAGTAGAACTCGCCCGAAAGGCTCCTGCCGTTGCTCCCCCGGAAATACCGGCGGTTCTTGCTCGTGTATTCGAGTTCGTAGTTCGTCCCGAGATACGCATTGATGAGGTCGGCCGTGAAGGGCATGTTGTCGAACAGGTAGTTGATGACGTTCTCGCCCAGCATGAGCGTCCCCTTGTTCTCGTAAACGGCCCTGTACCTGCGGCCGAGCCTTGCGAAGACTTCTTCGGCCATCGGCACACCCGGCTTGGGTTCGAACCCGCGCTTCACCACCTCGCGGAACACACCGCAGTATTCGTTGTCGTACTTGAGGTGCGGCCAGGGATGCTTATCGCCCGCGGAACACCCGCGGAAATCCACGTCAAGGCACTTCTTGAGGCCAGAGCAGAGCGCGCGCACGTCGTCTTCGTTGCCCAGCTTTTTCACCAGCTGGTTGCGCACCACAGAATCGGCCCCGAGCATATTCTCGGATTCGCCCGCAAAAGAACTTACACCCAAAAACATCACGAAGAGAATCGCGACTATAAACTGCGGTACATATGTCCAGGCTTTTCTCTGCATACCTATCCTGCGCCTACCTGAAATCAAGGCTGTCAAGCGGGACCACGGTAAAGGGCTTGAGGCTTTCGAGCTTGGATACCGGACCCACGACCGAAATCGTCATCTTGTCCTTCGCATAATACTTCGCGATCATCGCCTTCACCTGTTCCGCGGTAACGGCGTTGATTTCCTTCACGTAATCGAGGTAATGGTCGAACGTCTTCCCGATCATCTCGTTCTTCGCGAAGATGGTGGCGGTCGAAGCCGGAGAATCGAATTCGCCCGGGAGGCTCTCGACAAGCGTCTTCTTCGCCATCGAAAGTTCTTCTTCGCTCGGGCCTTCCTTCGCGAGTTTCTCGATTTCGCCGTAAATGAGTTCCAGCGCACGGGCCGCGGATTCCACCTTCGTCTGCAGGCCGATGGTGATCATCGCGGTATCGCGGTAGTCGTTGCCGGCGCGGCTGCTGATATGGTAGGCAAGGCCCTCATCGCTACGCACACGCGTCATGAGGCGCGAAGAGAACGAGCCGCCGCCCAGAATGAAGTTCGCGACCGCCGTCGGGTAATAATCCGGATGCGGACGCTTCACGAAGGGCTGGTTCAGCGAGATGTTCGCCTGCGTAATGTCCTTGTCCACCACGTAGATTCCCGGCTTGTTCAGGAAGGCGATCGGCGTCGGGGCATCGAACAGCGGTTTGCCCTTGACAGGCTTCGCCGGTTCCGCATTCCAGCGGTCAAAGAAATCCTTCAGCACCACGATGGCGCTATCGCGGTCGATATCGCCCGAAAGAGCGAACACGACGCGCCCTTTCGCGAAGGCTCCCTGCGACAAGCGCTTAAGGTCGGCAACGGCGACCTTCTTGTACTCGTCGGCATTCGCTTCCCACAGGCGCGGGCAAGGCACGTAGTTCACCTTGTTCCGGAGCGAAGAAAGCACCTTCGCCGGAGTGTCGAAACGCTGCTCGTAAGCGGTAACGAAATTCGTCTTCACGATTTCGAGCTGTTCCTTGTCGAACGCGGGTTTCAAAACCACCTTCTGCGCAAGGTCGAGCATCGTCGGGAAATCCTTGGTAAGGCTGTTCACGCTGAAGCTCGAGACCCAGGTTCCGACCGACGTCGATAGGCCCGCGCTTATAAATTCAAGAGTATCGTCCAGCGCATGCGCAGAAATTTCCGCACCGCCGCCACGACGGAACATCGAACCCACGATTTCGTTCGCGGCCTCGTCCTTGAGATCGGTCGGCACACGCGGATTCTCGAAATACGCGGTGAAGTTCACCAGTGGGAGGCTGCGGTCCACGACGATGTAGCCCGCGATGCCCGGGGCAAGTTCCACACGGAAATCCTTCGGGTACGGAGCCACGTACTTGTAATCGGGATATTGGATATCCTTGTACGAGGCTGGAAGCGCGTTTGCCGTAGCAGGCGCCGCTTGCGCAGGTTCAGAAGCTGGTTGCGCCGGGACAGGTTCTGCAGCAACGGGAGCAGACTGAGCCGGAGTCTCGGTCTCGGGAGCGGGTCCGGAAGAGCATGCCACCATGCCGGCCAGCCCGAACCCCATACAGGCAATAATAAATTCAACTTTTTGCATCGTCTTATAATATAGATTTTTCATCAACGCGCGATGATACCGCCCTGAGGCCTATTTTTCTCAAAAACGAGTTCTTCCAAGTTGGAATAACAATTTTTCGGTACAGGTATCCTGTGCAGGAAAAAATCCTTATATTAGTCAAAGAGCCCTTCCGGTGGATTATTACTCGGTGTCGCCTCGGCGAGCCGCCCGTCTCCAAGAGAGACACACCCACCTGAAGGGCTCTTCTCTATCCTCCTAAAAAACTAAAAGGACGGCACTTTACGTGCCGGCCTTTTAGTTTTTTTGTTTATAAAAGACCGCTCACGCTACGCTCAGGCATCGAGTTACTCCGGTATGCGCTCGCTACCCCCGCAAGGGGGGCCATGCCCACGTAAGCGCTAAAGCGCTAAGTGGTCAAAGGTCGCCTCGACGGCCCGTTGGTACACTCACAAATCAAAAGGGCCGTGCCAATGCACAGCCCCATTTAGTTTTTAGTTTATAAAAGACCGCTCGCGCTACATTCATGCGGACCATAACCGCAACAAACATCCTGCAGCCAGAAAATCCAGCAACTAGCTGAATCTGCCGGCGAGTTGCTTGCGGCGACGGCCGCGCTCCGACACGACTGCCTCTATGAGGAACAGGAGGGCGGCAAGCCCGAGGAAAATCTGGTAGCGGTCCTGGTAATTCTCCATGCGGTCGCTAGCCTGTTCCTTCTTCTCGAGACTCGCGATTTCGGTCAGAACCTTCTGCAGCTGGAACTCGCCCGGAGACGCGTAGAAATACAGTGCGCCGGTCACGCTCGCGATTTCTTGCAGCGTGCCTTCTTCGAGACGCGTCGTCACGATATTGCCCTGCATATCCTTCTTGTAGGCGACCTCGCCGTTCTTCGTCTTCACCGGGATAGGCACGCCCTCGCGGCTACCGATACCGATGGTATAAATCTTGATGCCCATTTCGGCCGCTTCCTTCGCGGCGTTCACGGCGGCGGCTTCAAGTTCCTCGCCATCACTCATGAGGATCATCACCGAATACTTGCCGACGCCTCCGGAATTCTTGAACAGGCTCATTCCCTTGCGGATGGCGTTCTCGAGGTTCGTGCCCGGCATGAGCCAACCCGGATTCAGTTCGCGCAGCATCATCTGGACGGTACCGTAGTCGAGCGTAAGCGGGACCATCACCTGAGCTTCACCGCTGAAGGCGACAAGGCCCACGCGGTCGCCCGAAAGGCTCTCCAGGAACGAAGAAATCTCATGACGGCTGCGCACGAGGCGGTTGGGCTTCACGTCTTCGGCAAGCATCGAAAGGGAAATATCCTGCAACAGCACAAGGTCAAGTCCGCGGCGCTCGATATGCTCCATCTTGCGGCCCCACTGCGGGCGAGCAAGCGCCACGAACAGGAAGGCGATAGCCAACAGCAATATGAGAACCTTCGCGAGCCTGCGCCAAGGAGAGACGCTCGTGGAGAGTTTGGAAAGCATCGGGAGAGACACAAACCGCGCAGCCAGCTTTTTACGGCGGCGGTAAGCATAGTAGAAAAGAAGCGCGAAAAGCGGCAGTGTAAACAGGCACCACAAAAAATTCGGCTCGGCAAAACGCATCGCATCCTCCAAAGGGGCAAAACAGCGGGACTCAAACCCGCGCCCCCCTGAATATACAAAAAACAGGCTATTTCGCCCCAATTTTTGCGTTAATTAGCCAAAAAATCACAAAAATTAAGTTTTTTTATCATTAAGTGACATTGTTGTTAAAGAAAAGTTATATTTTGCTTATTGGGGGTATGTCTATGGATTTCAATTCGCTTATAATCGAGATAGACATCATTAGTGTCATCGTACTCTCGATGATATGGTACGGCAATGCTGAGCGCGCCATTCTGGACAAGGCGGCCCACGGTTTCCAGCTGTTGGTCGATTTTTCCATCGCCTTCTGCGTTCTCAACTCGCTCGCCCTCTTCATCCCCTCGACAAATGTCCCCTTCATCAGGATTGTCAACAGCATCAAGGTGATCACCTGCATTTGCATGGGCTGCAGCTGGTTCCTGTCCGTATTCTATACGACCTCCGCGAACCCCTACATGCTGCGTAAATGGCTTATCCCCATCATTTTCCCAAGCATCATCTTCAGCGGCATCACCATAGTCGAAACATTCATGCATCTGAATGTCACGCCTATCACGCTGCATCCGGTCGTATGGGGTCTCCTGAACGTTCTCTCTGTCGTATACATTTCCTCCGCTTCGGCCCTGTGCCTCATTCAGGCCAAGAAATGCACCAACAGGTTCCGCAGGCGTGAACTTTACGTACTTTCGTTCGCCATGATACTTCCCCTGTTCTCCCTTTTCCTGCAGGCGAAGTTCTACTACATGCCCATCACGTCCCCGGCATTCGTCGTCATCACCCTGTTCCTCTACCTGTTCAAGAGCAACCAGAACGTCACCATAGACATAACGACCGGGCTCAACAACACGAACAAATTCTCGTCTTACCTGGAAACCATAACGCAGAGCCAGAACCCCGCCAAGCGGCTCTTCCTTATCAAAATCGAGATAGACAACTTCAAGGCGATGCAGAAGCTTCACGGCAAAGTCACGGGCGTCATCGCGCTCCGGAAAATGGCGGACTTTTTGCGCAAGCAATGCTCCGGCCGCGGTCTTTTCATCGCGTACTACCAAAAGGCGACATTCGCCATCGTCGCCGAATGCTCCGATTTTTCTGAAATAGAAGTTTTCACGAACAGGGCTATCGCGGCAAGCGCCGAAAACCAGGACTTCACCAACGGCCCGTGGCCCATCACATTCAGCATCCACTGGGCCGAATACGGTACCTCCGAGACGCGCACCATCGACGCGCTCCTGGACAAGGTCGACAAGAACTGCCTCAAAGCAGCCACGACTCTGTAGCGTTTTTTACAGCCGCTTGCGCAGCAAGCATTACGGGATGCGCACGAAGCGCGTATTCGCGAGCAGCAATTCCAGAAGCACGAGAATCGCACCCGCAAGGAGCCACGGGTAGAATTTTTCCGCATACCGGGCGTAAGCGACCGTCTCTATCTCGGTCTTTTCGAGCTGGTCGATTTCGGAATAGATTTCCTCGAGCTGTTCCTTGTTCTCGGCGCGGTAGAACTTGCCGCCCGTCTTCGCGGCGACCGACTTGAGGGTCGTCTCGTCGATGCCTTCCTCGGGCGCGATGTCACGCTCGCCCCAAGAGATTTCACCCGTCCACGGGTTCTGCTGGAAGGCCAGAATCTTTCCGCTCTTCTTGCCCACGCCTACGGTATAGACCTTCACCCCCAGCGACTGGGCGACTTCAGCCGCACGTACGGGCGAAATCACGCTGGCATTGTCGCGTCCGTCGGTCAAGAGCACCACGACCTTCGATTTCGCCTCGGACTTCTGCAGACGGGCAAGCGCGTTCATGAGTCCATCGCCGATGGCGGTACGGCCCGCAATAATCGAATCCTTCGCCAGTTCGTCCGTCGCCTTCAAGATTTCGAGCAGGCTGCCGTAATCGAGCGTAAGCGGGCACTGCGTCACCGCGCGGCTACCGAAGGCCGAAAGCCCGATGCGGTCGCTGTGGCGTTTCTGGATAAAATCGGCAATCACCACCTGGGCATACCCCATGCGGCTGTATTTCCAGTATTCGCCGGACTTGAGGATGCGTTCGGCGTTCATCACCCCGAGTTTCGCCTGTTCGGTACGAGTAAGCATGTCGAGCGTTCCCATGGAACCCGAGACGTCGAGCGCAAGCATGATGTCGACGCCGTCGGTATTCGTGTACTCCACCTCCATCGCGTTCTGCGGGCGGGCAAGCGCCACCACGAAGCAGCACAGGGCGGCCAGGCGCAAGGCGGGCACAATGTGGCGCAGACGCACGCGGCGGCTGGGAACGGCCTTCTTCGCTATGGAGAGCGCCGGAAACTTGATGGTGCTCTTGCGCTTGTGCTGGCGGTACACGTACAGTGCTATAAGTACAGGGACCAAAACAAATAGCCAAAAGGCTTCAGGATTCTGAAAGTGAAGTGCACCAATATCCATATTAAGCTCCAAAAATTCCTGGGGGTCTTTCCCCCGCCGAAGAATATACAAAAGCCGAGAGTCGTAGGCAAGTACACTTGCGTATGACCGAGGCGCCCAACATGGCTCTGCATATGCAGAGCCCATATACAAAAAACCGCGACCCGAGGGCCGCGGCTTTCTCAAATTCGAACCAGTCGATTACTTGACAGCGATCGTGTGGACCTTGCCACCGACGCGCACCAGGTACGTTCCCTTGTTCGGGACCGTGATGCCCTGAGAGGCACACTGGATCTTGCCAGAGGCGACGACCCTGCCCTGCAGGCTGAACACGGCGTAGGCGGAACCGACCTGGGCGCCGAGCACGTGGACCTGGTTACCGGAAGCGATAACCTTCGCACCAGAAACGAACGAACGCTGTACGAAGGATTCCGGGCCCGGGCCCGGACCCGTACCGCACTGGGGTTCCGGAATCTGGATACCGGTAATCTTCACGGGGTCGATAACGTTGCCGCTTGCGTCAAGGAATTCTACAGCCTTGATGGAGAGCGAACCCACGCCACCGGCAGCATCCTTGACTTCCCACTTGAGGCCCTTGAAGGTCTTCAAGATTTCAGTACCAGACGGAGCGGCATTGTAGTCAACCCAATCCAAAAGGCCACCCTGGTACTTGGCATTCGGGTCATCAAAGCCTTCAAAGCCGCCATCCAGCGGAGTCAGGTCGTAAGTCGTAGCCTTGTAATCGTCAGAATTCGGAACAAACGTACCCGGTTCGGCACCGGCTTCCGCAGTCTTCTCGCTGAGGGTTGCCATGCGGATGGGGCCGGAGGCCTTCATGGTCACGCGCACAGACTTGACATTGAGCGCCGCAAGATCGACACCCTTCTTGTCGTTGGAGAGGAAGGACATCGCAATACCGGCGGACGGGTACTTGAGGGTACCGGCAGCAGCAGCTTCAGCAGTCCATTCCGGTTCCGGACCGATTTCCATGGAAGCATCGGCGGTAATTTCGCAATTCTTCTTGTAGAGCGGAGAGGAGCCCGAATCCGGAGACATCTTCGTACCGATACCGAGCTTGTCGTGGTAGGCACCCCAGTTCCAGAAGCCGGAAACACCGACAGTGGAATCCTTAAGGGCCATCTGTTCGCCTTCAGCGCTCGAAACGCTAGTTGCGAGGCTCGGGTCCGGCGTGAACTTGGTAAAGCCACTCATATCGTAGAGGTTGGGCATGTTACCCGTCATGAGGAGCAGGTAGAGGAGGTTAAGGGTCGAGGGGTAGTACTTCTCGCCCGGGTTCGAACCTTCGCCACAGCCGTTAGCCTTCTCGCAGCTCGTCTTCTTGGCGAGGAAGTTATAGACGGTCTCCATATAAGCCTTGGCTTCGGAGCTTTCGACAGAAGAAGTTGCAAGACCGAGACCACCGGTGAACGTAGAAGAAGCAAACCTGCGCTTCTCAGAAAGTTCGGGTTCGCCATCGATATAATAACCGGAGTTCACGCCACTGCCCGTGTGGGTAGTCGGGATGAGCCAGTTGGAAATCTTTTCGTTGAACTTCTTGGCTTCGGAGTCGCCGAACCAGTAGTAGGCCCAGGCCATGCGCCACGGAGTACGGGCGGCATCGTCAAAGAAGCCGGCCGCTTCGGCCTGCTGCACAGAGGCACTCGTCTTGGTCGGCTTGTGGCTGTTCCAGTCACACCAGTCCGGAACGAGGCCCGTAGAAGAATTGCGGCAAGCCGTCAGATCAGAGTAAGCCGTCGAGGCGATGCTGGAGGACCAGCTGCTATTTACCTTTTCGAACACCTTGAAGTTTGCCGTCGTCGCATAGCTCGGGTTGAACGCATCGTTCCACTGGTTACCCGGCTTGATGTGATTGCTACTGATGTCATTCGTGGCCATCCAGCCAATAAGCGTCTTGGCATCGTTCAGGTAGGATCCGCCCCACTGCTTGGAAGCCATCACAAGAGCGAGGGCTGCATCGAAGTCAGCGTCGGAGGCAGAACCCGAGCCGCCACTACAACCGACACGCCAGTTCATACCGGCGCCATTACCGCCATTGGACTTCCATGTGCCATAGAGTTTGTCAAATATTTGCTGGTCATCCATGTACACGGTAATCAACATACCGTAGGCAATGGCTTCGGAAACCGTCGAGCAAGTTCCTTCAGGAGCGAGAATCCAACCCTGGCTTGCATCGTACCAGGCTTTTTTCCACTTACTATAGTGGTCCTTGATCATGTCCGTATTTGCAAACGGAATCGTGTAGCCGTGGGGGCTCTTCATGTTCTGCGGGAACGGGTAAGATCCCGCCATCGCCGTCGTCGCAGCCAGAGCGGCCACGCACATTGTTGCTTTAATGAAGTTTTTCATCTACATCCTCATTTTTTTGGTTTTCCCACCCGAATTTAAATATAATTGAACTCAAAGATTATTGCACCCCGTAAAGATGTAATAATTCCGTTGCATACGGCAAAAACTGCATTTCGTAAACAAAAAGTTTCAGAGCAGGATGCCGTTCCGTGCGGAGCGTCACACTTTATTCTTACTGCGCCTGCGGCGCCATGTCTTGAATTCCATGTAGAGCGTGCTCACCGTATAAACGAAAAGCATGAACAGGAGCGTATTCTTGGGCGAGTTCAGGTTGCAGATACCCCAGGCAATCGTAATGAGCGGAAGGTGTATGAGGTACGGGTAGAAACTCGCGCGGCCCACCCTGCGCACGATGCCTATGCAGAAGAATCGCGCCATGAAGCCCTTCCCAGAAAGGAGCGACAATACGAACAGGCCATAAATGAACACGGCGACGCTATGGTGGATAAAGTAATTTACACCCGGGTTATAGGCCGGCGACATGAGGAACAGGCTCCCGTAAAGCGCGGCAAGCAAAAGCGCCTGCATTATCCCGCTTACGTAATCCCTCTTGAGGAAGTCGAAGCAGCCTTCGGCATACAGGCGGTAGATGACCATGCCGAAGATGTACTCGAACACGCGCACCGGCGCGAACATGTGGAAGAACCTGTATTTTTCGCCATAGCCCGCGAACCAGAGGTCGCCCGTGAGCCCGAACGTCGCTGCCCAGACAATTCCCGGGACAAATACGGCGCCAAACAGGATCCAGAGGGTGCGGCGGCTGCGCTTGAACAGCCAGCGGCTGAACCACGGCGTAATCGCATAGCACAGGAAGAAGCTCGTCAAGGACCAGCTAGGTTCGTTCAGTTTCATGCCCAAATCGGGCACGATAGACCACGTGAGCGTGAGGTGCAAGAGCAGGCTCCGCCAGGGATGCACCATCGCGGTGAGGCCCTTCGAGGCGCAGTCCCCGAGTTCGCCAAAAGCAGGCAGGTGCGTGTAGCCGCTGAACTTGAACACGAGCACCACGAACATCAGGAGCGTCATGAAGAAGTGCAGGCGGTAGAGCTTCGCTATGCGGGCGAACATGAACGGGATTACCGGAATGCGGCGGTCCGGATCGCTGAACTTGCTTGCAAAAAGGAAGCCCGCAAAGACGTAAAATATGCCCGCGGCAAATGCAGGCGCAGACACGATGGGCATGAGCCACTTGTAGTCCGCCATGTAGGCAAGCGCATTCGAACTGCCCAAGTGGAGCATCACGATGTTTATGCTTGCAAGGAGCCGAAGCCCGTCGATTGCGGGGAAATACGCGTTCTTCTTCGCGGGCTTTGTCAATGCGGTGTCTGCCATCGTAGGCCCAAATCTAGAAAAAAAGACCCCGAAGCAGAACTTCGGGGAACTTTAGGTGTATGGATAACAGTTCTTTATTAGCGGACCACGCGCACGCTCTGCATCTTGCCGGTCCTGACGTTACGCAGGTAGTAGATGCCGGAAGCCTTCACATCGCTGGAGCTCTGGAGGATTTCCTTGGCGGCATCGAAACCATAGGCAGAGAGCGCCCCCATGTGCACACCGTTCTGGTCGAACACGTGGTAGTCCTGACGGGCGTTCGGGTCGTACTGGAGGACCTTCTGGCCGATAATGGACGGAGGAGGTTCTTCACCAGCCTTCGTAATCTGGAACCAGTCGATATCGATATATCCCTTGGAAATTTCGAGAGTCAGGATCTGTTCGCCAGCATCAAGCTTGATGTTACCCTTGACCTGGTCAAAGGCAGTCCAGGAATCACCGGTAAATTCGAGCGTATCAGAAACAACCTTGTCACCGACCTTGAACACGACAGAGCCAGTTCCGCTAGCAGCCACGTTTGCCGTCACGACATAATCGCCTGCCGCAGCCACGTTGATGGTGTACTGGAAGTAGTTTCCTGTCGGGTTACAACCGAGAACAAGACCACCGTTCTTTTCGCCAATCTTTACAGATGTACCCTTTCTATATTCCGTATTCCAGGAATCATCGCAATCGCCAGAAACGGAATAGGAGTTATTGCCCTTGCCCTTGCCCGGGATGTCGAAGTCTTCAGCTTCAATCTTGCCCGACAAATCAAACGCCTGACCCTTGAACGGCTTCTGCGGTTCAGGTTCAACCTGAGTGAGTTCACCCGTCGGAAGGCCAGTCGTATTGACACCCTTGTTAGACTTCAGGTATTCCTTCAGCCAAGTCATGGCCGCACGGTCCTTGTTGTCCTTGATAATACCGGACGTACCATCATTCCATGTAGCGCCGTAGATATAGCCCCAGATGGTGATACCGGCAATATGTTCGTTCTCCATGAAGTAGGAAATCTGTTCGGAGTAGCACTTCTTCTGAACGTTATCATCGCTTGTGAAAATATCGTATTCACTGATGAACAGCGGAATCTCGGTCTTGTTCCAGATTTCTTCGATAGTGCTCTTAAGCGTGCTGAGGCTCAAACAGGAGCCGCCACCACCGGTACCGCCCTGGCCACCGCCCTGGCTCATCATGTCGTGAGCCTGCAGGCCGTAGGCATCCACCGGAGTACCAGCCTTCTTCAACTTCTGAATGAGGTCGATACCTTCGTTCTTCTGCCACTGAACCGTGTTATAGTCGTTATAAATGAGGATTGCATCCGGCCAACGTTCACGGGCCATCTTGAATGCCGTTTGCACGAATTCGTAATTGCCGTTATCGCCACCAAGGGCTGCAATAATATTGTTGCCACCCTGCGGGCCGTAATTGGAATGGTACTTACCACCCGACTTGATGGCTTCGTTCACCACGTCGATCATTTCGAGATCAGGGTAATGTTCCTTGACAGCATCCATCCAAGCGGTAATCGCCTTCTTGGTTTCGTCGGCACTGAGATTGTTCAACCAGTTCGGGTATTGGGAACCCCAAACCAGGGCGTGGAACTTGAAGTGACCACCGTTGTTCTTTGCCCAGTTAAAGGCAGCATCGCAACCGCTCCAGTTGTAACGGCCGCGGGTTCCTTCAATAGAAGCCCACTTACATTCGTTTTCGGCGGTAATCTGGTTCCACAGTTGCGTAAAGTCACTACGGACCTGACCACGCGTCGTAATGTTACCAACAAACTTGGCTGCACCATCGGCCAGGCCGGGACCTGCGAAGGAAAGGGTCGAAGCCGCGAGTGCGACGGCCAAGGTTTTAGTTGCAGTAGAGAATAGATTTTTCATATCCACATCCTTTTTTTTACAGCCGAAGCATCCAAAAACGGCCTAATATGGAATTTATTCTCCACAGGGCTTGATGTAGCTCACTCCGAAAAATGTATCGTAGACAATTTGTCCACGCGCCACACCCGAGTGTGACGAAAATCACAGAATAGGGCCCCGAAACCGTTTTTCGGGGCATTTAAGGCATTTGGATATCAGTTTTTGCTAGCGGACAACACGTATACTCCGCATTTCACCAGTCCAGCGATTGCGCAGGTAATAGACGCCGGAGCTCTTGACCACACTGGAGTTCTTGAGTATCTCGGTAGCAGCCTCGAATCCGTAAGCGCTCAGGACACCCATGCGCATACCCATCGGGTCGATGACATAGTAATCCTGGACCCTGTTGACGTTCATGTGCTGGTCGAGAGAGATTACACCATGCGGATCGTCAATCGGTTCGTCAATTGGTTCATCGATCGGTTCGGGGTCGGTAGCGTCCTTACCCGAAACGAAGGTGAAGTAGTCCACATCGAACCAGGCGCCCGTCACCGTCATGCGGAGGATATGCTTGCCGGCCGGGAGAGTCACGTTTGCCTTGACCTTGTTGTAGTCATCGTAGTTGTCTTCGCCAGCAGAAGCGGCAGGTACGCTAATCTTGTCGGTGAGTTCCTTGCCATCCAGCGACATCTGGAAGCTCGAGGTAGAACCTGCAGCAGCCACGGCGGCAAAGAACGTGTAATCACCGGCTTCCTTCACGTTGACCGTGTATTCGAGCCAGTCGCCTTCACTGTTGTAGCCTACCACGACGCCGGTAGCCTTCTTGTAGAGGTCAACGCCGGTCGTATCCTTGCGGTAGTCCTTCGCATCGCCATGGTTCTCGTCGTCGCCTTCGTTATAAGACACGTTGCTCACGCCATCCGTTTCACCACGGCCCGAGATATCGAAGTCTTCGGCCTCGATCTTACCCGGGATTTCGAAAGCGGAACCCTTGAACATCTTGCGTGCAATGGGCTCGGGCGGAACGTAGGTACTTGCATCGGCAAGACCCGTCTCGTTCTTGCCGTCAGCAAGGTGATTCTTGAAGTAGTCCTTGAGCCAGGTCATGGCCGGACGGTCCTGACCGTTCTTGATGATACCGGAGTTACCGTTCGTGGTCCAGGTTGCGCCATAGACATAGCCCCAAAGGGTAATGCCCGCCACCTGCTTGGATTCCCAGAAGGCCGGAATCTGTTCGGAATAGCGCTGCTTCTGCTGGCTGTCGTTGTCGGTACCGATATCGTATTCGGTAATGTACAGCGGCATCGGCTCGCCCTTTGCATTCTTGACGCTCGTCTGAATCTTGTTCAAGGCGCTCTTGAATTCGGATTCGTTCATGTCGGTCAGGTCATGAGCCTGCTGACCGTAAGCATCGACCGGAGCGCCCTGCTTCACGAGCTTGTTCACAAGGTCGATACCTTCGTTAATCTGCCAACGGAACGTGTTATAGTCATTATAAATAAGGATAGCCTTCGGCCAGCGTTCGCGCGCCATCTTGAAGGCAGTCGCCACGAACTCGTAGTTGCCGTTATCGCCACCGAGGGCCGGAATTATGTTATTGTTCTTGCCGTAGCCGGAATGGTAGCTGCCGCCCGACTTGATTGCCTCGTTCACCACGTCGATCATTTCGAGGTCGGGGTAATGTTCAGCAACCGCATCAAACCAAGCGGTAATCGCCTTCTTGGTTTCTTCGGTACTCAGGCCATTCAGCCAGTTCGGGTACTGGGAGCCCCACACAAGTGCGTGGAACTTGAAGTGGCCGCCGTTCTTCTTCGCCCAGTTGTAGCAGGCGTCGCAACCGCTCCAGTTATAGCGACCGCGGGAGCCTTCGATGGAGGCCCATTTGCATTCGTTTTCGGCGGTAATCTGGTTCCAGTAGGTGCCGAAATCGGACTGCACCTGGCCACGGGTTGTAATGTTACCGAGGAACTTGGCACCACCATCGGCCATGCCAGGCCCCGCGAAGGAAACGGTCGATGCCACAGCGGCAACGGCCACAGCTTTCGTTACTGTAGAGAGAATATTTTTCATATCCACATCCCTTATGTGTTATAGCCGACACACCAACGCCGGCTTGCTATAAAACTATCTCCGCCGACACGGCAAATTCCATGCGGGACAAACGATTTCCTTGACACTTTGTCCAAGATGCTGTAACCAGCCTTTTACAAACACAGAAAGGACCACGCCCAAAAAAGCGAAACTTTTAACCCCAGTATGTTTTTTTTGGGGGATGCATCGTAAAAAACCGCCTTTTTTTGCGAAATTTGCCATTTACAAAATGTAAATGAATAAAAATTTACATTTTGGGGGCCGCTACAAAAAAGTAAATTTGAAGGTGTATAGTTCATGTTGTTTGGAAAAAAAAGGAGCAAAAAATGAAATTTCCTCACATAATGGGCATTGCTAGCGCAATAGCAATGTCAAGTAGCCTGGCGTTCGCCTGGAGTATCGATGGAGTGGTAAAATCCAAGGTCTCCGGCCGCTCGCTCGCCGGCGTAAAAATCAGCACCTTCAATTTCGGGGGCTATGAAACCGTCAGTGCCGAAGACGGCACGTTCAGCCTCAGCGGCGAAAACAACGCTATCGCCGCCGTCAAGGCCGCGAACATGTCAATCCACATGGAAGGCACGACCCTCACCCTCTACAACGTGTATGCGAATAACCTCAAGGTATCCGTAATCAGCGCCCTAGGCAAGGTCCTCAAGGAAAGCAACCTTCAGTCCGTACAGGGAATCGTCACCCTCGACATGGGCAAGTTCGCACGCGGCACGAAGTTCATCCGCATTAGTGCAGACAGCCAGAACAGCACCTTCATGGTGACCGACAAGGGTGTCACCGCCCTCAAGAAGGAAGGGGATGCACTGCCGTCCCTCCAGTTCTCGCTTGACGGTTACGCAAATAAAGTCTACCAGATGACGCAAGAAGTCGAGACCGGCGTGACCATCGAGATGGAAAGACCTTCTAGTTCAAGCTCTGGCGACAACAACCCGACCGTATCTTCTTCTTCCGAGACCCAGGTTGCCTCTTCCAGCAGCAAGACTCCGGACGACACCCCGGTCGATTGTTCCGGCAAGACGGCCAAGGCCGGCAAGCAGAACATGAGCGTGACGGTCGACGGCAAGAAGCGCACCTTCATCATGTACATCCCGAATTCCTACAAGGGCGACAAGCCAGTTCCTCTGTTTGTAGACTACCACCCGGTTATGGGAAATGGCGAAGGCCAATATAAAGACACTAAATACAGAACTCTTACAGAAAAAGAAGGCGTGATTTCGCTGTACCCCGATGGCACTAAGTCTGCGGACTCCCGCAAGATGGGCCCGGGTTGGAACGTGGGTCCGTGCTGCTCTGACGATGACGACGTGAAGTTCTCTCGCAAAATGATCGCCGCTGTCGAAGAAATCGCCTGCATCGACAAGAAGCGCGTGTACGCAGCCGGCTTCTCGATGGGTGGCGGCATGAGCAACCACGTGGCATGCTTCATGTCCGACATCTACGCCGCAGTCGCTCCGGCCGGTATGGACTTGAACACCACGAACAGCGCCAAGTGCAACCCCGAACGCCCGATTTCTATCATCATGTTCCGTGGCACGTCCGACCCCGTCTGCAAATACCAAGGTGGCGATAGCGGCTATGGCGACGGCCTGAACTTCCTCGGTGCCGAAAGGAACTTCAAGTTCTGGGCAGAGAAGAACGGCTGCCAAGGTTCTCCGAGCAAGAACTCCAACGGCTGTGACGAATACTCCAACTGCCAGGATGGCACGAAGGTTGTCCTCTGCACCAAGCAGGGCGGCGGCCACGATCAGGGCGACGGCAACATCGGCTGGCCGTTCCTGAAGCAGTTTACCCTCCCGTAACACTTAGTAGTACCTCCTCGTTTGTTATGCCCCGCACGCAAGTGCGGGGCATTTTTTTTGCAACTTTGGGACGGAGCCCTTGCCAGGATAGACTGGTGTTCCTATATTTTGGCATCATGAAGATGAATAGTGCAATCCGTTTCAACCGTTGGTGGTGGGGCTCTAGAACATAGAGTCCGGTTTCGCCGTTTTCATCAAGAGATTTGTAAAAGGCTTTCGGACTCCCCGAAGGCCTTTAATTTTTTACCAGAAACCTTTAACCCTAAACCAATAAGACTAAACCTTAAACTAGATCCTTCGACTTCGGGCTTCGCCCTCCGCTCAGGATGACACGAGAATGAATATGACAACTTCTTCTAATAACGGTTTCTTTGACAAGTTCGGCGGCAAGTACGTTGCCGAAATCATCCGCCGTCCGCTCGATGACCTCGAAGCGGCATTCAACAAGTACATCCACGATCCGGAATTCCTCGAGGAGCTCCGCATCATCCAGCGCGACTACATCGGGCGCGAGACCCCGCTTTACTTCGCCCCGACGGCTACCGAACTTCTGGGCGGAGCGCAGATCTACATCAAGCTTGAAGGCCTCGCCAACACGGGCGCCCACAAGATCAACAACGCCATCGGCCAGTGCCTCTTGGCCAAGAAGATGGGCAAGACCCGCATCATCGCGGAGACGGGTGCCGGCCAGCACGGGCTCGCCACCGCCGCTGCCTGCGCCAAGCTCGGGCTTGAATGCGTGGTGTACATGGGCGAAGTCGACGTTCGGCGCCAGCAGCCGAACGTGGCGACCATGGAAATGTACGGTGCGAAGGTCGTGCCGGTCACGAGCGGTAGCCGCACCCTGAAGGACGCCGTGAACGAGGCCATGCGCGACTGGGCCACCAACTTCAAGAACACCCACTACGTGCTCGGTTCCGCTCTCGGCCCGGCCCCGTTCCCGGATATCGTGCGTACGTTCCAGTCGGTCATCGGCGAAGAAGTCAAGCGCCAGGCTGCCGAGCGCAATATCGACATTGCTGCCGTGGTCGCCTGCGTCGGTGGCGGAAGCAACTCCATCGGCGTGTTCACCCCGTTCATCGAAGACAAGAACGTGCGCCTCATCGGCGCCGAAGCCGGTGGCATCGGCCCGAATGTCGGCGAGAACGCCGCCCGCATGACGGGCAACGCGAGCCGCGAAGGAATCGTGCAGGGCTACAAGAGCCGCTTCCTCATCGACGAAGACGGACAGTCCATGCCGACCCGCTCGATTTCTGCAGGTCTTGACTACATGGGCATCGGTCCGCAGCTCGCCGCCCTCGGGGAATCGGGCCGCGTGGAATTCACCGCCATCCTCGACAAGGAAGCCCTCGAAGCCGTGAAGTTCTTCGCCCGCAACGAAGGCATCCTCTTCGCTCTCGAAAGCGCCCACGCCGGTGCCGCCGCCATGAAGATCGCGAAGGAACTGCCGAAGGACAAGGCGCTCGTCATCAACATGAGCGGCCGCGGCGACAAGGACATCTTCATCACGAGTCCGGTGTTCCGCCCCGAAAAGTGGAAGGAATTCCTGAAGGCTGAACTCAAGCGCCTCGAGAACAACGAAGATATTCACGACGCGGAGATAATGAA
>CACXXH010000029.1 GCA_902771595.1 Fibrobacter succinogenes | reverse complement strand
GTTATCTCCTGCGGTATTCCAATTCCGCGTCGAGGCCCCGCTGATCGCTCAAGAGCGTAAGGCCGGCCAGTTCATCATCCTCCAGACGAACAAGGACAATGGCGAACGCGTGCCCCTCACCATCGCCGATGCCGACACGACTGAAGGCTCCATCACCCTGATTTTCCAGACCGTCGGTAAGACCACCACCGAACTTTCGAAGTTCGAAGTCGGTGACGATATCCCGGTGCTCGTGGGCCCGCTCGGTTCCCCGACCCACATCGAGAATTTTGGCCACGTGGTTTGCGTGTGCGGTGGCGTGGGCATTGCCCCGATGCACCCGATCGTGCAGGCCCTCAAGGCTGCCGGCAACAAGGTCACCATCATCATGGGTGCCCGTAACGAAAGCCTCTTCCTCATGAAGGAAGAAATGACCGCTCTCGCCGACAACATCATCTTCATGACCGACGATGGTTCTTATGGCCGCAAGGGTCTCGTGACCGAACCGCTCAAGGAACTCTGCGAAGACACGAAGGGCAAGCCGGACATGGTCATCGCCATCGGTCCTCCGATCATGATGAAGTTCTGCGCCCTCACCACCAAGCCCTACGAAGTCAAGACCGTGGTCAGCCTCAACAGCATCATGGTGGACGGAACCGGCATGTGCGGTGGTTGCCGCGTGACCATCGGCGGCAAGACGAAGTTCGTCTGCGTCGACGGCCCGGAATTCGACGGCCACGAAGTCGACTGGAACAACATGCTCCAGCGCATGGGTGCCTTCAAGCCCCAGGAACAGGAAGCCTTGCACCGCTTCGGTGCCAACGACGGCCACAAGTGCAACATTGATAAGATGGCTGACGCAAAGGCCAAGGAGAGCAAGTAATGTCTGAACATTTGACTCGTGAACAGTTGGATGCCGCCGCCAAGGTGGAACTCGAAAAGATCAAGGCTCTTCCGCAGCCGCTCAAGCCGAAGGACAAGACCGCGATTCCGGCACAGCCGATGCCGCAGCTCGAACCCAGCTACCGCGCCCGCGTGATGGAAGAAGTGGCTCAGGGTTACACCGAAGCTCAGGCCATCGTCGAAGCCAACCGCTGCCTCGCCTGTAAGAAGCCGTTCTGCGTCGAAAGCTGCCCGGTGCACATCGACATTCCGGCCTTCATCGCGAAGATTGCCGAAGGCGACTTCAAGGCCGCTATCGCCAAGATTAAGGAAACCAGCTTGCTCCCGGCAATCTGCGGCCGTGTTTGCCCGCAGGAACGCCAGTGCCAGATGAACTGCACCATGGGCAAGATGCACAAGGACGTGAACCAGGCTGTGGCTATCGGCCGCCTGGAACGCTTTGCTGCCGACTACGAACGCAACAACGGTGGTGCTTCCGTGCCGGCCGTCAAGCCTGCTACTGGCAAGAAGGTGGCTGTGATCGGTTCCGGTCCTGCCGGCCTGGTCGTTGCTGCTGACGTTCGCCGCGAAGGCCACGACGTGACCATCTTCGAAGCTTTCCACAAGCTCGGTGGTGTGGTCCGCTACGGTATTCCTGAATTCCGTCTGCCCAAGAAGATCGTGGACAACGAAATCGAATCCCTTGCTGCCATGGGAGTGAAGTTCGAGACAAATTTTGTCATCGGCCGTACCCGCAAGCTCAAGGATCTCATTGAAAAGGATGGCTTCGATGCCGTGTTCGTCGGTACCGGTGCTGGCCTCCCGCTCTTCATGAACATTGAAGGTGAAAACCTCGTCGGTGTATTCGCCGCTAACGAATACCTGACCCGCGCTAACCTCATGCGCGCCTATGACAAGGAACATGCCGATACTCCGATGTGGCCCGGCAAAAACGTGGTCGTTCTCGGTGGTGGTAACGTCGCTATGGACGCTGCCCGTATGGCTCTCCGTCTCGGTGCCGAAAAGGTCCGCATCATTTACCGCCGCAGCATGAACGAACTCCCGGCCCGTAAGGAAGAAGTTCTCCATGCCCAGGAAGAGGGTGTCGAATTCTGCGTTCTGCAGAACCCGGCCAAGATTCTTGGCGACGAAGCCGGCCACGTGCGCGGCATGCTCGTCGACAAGTACGAACTCGGCGAACCCGACGAAAAGGGCCGTCCGCGTCCGGTCAAGGTCGAAGGTGCAAGCTTCGAAATCGAATGCGACACCGTGCTCGTTGCTATCGGTAACGGTTCCAACCCGCTCATCAGCAACACCACGCCGGAACTCTCCGTCGACAAGAAGGGTCACATCCTTCTCGAAGATGCTGCCGCCAACAAGACCTTCATGGAGAAGGTTTACGCCGGTGGTGACATCGTGCTCGGCGCTGCAACCGTGATTCTCGCCATGGGTGAGGGTCGCCGCGCTGCAGCCGGTATCAATGAATATTTGAAGAAATAAACTTCGCGATAGTTCGTCACCCGGACTCTCGACGTACGAGTTGTACGCCTTCGGTCCGGGTTCCTGCTCTCGCTCGTTTCTTCTTCAAATCTTGAATTTGATAAAAAAGATGGCCCCGCGGCCATCTTTTTTGATAGTTCCGCCATCTTCGCCCGTGTTAGCCAAAGATTCTCGTTTTACAAAAAACTATCTCAAGCCCCGAAGAATTCCGCGACCTTCTTGCAGACATATTCAATGTCTTCGGTTTTTAGGCCGTAGAACATGGGCAGGCGCAGCAGGCGGTTGCTCTCGCGGGTGGTGAACCTGTCTTCGCCAGCAAAACGGCCATAGCGCTGGCCCGCGGGCGACGTGTGCAGCGGCACGTAGTGGAACACCGCAAGAATCCCGTTGTACACCAGGTGCTTGAGAAGCGCCGTCCGCGTCTGCAAATCTTCAACCTTCAGGTAGAACATGTGCGCGTTGTGCACACAATGCTCCGGGATGTACGGCAGCTCGAAAAGGCCCTTCGCGGCAAGCGGGGCGAGCAGTTCGCGGTACATGTTCCAGCTCGCCATGCGGTTGTCGTAAATCTCGTCGGCGCACTCGAGTTCCGCATAGAGGTAGGCGGCGTTGAGTTCGCTCGGCAGGTAGCTGGAGCCGAGTTCCACCCAGGTGTACTTGTCGACTTCGCCCCTGTGGAACTGGCAGCGGTTGGTGCCCTTCTCGCGGATAATCTCGGCGCGGTCGCAGAACTTCTTGTCGTTTATCAGCAATGCGCCGCCCTCGCCCATGCTGTAGTTCTTGGTCTCGTGGTAGCTGTAGCAGCCGAAATCCCCGAGCGTCCCGAGCGCCTTGCCCTTGTAGGTGGCCATCATGCCCTGCGCGGCGTCTTCGACCACGAACAGGTTGTGGCGTTTCGCAATTTCGTTGATTTTGTCCATCTCGCAGGCAACGCCCGCGTAGTGCACCGGCACGATAGCCTTCGTCTTCTCGGTGATGGCCGCCTCGACAAGGTTCTCGTCCAGGTTCATGGTGTCGGGGCGGATATCCACGAACACGCACTTGGCCCCCTGCGAAACGAACGCGTCGGCGGTGCTCACGAACGTGAACGAGGGCATGATCACCTCGTCGCCGGGCCCGATGTCGCATAGCCTCGCCGACATCTCGAGCGCATGCGTGCAGCTCGTGGTAAGGAGCGCCTTCGCCGTGCCGGTATGCTTCTCGAGCCACCCGTGGCACAGCAGGTTGTAGGTACCATCGCCGCAGATACGGCCGCTCTCGACGGCCTGCTTCACGTAGTCAAGTTCTAGCCCCACGAAGGGCGGCTTGTTGAAGGGTATCCTCATGGCAATTCAGGTTTCCTTGTTTTCGGGCGTACCGGCCAGACCCGGCATACGGGCATAAACTATAAATATTTGCGGAAATATGCAACGATATACGGCCGTAACGGGCAATTATCGCCAACAATTTTTGACAAATTCTATATTAATCACTAGATGTTCTACAGCCTTAAATATATTCGGGGATTATTTTCGGCACCGTTCCTGTTGCTCGTATCGGCGGCATGCCCGCTTTTTGCCAACGACTACTGGAAAACCGTAGAACAGGTCAAATGCGAGCCGCCAGCCAAGTGGTTCAGCAACAGCAGCGGGGATGGATATTCCTTTGGCTTCGCATGCGGCGGCCCCATAGAAAGCGGCCCCGAAGACATCTTCGAATGTTACGCTCCCGACGAAAAGGGATTATGCCGCCAGAGTTCCCGCTACGCAAGCAGAACCAGATTGCCCGTCATCGGGGACCCCGAAGCGTTCGACAACGACATCGACTGCTACCGGTATAAGGACGAGGCGTACATCGTCGTAGTGACATCCATTCCGGAACAGGTCGAAGACACCCTATTCCACTACGCGTCCCCAGAAAAGTGCTACCGCACCCTCGAAGACTGCATCAAGGCACGGACTGTTCCCGACAGCGTCGTGCAATGGAAAAAGACTTTCTATTCCTGCGCGAACACGGAAACCACGAAGGATGGCTGCCGCTTCGCAAAAAATGGCCTCGCCCTCATATACGACGAAAAGGGCAAACTGAAGGAATGGAATATCAAGGGCCTGCGGCTGTACCTGGGCATGAAATCGATTACCAATGCCACGGAATTCATTAAAAAAGTCGAGCAGGAATACACCCGGGAAGAAGAATACACCAAAATCCTGCCATGGCGTTTTTACGACGAATCTGCCGACAGCCTGGCCAGGGCTACTGTCGCACGGGCAAAGGGGATGCAGGTCTATTCGGCACTGAAGAAGGCCGACCGCTTCGGCGGGAAATTCCCCACAATGCAAGACGCCATAAAAGCCTGCAAGGCGTGGAAGGCCAAGGGGGCGAAATGACAAAAGCAAGACTCGTCGCAGCCCTGTTCCTCACCGCATGCGCATCGACCCTGCATGCAGGGGACTACCTGGACAGCATCCCCGCCTACTGCGCCACGTTCCCGACCGATTCCAGCTACAAGGTGCACCTGATCCGCCATACGAAGGATTTCAACAACAGCTGCGGCTGCTCCGACCATAACAAGAAGAGCGAATCCCATATCAACTTCCCGCGGGACCTAGGCAAGCGCATCCATCCAAGCGACACCTATTACCTGGCGAACGCAAAACGGGTCCTCCCCGAATTCTACGGGCAGACCTTCCGCGGGAGCAAGAGCGAAACGGAATGCAAGGGGAACACCTTCAAGCGCAAGGAACAGGAATTCGACATCCTGCTTGTCGGCCCTTGCCTCAAGACCATTCCCGCAGCCCACTACTGCGCCATCAAGGGCGAGAAACCGGCCCTTTACCTCACCGACACTTTCGGCAACCGTCCCAGGGTCTACCTCTTCGATTCCACGAAAACTTCCTTGCTAGAGGACTTCCAGCAGGAGATTCGCTGCAGCGGGACTTCCAGGACGCACAACAAGATAGTATGGGACTTTCCAGGAATCGGCCAGTTCAAATTAGGTTCTTTCTTGGAAGAGGACACTTGCCACGCACAAAGCAAGTGGAACAACTACAACAGGGCCGAGCTCCCGAAGTACGTCGACCTCTCCAGCGACACGACATTCTCGATTACCACAAGCCAATTGAAAAAGCTCTATGGCAAGAATATCGCGGTTGCCTGGGACATTTCCATGGAATGCGGCTTCAAGCGGGATGCGCACCACGTCGAATACGAGGTCCTGCTCACAGGCGAATGCCCCGCCGATGTAAAGATTGACCCCAAGAAAGCGGACAAACTAGACCTGTGGAGACTCTACGAGGTCAATCTGCACGTAAGCGACCGCTCAGACTTAGACATAGATGATTACGATCAGTCCGAGGCCTGTATCGTAAGGAGGAAGTTCAAATGAGATGCAGCATCGCCCCCGTATTTGGCGCATTTCTGTTCGGGTGCCTCCTTGCACAGCATGCCCTTGCCAAAGGGCCCATCCGGTTCTGCGCCTCGTTCGAAGACAAGGACCACTACAGGCTGCTGCTCGTCGATACGCCCAAACCCATTGCCGGCGAAGCGCCGGACAGTTCCAGGACTCCCGATTCCGTCTACTGCGAAACCCCGTTCTGGGCGCATTCTTTATGGCCAAGCTTCGAGGGCGACAAACGGAGCAACTTTGAGCGAATCAATTACGACCTGGGCGACCCCAAGGAACTGGAAAGGCAATGCAGGGCCAAGATTCTCGGCGCCGACAGCTCCATAAGAAAGGTCGCCTCGCCCCGGCTGGAATGGGACTTCGCCGCCATCGACGCATCGCTGTACAAAAGGGAATCTGCCGAAAAATTCGTCAGACGCTTTTACGGGAAGACCTTCACGGGCTACTGGATGGCGGACCTCGCCTGCACATGCCCGCACTTCGAAACGGCGCACCAGTCGCGCACTTTCACGGCCAAGCTTGTCGGGAAATGCAAGCCCGGCTTCAAGAAAGAAAAACGGGTGCTCCCGCCGGATTACGAGCCGCCCAAAGATACCGCGAAAAAAGATGAAGAGAACAAGAAGCCAGTCCGTATAGAAAACCCGGACTGGATTCCCTGCTACTCAACAGACTACACGAACGGCGGCTGCAAAATCGAAAATTACGCAAGCAAGACGCTGCTGTATGTCCGCGGCAAGACGGCGGGGATAGAAGAAAGCCTGGAATGCTACAAGATCGACGGGAAATACTACCTGAACTTCGGTACGAACGTCCCGCAAATCTACTACGGGAACAAGGTCAACTTCTGGTCCTGTTACACCGACAGCACGCGCTGCAGCCTCAGCAGTTCCTCGCCCGCGCTGACCACGCAGTTCTTCTCCTGCAAGGAATTCGACCTCAAGGATGGCGGCTGCAAGACGGAGTACCACGGGCTGGACTTTGTAGTCGACGAGAATTTCCATATCGAAAGCTGGATACGGAGTGGAATGCTCTACTTCTTCAAGCAGAAGGAAGAAAACACGCTGGACGATTTCTTGAACAGCATGTTCCACCGATTGGAATCGCCCGAACAGAAATACCGCCTGATACTGCCCGCCGGCGTAACCGAAAAGGACATCATGCGGATGGGCGACGAGGCGGCACAAAAAGCCCCCGGGATGACCTTCTACGACGGAGTCAAGAAAATCAGGTACGAGGAATTCAAGAAGCCCAAGTTCAAGTCCCTGAAAGAGGCCATGCGGCATTGCCGGGAATGATGCGCCACGCATGCCCCGTTCTGAGCAACTATTCTATATTACTTGACAAATGGAATCCTTCCGCAAAAAACTCCTGATACTCGGTGGCGGGCACGCCGAAATCCCGCTGATCCAGGCCGCACAGGCGCTGGGATGGTACGTAATTACCACGGGTAACGACCGCAAAGGCCTGGGGCACCCGCTTGCCGACAAGAACGTTTTCGCAGATTTCAGCGACAAGGATGCGATGCTCGAACTCGCCAAAAGCGAGGGAGTGCAGGCAGTGTGCTCCGGATGCAACGACTTCGCCCTGCTTTCGACAGTTTACGTTTGCGAGAAGATGGGACTGCCGGGGCACGATTCCTACGCAACAAGCATTGAAATTCACCACAAGGACAAATACCGCGCACTGGCGACGAGGCTCGAAATTCCGACACCGCGTGCATTGACTATTCCCGTTGCGGGAAAAGATGAAATAGCCGGCAAGGAGAGCGCGGATTTTGAAAAGGCCATCGCGCAGCTCGCCTTCCCCATCATCGTGAAACCGGTCGACCTCACCGGAGGCAAGGGCATCCACCGCGCAACAACGCCCGAAGAGGCCCGAGAAGCTTACAAGGACGCCTGCAGTCGCACGCGGCAAGACCACATCGTGGTCGAGGAATTCGTACAGGGAACGAACCACGGTTTTTCCGCCATGCTCGTAAACGGCAGGGTCGCATTCGCGTTCGCAGACAACGAGCAGTACTTCGTCAACAAGTACATGGTGAGCGGAGCCAACACTCCCGGCACCTCCAGTCCCGCGACGCTTGCGAAACTCCGCGACTACAGCGAACGCATCGCCCGCGAATTGCACCTGGTCGACGGGATTTTGCACATCCAGTACATCGAGAAACCCGACGGAACGCCCGTCATCATCGAAATCTGCCGACGCCCACCCGGAGATTTGTACATCAGGTTCGTGAAGTACGCGACAGGCATCGACTACCCGAAATTCATCATCATGGCCGAAACGGGCATGGACATCTCCGGCATCGAAGATGCGCCTACGCAAGGATTTTGGCTCCGGCACTGCCTTATGTCCGATCACGAAGGAACGGTCCGCGACGTCACCTTCGCACCTGAAATCCAGGGCAACATCGTCGAGAAATTCCTGTGGTACAAACCAAGCGATATAATCACAGACAAATTAACATACAAGGCCGGAATAGTATTTTTCAGGTTCAATTCCCTCGCCGAAATGACAGACAAGACCACCCGCATGACGGATTTGGCCAAAATTGTTACGGATTGACGTAATAAATACGTAATAAGCACGTTACGACGGGTTCAATCCACCGCCTAAAAAAACAAAAATATCCTATATTCCTGAATATGAAGACGGAACCATACCAGATAGCGTTTATCGGGGGCGGTATAAACTCGGCCATCGGAGAAGTCCACAAGGCGGCAAGCCAGATGGACGGTCATTTCGAACTCGTCGCAGGCGCATTCAGCACCCACGCCGATACAAACAGCGAAACCGCCCGCACCTGGGGCGTGCCCGACAGCCGCACCTACGCCAGCTACCGCGAACTGTTGCAATCCGAAAAAGGCAAGATTGACGCAGTCGTGGTGCTCGCGCCGACGGACCTGCACAAGGATATCGTTATCGACGCGTTGAACGCCGGTTTCCCCGTCATTTGCGAAAAGTCTCTCGCCACAAGTTTTGAAGAAGGCGAGGCGATAGCGAAGGTCGTCGCCGAAACCAAGGGATTTTTCTGCACCACGTACAACTACACCGGTTACCCGATGGTGCGCGAACTCAAACAGTTCATCGCCGACGGCAAGCTCGGCAAAATCCAGCAGGTGCAAGTGGAAATGCCGCAAGAAGGCTTCATGCGCCTCGGAGCCCACAATGAGCCGCCCAAGCCGCAAAGCTGGCGCCTCAAGGACACCGTCATCCCGAAGATTTCCCTGGACCTCGGCAGCCACCTGCACAACATGATTTACTTCTTGACCGGCGAGCGCCCCGAACGTATTGTCGCCGACCAGACCACCTTCGGGCTTTTCCCGCAAATCGTAGACAACGTAGGCGCACTCGTGCAATACACGAACAACGTGCGTGCGCAAATCTGGTTCAGCAAGACGGCGCTCGGGAACCGCAACGGGCTCCGCATCCGCGTGTACGGCAGCGAGGGCAGCGCCGAATGGTTCCAGTTGGAGCCCGAGACGCTCAAGACATGCGACCTGCGGGGCAACGTGAGCCTGCGCGACCGCACCGGCGACGTAAAGATTGCAAACCAGCAGCGCTACAACCGCTTCAAGGCGGGCCACCCCGCGGGCTTCATCGAAGCGTTCGCAAACTACTACAAGGACATCGCCGACTGCCTCGGGCAATATTTCGCCACCGGCACCTTCAAGAGTGAATACGTGTGCGGCATCCGCACATCGCTCGAAGGCCTCGCCATGATGCAAGCCGCTGCAAAATCCGCGCAAAGCAACAAGTGGGAGAACGTATGAAACTCTCGTTTGTAATCCCCTGTTACCGCAGCGAGAACACCATCGAAACCGTGGTGCAAGAAATCCGCGAAACCGTGGTTGCTCGCCCCGAATTCGACTACGAAATCATTCTCGTAAACGACTGCAGCCCCGATGGCGTGTGGCAGGTCATCAAGGGACTCGCCGCCAGCGACAGCCGCATCAAGGGAATCTGCCTCGCCAAAAACTTCGGGCAGCACTGCGCCCTGATGGCCGGTTATGCGCAAGCCTCCGGCGATTACGTGATAAGCCTTGACGATGACGGCCAAACTCCCGCCAGCGAAACATTCAAGCTCGTCGACAAACTCGAAGAAGGCTACGACGTAGTGTACGGCTACTACGAGCATTCCGCACAGCACCTCTTCCGCCGCTTTGGCACTTGGGTCAACAAGAAGATGGCCGAGAACATCATCGGCCAGCCCAAGACGCTGCGCACTACGAGCTTCTTTATAATGCGCAAGTTCATCGTCGAAGAGATCGTGCGCTACCCTCATCCGTTCGCCTATATAAGCGGCCTTGTTTTCCGCGCGACAAAGAACCTGGGCAACGTAGAAGTCCAGCACCGCCGCCGCATCGAAGGCGAATCGGGCTACACCTTCGCAGGCCTTATCGGGCTCTGGATAAACGGCTTCACCGCGTTTTCCGTCAAGCCGCTCCGCGCCGCGACATTCATCGGGCTCCTCTGCGCCATCATCGGATTTGCCGCGGGCATTTTCATCGTCTACAAGAAACTCATGTTCCCCGAAGTCCCGGTAGGCTACACCAGCATGCTCGCCACACTGCTTTTCCTGGGCGGCATGATCATGCTCTTGCTCGGGCTCATCGGTGAATACGTGGGCCGCATCTACATCAGCATCAACCAGTCACCGCAATACGTTGTACGCGAGCGAACGTAGCAGAATATGCCTAGAAGAAAAACGAACCAAAACATGCTCGCGGGCCTGACCAGTGTCCTCACGATAATCTTGCTGGCCAGCTTTTTCGGCATTGTGAAGCTCACTCATGTCCTTGGGCCTGCCGCATACCTGTTCTTTGCCGTCGCCGTTCTCATTATCGCCATTATCGGATTTCACATCTGGACACGCTACCGCGAAACCGAAACAGGTCAGCAGGTAGCCGACCTAATGAAAGAAGTCTTGACCACCCCATTCGAGGCAACCGCGGGCGGCGACTCGCAGTACGCAGTCGCCGTTACACCCGAAGGAAAAATCGACCCGAGGCTCATCAAATACATGACAAAGATAAGCCCCTCGGTTACGGCAATCGCAAACTTTTTCAAGGACTTTCTCACCTACGACGGCGTAGCCGAAAAACTGCGCAACCACTTTACCATCGGAACTGGCGGCACCGACGCCTTCCAGGAACTTTCAACCATTTTCCTTTCTGACATCAACTTCCTTTCGGCAAAACTCGGGCACGAAATAAGCCTTGACACGTTTGAATCTTGCGGGTTCGTATCGCTGATGTTACGCCTGCGCACAAACGCCCCCGCCTCTACGGACTGGAACCGCCTTGTGCTCCAGACATTCGTCAACCGCGAAGTCGATATCGGCGAGCTCATCGTAGGCCTCGAAAAGAACCACGCCCAACTCAACGAATCCGGGGAACTGTTCCTGTTCGCCTCGATATTCTCGGAATTCTCGCCCGATGCCGTCCGCAAGTACATGCGCCTCATGTACGATTACTCGGCAGCGCTTGCCAACATCGACGGGAAACTCACCCCGTCCGAAGTTCAGTGGCTGCAGCACCTTGAACGCCACATCGGCAACAACCGAATTCCGCTGCGCCGCCCCGCTGCCATAAAGTGCTCCACCCGCACGGTAAACTACAAGAACACGCCGCTCCAAAATGCAGTCAACAAAATGACTCCTGTAAACAGGAGCGCTCCCGGTTCCATCGGCGAAGCCGTCCGCAAACTCGATTCGCTCATCGGGCTTTCTACGGTCAAACGCGAAGTCATCACGTTCCACAACTTTCTGCGCGTGCAGAACGAACGCAAAAAGAAAGGATTCTCCGTACCGCCGACATCGTACCACCTGGTATTTTCCGGCAATCCCGGCACAGGCAAAACAACCATCGCGCGCATCATGGCCGAAATCTTCAGAGACCTAGGGGTCCTCGCCAAAGGCCACCTGGTAGAAGCCACGCGAGCAGACCTCGTAGCCGGCTACATGGGCCAAACCGCCATAAAAACAAACAAAGTAATCGACAGTGCGCTCGATGGCGTCTTGTTCATTGACGAAGCCTACACCCTTTCGCGCAGCGCCGAAAACGACTACGGGCAAGAGGCTATCGATACCCTCCTCAAGCGCATGGAAGACGACCGCGACAGACTCGTGGTCATCATCGCCGGGTACACCGACGAAATCAAGAAGTTCGTGAATTCCAACCCAGGCCTCTCCTCGCGTTTCAACAGGTATATCGAATTCCCCGACTACACCGAAGACGAACTCGCACAAATATTCCGGGGTCTGCTCGAAAAGTACGATTACAAGATGGGCGAAGCCGCATCACGCGCCATGAAGGCATGCATCGCCACCGCAGTGCGCAACAAAGACAACCGATTCGGCAACGGCCGCTACGTGCGCAACCTTTTCGAAAAAGTCATCGAGAAACAGGCCAACCGCCTCGCCGCCGCCCCGGACTTGGGCAAAGTCGACGTGAGTTACCTTACCGTATCAGATTTTGAGTGAGCCGCAAAATGCAAGCAAGCGAATGGACAACTGTTATCAAGCCAAAGTCAAGCCTACTCTCGGTAGACTTCGGCGAACTGTGGCAGTACCGCGATCTGTACCGCATGTTCGTGAAGCGCGACATTGTCACGTGGTACAAGCAGACCATTCTCGGCCCGCTGTGGTTCTTTATTCAACCCATCATGACGACCATCATGTTCATGGTCGTGTTCGGCGGCATTGCGAAAATTTCTACCGACGGTTTGCCGCAACCGCTGTTCTACCTCGCCGGCATCTGCCTCTGGACATATTTTTCGGAATGCCTGAACCAGACGAGCAAAACGTTTATCGAAAACGCGAACATGTTCGGCAAGGTGTATTTCCCGCGCCTCGTGGTGCCGCTTGCTACCGTCACGAGCAACCTCGTACGACTCAGCATACAGATGGGCCTGTTCTTCCTGGTGTTCGCGTACTACATGATATTCACCGACGCACCCGTACACCCTAATTTGTACGCACTGCTCACACCCGTGCTCATAGCGCTCATCGCCGCGCTCGCCCTTGGATTCGGCGTACTGTTCAGCAGCCTCACCACCAAGTACCGCGACCTCACATTCTTGCTGAACTTCATTGTGCAGCTGTGGATGTACGCGACTCCGGTGATTTACCCGCTCAGCACCATCGAAGACCAGCGTCTCAAAATGCTCATGCAGGCAAACCCGCTTACCAGCATCATGGAGACGTTCAAGTTCGGCATGCTCGGCGTGGGCGAATTCAGCTGGGCCGCACTCGGCTACACCGCCGGCTTCGCCGTCTTCATCCTGGCCCTGGGCGTAATCGTATTCAACAAGATACAGCGCACATTCATGGACACGGTGTAACGCAAAGCAAAACCGCGACCACTACACATTAAAGCCCGCATCCACCATACACTTCTGAGCAAAGGCGTTGGCCTCGTCCTCTTTTTCGGGGTAGTTATGCGTGATTTCAATGTTCTGCAGGCAGATACCCTTCTTGCCGTGGTACAGCACATGCGCCAACTCGTGGAAGAACGTGAACCACATCGTTTCACGCTTCTTGAAACGGTCATGCAGTTGAATCAGCGGCACATCCTTGTACCAACGGTACATGCCATGAATCGGAGCGCTCTTGAAGTTCTGCACGAACAGCACGCGAATTCCGATTTTGCGGCATAATTCCTGCAAGCCAGTCATGCAATCGTCAACAACTTCCGCTTCAGGGGTCCAGTAGGTTATCTTTTTCGCGCTCTTCGGCAAAGTCTTGTTCGCAGCAGCAAACGCGATAATCTCGGGGAGAGCCGCCTTCAGGCGCTTGCGCACAGGAATCTGCTCCTGCTTTTCCATCGGGTCGCGATCCGAAAGAATCTCGCCACGGCGAATCCACGCCGAAGTCGCATACGGGTCCTTGACATCGGCCAGCGAAATACGGAACGCCACCTTCAGCCGGGCATCCTTATAGTACCCATCCCATGCCTGCGGAGACGCCACCGCAAAGAACTTGAGAAGAGGCATCAAAGACCTTTCATCGTCTTTTTTATACTGCACCCATTTGCGGACATTCATTTCCGAAGGAAAAGACTTCTTCCAAAGGGACTGGTCCGTAAGCGAAGCCTTGATTTTTTCGCGAGAAAGGAATTCGTCATAAGACATCTGACGACGCAGCCAATAGATTGCCGGGATATCCGTAATCATTTCCAGCATAATCGCCACATCCGGCGTAATGCGGCAATTCCCTTGCAAAATATCGTTCACCGCCTTGGGCGTGTAGCCCATACGCGCAGCCAGGTCATTCGCATCAAGGCCCATTTCTTCGAGTTTTTCGGCCAATTCCCTTCCCGGAGAAGGAACATGCCACAATTTAATCTTGTTTTCGTTCATACTTACGCCTACCCATGATAATCTACGATTTCCAGCATCTTTGCCACACGCTCTTTGGCCCACACAATTTGAGCAACGGGCCCCTCGTTCGTACTTTTAAAAATCAACCTATACGGCTGATCCAAATCGCAGGCCCACTGACCAGCACGATTTCCAACCAAATCGTGATAATGGCCCGGCAATCCCCGCAAAGATTCAAAATTAGCCGCATCGCTAATTTGGGCCAAGCGGTCAACATAGCGCAGGGCACGCCGTTGGCCAAGCTTTTTCAGCGCAAACGCCCTATCGGTAGCGCATTTCTTCAAGTCTTTGTCTTCAAAAAGAATATCCAATTCAATCTCACAATTTTGATATACCTACAATATACATTAAAATTTCAATAAAAGCAGTAGGTGCAGTAAATTTTCTTTTTGGGCGTTTCCCCAGCAGGCTGGAGGCCTAACGCGACTCCGGCTAAGGTTCTTCTTTTTCCAACGATTCAATCAGCGGATGGTACACCTCCGGGCGTTCTATTTGCATAATTGTCGTTACCTTGCCGCCAGCATCTTTTGAAGATGCCCCGCAGTGGAAAAGCTTTTCGCTATCTTGCCCGTAATCCAAGTAAATGTAGCGGTCGTGGAACATGTTCCCAGCAGATTTTACATCAAAGGCGACATCCGGACGCACTGCTTTGAAATCAGCCACCATGCTGTCGGTCAAGTAGGTTTTACCATATTGGTCGCTAAAGATAGTCACCGACACGCCCTTGGGTACGCACCGCAGCAAGTCCAATGTTTTGACATCTACGTAATTATCCAGCACAATCACCGACTTTTTCGTCATGCCGTAAATCTGCGCGTAGGCGGCATCCGCCTCCAATTTCTGCCCGTTCAGAATCAGGAAATGCTTGAAAGACGACGGATCGATGAAGTTTTCCATGACCTTCTGAAGATCAGACTTTATTCCGGAAACATCCGCACGAGTTTCAGCAAGCTCTCCACGAATATCAGCGATATCCTTAATATTTTGAATCGTATAAGAGGCAATTTGCGGACTTTCCGAGCCAAACAACTGCATGTTCTCTGCGACAATATAGTCCTTCATCTGCTTGAAAAGGCGAATTAGGGCCTTGCTCTGAGCTGCCGCCCGTTCGCCTTTGAGCACAGTCATGAGCATATAAATGCCCTGTTCGGTGAAGGCGTAAGGAAGGCTTCTGCTTTTGGGACTCAAGTTTGCGGTCAAAATTTTTGACCGCAAAACATCAACTTGGCTAAAATCGCTCTTTTTGGGGGATTTTCCCTGTTTCGAGGTCAAAATTTTTGTTCTCGATAATTCTGCCAATTCGTCATTATTGAGCTGAAATCTAAAATCTTCATCAAATTTTTCGATATTATTTTTCACTTGCTGGTTAAAAGCCTTAGTCGAATACCCATAAATTTCCGCCAAATCGGCGTCGAGCATCACCTTGACGCCACGGATCGTGTGGATCCTGGATTTCAGCAAACATTCGTCTATCAGGGAAAAATCCGGCTTGACAGCCGCGCCGGCACTACCGGCATTGGCAACTTTGGCCACAGCATCTTCACTCATCTTTCACTCCTCCCCGCAAACAGGCTTGAAATTGCGGGTCTTCATTGGTTCTTGCGAGCACATTCTACTCACTTGTGCACTAATATAATTTTTCAACTGCGACCTGTCAATAGGTTCCCTGAAAAAAAATCCTTAGTAATTTGGCTATCCGGGCTGTAGTCCGCGCTGCACCGGGCATAGATATCCGTAATCTTCTGGTAGAAGCGCCGCTCGCTAGCACGGATTTCACGAATACGCTCGAGCTGCTCCTCGAAGTAGTCCTTGCCGAAGAAATTTACCGGATTTTTGAGGCGTTCGTCGTTCATGGCGAACCCCTTGATAATATATTCCTTGAGGACTTGCGTGGCCCAGATACGGAACATCGTGGCTTTTTTTGAATTGATGCGGTACCCTACCGCGATAATGGCATCAAGATTGTAGATATTGGTATTATAGTTTTTGCCATCGGCGGCAGTTGTTTCCATTTTGGAAACAACTGAATTTTCTTGGAGTTCTCCCTCGGCAAAGATGTTCTTCTGGTGCTTTGAAATGGCCGCTATCTTCTTGTCAAGCCCACTTTACAACTTTTTTCAAATTCTACCGGAATCCAACCGGCATCTTCTAATAAGTGATGTTCCCGACTAAAAAATGGCCAAATTCGGCCATATCGCCCGGCCGTGGCCGGAACCCGAAATATTAGTGGTGGACGGCATCCCGAAGGGCAGATTATTTGGCGACCTGTCCCTCAAGATGTCCCTCAAGAAGTCCCCCAAGACAGCGCTCAAGATTTGTTTGAACGGACGCCGAAGGCGTCAAATGACCGGCCTCCACACATTTCATGAAACCGCTAAGTTTCCGCCTGGCTGCGCAGGACGACGACATCTTCGATGGAAAGGCCGGAATAAGAAGCTATTTCCTCGTTAGACAGCTTGCCGTCGGCAATCATCCGCTTGGCAGTATCTCTAATCCCGTCCAGATAAGAACTTTCCTTTTCGTACTTGATATCAGTCATGTCGCCAACCTCCCGAAGGAGCAATTCGTCCTCGATCTTCTCTAAAGATACATCTTTTACGAACTTTGCGTACATCTCATTCTGCAAAATATCGTCAGAAAACGGTTTTTCCTCCATCAAATCGATGAGGAACCGCAACATATCCGCGCGTTCGGACCTTTCGCGCCTCGCTTCCGGCGTGCGCTTGTCGATTTCGCGGAACTTGTCCACCTCTACCAGGAACCCGTCGAACTTCCTGTAGAACGGCCTCCCGTTCTTCGCGAGCGCAACGTGATGGAAGTACGTATCCGGTTCGCTCTCGAACAGGTCCTCCGTCAAGATGGAGAGCACGTAGATGTGCGGCAGTCTGTAGCTGGCGCCCTCCGGCACAAGCACCGAGACCGTGCGCGACACGTAATAAAACAAACGATCAATGAAAATCTGGCTAGCGTTCTGCTGCACCTCAACCAAAATCGGTTCATCCGCCTGATTTGTGCCCACGATGTCAAAAATCGGTTTCTTCTGCGTCGGCAGAGTAGGAATTTCCTGTATGCGGAACGTGAATTCCTTGATTCTGTTCGGACCTTCCAGCCCCATCATCGCGTTCAGGAAGGCGATAAACCTCTCGGGGTTCATCTGGTTGATCATAAGCCGCTTGAAGACCTTGTCGCCAAACGGGTATGCGTACTTGAAAATCTTGCGATACTTGGCCAGGTTAGCGGGATTGGCCTTGACATCCTTCGCCATCAGGCGATACTGCGTCCTGTTCATCTTTCACTCCTCCCCGCAAACAAGCTTGAAATTGCGGGTCTTCAGTCGGTTTTTGCGAGCAAAACTACTCACTTGTGCACTAAATATAATTTCTCAGGGCATCTTTGTCAATAGGTGCGCGACATTTTTTCTGAACAGCCCTCCCGACACCCCCTTTTAATCTATATTACTCAACAAGATGACCGCCAACGTCATTGCGAGCCTCGTTAGAGGCGTGGCAATCCAGGGCGGTTTATTAAAGACCTTGAAAAGACCATGACCGCCATCGAGTTGCAGAAACCCTCATCGCTCGGTCATGTCCAAGCAAGCTTGGCCGTGACACTCGCTCATAGGGTTTTCGAGAACCTTCTCAATATAGTCCTTCACATCCTGCTCTTTAATCGGAATCTTTTCTGCTGAATTCGGCCGACGGTCAGACTGATGCGCAATCTGGTTCCTGCGACGGTAAAGCCCATCGATAAATGATTTCTGTTTAGAATCGGCTTTGAGTCCAACTATTCCCAAATTCATCTGCATATGCTCAAATCCGAGAAAACAATTTTCCCGGTTCACCGAGTCGATTTCTTCACCAAGCAACGATTCTGCATTTTCGGGGGTTCTGTATAATTTTAGCATTACTGGGAATGAAACCTTAAACTTCTTGCTTTTATCCGTCTCAGGCCACTCCCCATTGAAAATCTTCAGAAGACCATATTTTACCAGTTCATGAATGTAAAAATCCAAAGCGCTTTCGAGAAAGACAACCTGGCTGCGCCATATCTCTTCTGCAGACCGAAGATTGGCCTTGAGTTCATTCTGCGCAAGACCAAATTTGTCCTTCACGTCCTTCAAATTTTCATCGAAATGCTTCCGAACATCGCTTATCGTTATTGGCGAGTGAATCGGGTTTTTAGGACGGACATTTTCAATCCGGGAAGTTTCGTCAACAAAACGCCTCATTATCACTTCTCACGGAAATTACTGTTCAACATAGGAATAGCGCCGTATCGTCCAAGAATATACCCCTTCTTGATGTTTTCGTCCTTGCGAACATTCTTAAGTTCCGCAAGCGAATACAAGTCAGTTGTCCGCATCTTGGGATTAAGTTCGGTAAACCAAATTTGGTCACGTCGAATTTCGTTTAAATCCAACAAATCAGAATCATGGGTTGCTGTAATAAGCTGGCTGCTAGAATCCCTATTTTGACAAAAACGCTTAATTATATTAGCGACAATGGATGGATGCAGGTGCGCTTCGATTTCATCGCAGACAAGGACCTTACCATTTTCCAAAATATCTATCATGGGGCAAACAAACTGGAACAACTTCTTTATTCCAGACGATTCCTCATTATAGTCAATCACAAAATCCTTATAGACGAGCTTTAGCTCAATCATATTAACATTTTGCGACATCTGGGGTGTCGACGTCATAGGAGAAACAAGCGTCGGTATCGACCGCGTTTCCACCTTAATCTTGATATCAACAAGGTCCGTCCCTATTTCCCTCATGAACTCAATGAACTTCTTCTTCATGGAGGGATTTTCCTTAAGTTGATTTACCGAGTAATCAAACCAATTGTTGACATCTAGATAAAAAATCAGGTTGTTCTTGAAAAAAAGGAATGCCGAAACCACCTGGGTGATGTCAGTCTCATTTGCCGCACAAGAAAGAAGCAACTTATTGGGCTTCATTCTACCCTTGCAGTTGTCCCCAGCCTTCTTGAACGGTTCTGCAAAGACATAATCAGTGGGAGAATTCCGTTCAAAAACAACCGACCTCTTCACGCCCGGCCAATAATACAAGTATTCATCTACAATTCCTGCTTCGTTATAGCTAAAACCATACGAATACTTGACCCCATCTCTTTCAAAAATCATAGAAAATGACGTCGGGTCCTTCTTCTTGGACAACTTGTGCGGAAACCGCAAAATCAGATCCCCCGGCTGGAAGCCGTTGCTAGTCAGCACAATACGACTCATCAGCAACATGGCGTCTAGCAAAGAAGTTTTCCCAGCACCATTTGCGCCATAAATTTCAGCAACCCGCAAGTAACGAGCCTTTCCGAAAGGAATAACAGAATCTTCCAAGCTAGAGTCCTTCGTAGCAGCCATGGAAAAAACAAGCGAATCCTTGATGGATCGGTGATTTGAACAGGTAAACTGAATAAGCATAATCCGCCTTCTGAATTTAATTATCATGGTAAATATAACCTATTTTCCGTGAAAAATCAAATATTTTTGTTAAATTTGTGATTTTTTCACAAAAACCAATATTATTTTTTAAATAACAACATATAACGCCCATTTTAAGGGACCTGCCGGGACAGCAAAAAACGCGCGTTTTTCGCGCATTTTTTCCGATTTGGGTTCCCGGCAGTCCCTTTTAATCTATATTACTCAACGAGATGACTGCGATCGAGTTCGAGAACATCAGCAAGCAGTACCGCCTGGGCCTAGTGAGCACCGGGACGCTCAGCCACGACCTGAACAGGTTCTGGCAGACCAAGGTGCTGCGCCGCGAGGACCCCTACCTCAAGGTGGGCGAAGTCAACGACCGCGCGCACAAGGGCGATAGCGAGTACGTGTGGGCCCTGAAGGACATCAATTTTAAAGTAGAACAGGGCGACGTCGTGGGAATCATCGGCAGGAACGGCGCCGGCAAGAGTACGCTCCTCAAGCTGCTGAGCCGTGTGACCGCACCCACCACCGGCACCATCCGCGCACGGGGGCGCATCGCGAGCCTCCTCGAAGTGGGCACCGGATTCCACCCCGAGATGACCGGCCGCGAGAACATCTACATGAACGGCGCCATCATGGGCATGAGCCGAGCCGAGATTACCCGCAAGCTAGACGAAATCGTGGACTTCAGCGGTTGCGAACGCTACCTGGACACCCCAGTGAAACGCTACAGCAGCGGCATGACCGTGCGCCTCGGGTTCGCCATCGCCGCGCACCTGGAACCCGAAATATTGGTGGTGGACGAAGTGCTCGCCGTAGGCGACGCCGAATTCCAAAAGAAGGCAATCGGCAAGATGCAGGATGTAAGCCGCGGCGAAGGCAGAACCGTACTGTTCGTGAGTCATAATATGGGCGCGGTGAAGAATTTGTGTAAGTCTGGCGTGCTGCTCGAAAACGGAATGATTTGCAATATCGGAAAAGTAAATGAAATTGTGGATGAATACTTGACACAAAATCAAAATGTCGGTCAAACAGATTTCAACCAAAACAACCAGCGATATGGCAATGGAATTTTAAAAATCAAAAAGTTGCAATATACAGATTCTTCGGGGAACGTCACAAGCACATTCCGAGTCGGTCAAGAAGTCTTCGTCAAAATCGCATTTGACATCAACAAATCTCTCGACGGAATCACGGAATCTTATATAGACATCGGAATTAACAACGAAAACAGCCATAGAGTCGCTTGGCTAAGTTCCAAAATTTTCAAAAAATCCCTAGATTACGACAAAAAAGAACTCATAATCAAGATTCCGCAAATGATGCTTAATCAGGGAAGCTATGACGTCAACCTGCATTGTGCTACAAATTTTGGAGTATCTGACTGGTTGCGGAATGTCGGACATTTTGAAGTTGTTTTTGACGATTTTTTCAAAACAGGTGTAAACATTCCCGATTCACAAGGAAGCACTGTCTTAAATTTTGAGGTTGTATAATGGGATTATGGCAAAAATTTAAAGATTATCTTTTGGATAAAAGCGGACAAAAAGCTCTTTTGGAAGCGCAAGACAGACAATGCCGTATGGCTCAGGAATCCCTTGCGGCAATAACCTTTTCCAACGCCATACAAAATTCAGAATGGCTGAAATATAAAAGTTTCTACCCCGGAAGATGGGCCGTCGAATACACCTTTTTGCTCACATTGTTCCGCATTTTTGAACATCATAAGTTTACGAATCTCCTGGAATTCGGACTTGGGCAGACATCCCGAATGGTCCATCAATATGCGGCATTTCACAATGTTCCCGCAATCACCGTAGAACACGATGACGAATGGATAGATTTTACGCGCAAGGACACCCACAATGCTTACCCGATAAACGTAAAGGTTTTGCCACTAGAAATGGTCGACTATAACGGCTATAAAACAAGAACCTATCAAGGCGTTAAGACTACATTTGAGAACCAGAAATTCGATTTCATCCTTGTCGACGGCCCCTTCGGTTCCGAACATTATTCCCGTTCGCAAATCATTCAACTCGCAGAAAACAACTTGGCGGAAACATTCTGCATAATCATTGACGACTGCAACCGCATTGGAGAACAGGAAACCGTTGCAGAAGTTGAATCAGTCTTGAAAAAAATTAACGTGAAATACGCAATCAACAAGTATCAGGGATTATCTGATTACGTCGTGATATGTTCGGATAATTTGAAATTTTTGACAAGTTTATAGGAGAAGAATAAGATGGAAAATTTTTTTGAAAAAGAATTAAAAAATAGATGTGAGGGCACTCCTTATAGCGATTTGTACACACAATGGCAGACAACAAAAATAAACATACCCGAATTTTTATCTATGATTAGAGATGTTTTTCCGCATTTTACAATACACGACGCATCTCATTCTGAGAACATTCTCAGCAACATAAAAAAAATCCTTACCGAAGAAGCTATAAGAAATCTTTCAACAACTGACATATGGATGTTTCTTTTCGTTGCATATTTTCATGACATTGGAATGTATATTTCAAAAGAAGATTATGATAAAATTCTAGAAACTAGCCAATTTATCAGTTACATAAAAGACATTCAAACCAATGTAAGTAATCCCTTAAACAAATATGCAACCTGTTTTGATACGACAGAAAATGTCCTAAAATACAAACATACAAACGTTTCTCTCGAATCAATCAATTCAATTAAATATTTAATCGCCGGTTTTTTCAGAGACAAACATTCAGAACGCTCTGAAAAATTCATAAAAAACAAATCTCTTTTTTACCTTCCTCCTTCCATTCCCTCAAGAATAATAAATCTTCTTGCAGCAATTTGTCAATTGCATACAGAGAAGAACTTTAATGCAGTCCTAAAATTAAACAAAGAAGAAGATGGTTTTTTTGATGATTATTGTCATCCATTATTTATCGCTTGCATGCTTCGTCTCGGAGATGTATTGGATATTGACAACAATAGATTCTCAACCATTGTCTTAAAAGCCCTCCCTTCTATTCCTTCAGATTCGTTAATTCATTTTAAAAAGCATCTGTCAATACAAGAAAAACATATCAACAATACAGAAATCTCGTTAGTCGCCTACTGTAAGGATATTGACATTGGAGAATTAACAAATAATTGGTTCAACTTAATTTCCGAAGAAATTTTGAATCAAACGAAAAATTGGCAAAACATTATACCTCTTAACCGTTTTCCTTCCTTACCAGCCATAAGAAAATTAGACGTATTTATCGATAATTATGATTTAATAAAAGGAAATAAAATCCCCTCGTTTTCTTTTGATTCATCCAAGGCACTCTCTATCATTCAGGGGTCTGGGTTTTACGATTCAAAATTTATTTTTATTCGTGAGCTTTTGCAAAATGCAACTGATGCAATTTATCTTAGAACCTTTGTAGAATGGCACGATCAAATTATAGATAATCCTGAGGAATTTAAGAAAAAGTGTAAAGAGAACTACAGTATAAATATTTTCATCAAACAAAACGAAAAGGACAATTCCATCTTGGAATTTTCGATAAAAGATAACGGAATAGGAATTGATAGCGATGATCTTGAAAGCATAATACACAATGGCAAGAAAAACGAAAAAAAGAATGAATTAATCAAGAAGATGCCGGAATGGATGCGTCCATCAGGAGCTTTTGGCATGGGTCTGCATAGTATATTTACAATTGCAGAAGAATTTCGTTTATGCTCTACAAAATTAAATTCTGGGAAAAAACTGGAAGTTTTATTTTTTAGTCCCACATCATTAAAAAAAGGGGCTGTTTACACAAAAACGCAACCCTCAAATGTATCTGATCTTTCTGGCACACAAATATCCTTTTCTTTTGAATCTATAAAATTACCTAATAGGCTTACATTTTCAAACAAACACCCAAGTTTATCAGAACATTTTGAAAGCTACGATTTTTTAAATTATTCCAATGAAAATTTTGAGTTAGTACAAATAATTGACGAAATCGTTGAATTCGCATATTGCAGTTACATTCCAATCAAATTACACATAGATGATCAACTTATAGATTTACCCCAACGGAATTATGGTTTTACTTTTTTTGACAAGCAAAGTAATTATGAAATCACCCCAAGACTACATGGTTACGTAAATCGTGTATATTATAGAAACCAAATCATAAGAAAGTTCGCCCCAAATCATAGTTATTTTTCTTTCGATGTCAATATTTTATCCGAATCCGCCGATAAAATTTTACAAATAAGCCGAGACAATCTAAAAAAAGAATATATACCTCTGTTTTATGAAAATTTAGACAATGCCTTAAAAACTTATTCATGCGAGCAAATTAGCAAACAAAATGATTTAGCCCCATTTATGGCTATGTTTCTTGAAGTAAATAATCTTCTGGAAAAAGGATATCAAAAAATTTGGGGAGATTACGCATTACTTTCCGAAAATAACGAGAAATACACATTTTTTCAAATCATCAATGCTGACAAAATTACAATCCAACAAAATAATAGTTTATCATTTGACGAAATTAAAATTGAGAAGAATAATAATGAATACACATTAACAGGCTCTTATTTTGCTCCAGAAATCTCATTTATAAAAACTATGTTGGACAAAGAATATTTTTTGTCATGGAATTCCAACGAGTCTTTAATATATAGCAAAAACGAACCATCCGCATTTATTTTAAACAAGGACATGTTTATAAGAGAATTAAAAAATCAACCGAATGCAAGATGCATTATTCCCTGTGAAAAAGATTATTATGATTTGAAAATAAAAAAAGAATACGCAAAAAATTATCCATGGGCATATGTACTCCCACAATGTTTTCATACAAGAAACAAAAATATACACCTCATGATTTGGCCGTACAAAAGAGTTCGGAATTACAATAATAACGAATTTAAAATTAAGTTTGAGAAAACCTTAGACGAAAATTTCTTTGCATCCGTTTTTCCTAATCTTGAAGATAAAAGCGTTTCGGAAAATAGAATGAAAGAACTATATGAAAATTTTTGCAAAACATACGATAAGTTATTAAATATAACATAATTGACACAAGTTTTGTAAATCATCCTTGAATTCATCTAGCCCCCCCCCCGTCCCTATTGCCCGAACCACCCCATAGAATGTATATTTCCGGTGAGGAATAGCCATGCCAAAGAAAAGAATTTTCATAAGTAGCGTACAGAAAGAGTTTGCGGAAGAGCGCAAGCGGCTTTTCGACTATTTAATGGATGATCCCATACTATCGAAATTCTTTGTGCCGTTCATTTTTGAAGATTACCCTGCATCAGGGCGTTCGACTTCAACAGTGTATCTGAAAGAAGTTGAAAAGAGCGATATCTACCTTGGCATTTTTGGTGACGAATACGGCTTCCAAAACAAGGCTGGGCTTTCCCCAACGGAACAGGAATACAACCTCGCCCACAAACTACACAAAGACTGTCTTATCTACATAAAGAGAGATTCTTCTAAACGACAAGCCAAGGAGAAAACCTTTATTCAAAAGGTAGAGGCAGATGTTGTCCGTAGGACCTTCGACAATTACGAGGAGTTGAAGGCTGCCGTTTACAAATCGTTAGCCCTCTATCTTGAAGAAAAAGAATTGTTCCGTCTAGTCCCCTTTGATCAAGCCAAGGACAACGAAGCGACAATAAAAGACATAAGCGACGATAAAATCAAATCTTTTATCGAGTTATCCAAACAAAAAAGAAACTTCAAATTTAAAGAAAACATATCCGCAACGGACCTGCTAACGCACCTGAGTCTGATGGACGAATCTGGGCACTTGACAAACGCCGCCATTCTTCTTTTCGGAAAAAAACCGCAAAAGTTCTTTATTTCGTCCGAAGTCAAATGCATGCAATTTTACGGCAACGAAATCGAAAAGCCCATCCCGTCGTTACAGATTTACAAGGGGGACATTTTCCAACTTGTAGATCAGGCAACAAGTTTTGTCATGAGCCGCATCAACATGTGGATTGGCACAAGAGCCAAAAGTGCTTCCGTGCCGACAAAGCCCGAATTACCCGGCGAAGCCGTACGCGAAGCGATTGTCAACGCAATATGCCACCGAGACTACACAAGCAACGCCAGTGTACAAGTGATGCTGTTCAAAAACCGTCTCGAGATTTGGAATCCAGGACAGTTGCCGTATGAATTGACCACGCAACAGCTTTACAAGCCTCACAAATCGCACCCCAACAACCCATTGATTGCAGAACCCCTGCAGCGTTCGGGGTTCATAGAAAAGGCTGGAACCGGCACCGGGGAAATCGTAAAACTTTGCCTACAGCATGGCCTGAAAAAGCCCCTATTTGAGCAAGATGGCGACTTCAAGGTGATTATTTGGCGACCTGGCACCCAAGATGGCACCCAAGATGGCACCCAAGATGGCACCCAAGATGGCACTCAAGATGGCACTCAAAAGCAACTAGAAGAGAAAATCATCAGCCTTATAAAAGCAAAACCTAAAATTTCTAGAAAAGACATCGCCACAGCAACTCAAACATCGCCACGCACAATAGCAAGAAGAATAAAAGAAATGAACGATAAAATTCGTTTTGTAGGAAGCGGCTATAGCGGCCACTGGGAAGTGGTTGAGGAGTAGCCATGTTTTTGAAGAAAGAAAAGAAACCCATTCCACAGTCAAAAAGACTCGTCATCATTTACAGAGTCTGTGATAGCGTTGAAATCATTAATGGCGAGAAGCGCTGTTTCAACATTAGCAAAACAGCTTTAATAAAGAAATGCTTACTTTCCTTAGAAAAGAACATTTCTGCATATAATCAGCCACTACATTTCTACTGCATTGCAGACAATTGTAGTGAAGAATTAATAGAATTCTTAAAAGAGCACTTCCCTCAAATAGATCTTCAAACATACGAAAAACTTGGCAATGCAGAATCATTCTGCAAATGCGTAGAAATTGCAAACTCTTTAGACGACAACGATCAAGTTTTTTTTCTTGAAGATGACTATCTCTTTCTCCACGATGATGTTTTGTGCAAATTGAATAAAAACCTTAATGAACTCAGTTTGGAATCAAATACACCAATAGCAATCATGCCCGACGATTACCCCGATAGATACACAAACAACAAAATAGAAACAGAATGTCGCATAACAAATACAGGGCACTTTTTACGAATCGATAAATCTACCTGTACATTTGCAACTTTTGCAGGGAATATAAAAAAATTTCGCAAGTATCTTATGGTGTTTAAAAATTATACTCGCGGCTCTCAAAAAGCGATCGTTCAGAGAAATAAATTATGGAAAAAAATCCCCCTTTACCAACCAATTCCAGCATGGACACTTCATTGCCAACTGAAAGAAATCGTTCCTCGATACATTGATTTTGAGCAATTAAAAACTTATTTTGAATCACCTCTATAATCTTTTTTTCAAGACTTCAACCATTTTATCCACGGTTTTTTCCCACGAAAAGATTTTTGCCCGTTCTAGGCCCTTTTGACTATTTTCTTTCCGTAATTTCTCATTGAAGTAATATTTTTCGTAAGCCTCAATATGCTGTTCATCGCTATCCCAATCTATCATTATTCCAGCATCACCGACAACTTCGGGCAAAGATGAATTGTTACTCGTAATCACAGGACAACCACACTGCATTGCTTCTAACGGAGGCAAACCAAAACCTTCGTATTGACTGGTGTAAACAAACCATTCGGCATGGCTATACAGAATAGGCAAATCATCATCGTCAATATAACCGGCTTTAATTATCAAATCAGAATAACTTTTAAAGCCTTCAATTTCTTTCTCAATTATTTTTTTGAAATCATCCCAATGCCCCCCGCCTAGTACAAGAACAATGTCATGAAGGTTGTTCTTTTGAGCAAAAGCTACAAACGTTTTTGCTATACGAACTAGATTTTTTCGTGGTTCTAGCGTACACAAGCTAAAAATGTATTTTTTTCCATTAGGAATGTTATATTTCTTCTTTATTTCATTTTGAGATTGAACGTTTTTATTTATTTTGAAAACTTTATTCGCCGCCAAGTGAACGACTGCCGAGTTATTGTCGAAAATATTTGGGAAATTTTTTTCAAAATCATTTTTAGCGGAATTTGAATCAAAAAAGAAAAAATCACCAGTGCGAGAAGATTTTAACAATTTGTTTATCGCATTAAAGCCTCCAACATTATACCCTTTAAACAAAAAAGGCGTCGCATCATAGAGCAATGCACATGCTAATAAATTTGAATTCTTTCGTACGATTTTGGGAATCTCAAATGCAGGTGAAAAAAAGACATCAGCATTTTGGAAAACATCCATTTGGAATTCTCGTTTTGCAAGGAAACAAAGAATTTTTTGAGAAAATACAATGCCGATTGCGAAAAATTTTCGGAAGAATGTATGGGAAAAATACTTAGAGTGTTTTTCCCAAAAAAATAGGTTCATAGTTGTTAAAAAATTATGTTTATTTAAATCTAAAACAAATTTTGCATTTGGATATACAATTTTTTTTAATTTTTTTGCTTCAACAAATTTATCTGGCGAAATATACAAATACACATCAATGTCGGTTCGTTCCATCAGTGTATTAAGAATGTTATAAGCAGCAAAAAAAATGCCACTGCGAGCCGAATTCATTTTGAAAAAATTTGTAACAACTGTAGCATCAAAAATCAGTTTAATCATTTCAAATTTATCCTCTTTCTAAATAATTCTTTATTCTTCTATAATCCAAATAAATCGGCACCACGCTTCTCGTTTGACAATGCAAAGTCCAGGCTGGAACGGGTTGATAAAGAGGTGTTTTTTTCCAGACATTGTTTATCGACTTTTCTTCTGTTACACGAGGCCAATCAATAAATTTCAGAAATGTTTTTTTATTCTTTTTTACAACATCGGAATAAGTAGCAAATGTACATGTCGTTCTATCTATTTTCAAAAAATGACCCTGTCTTGTAACTCTACATTCTGTTTGAATGGCCCCATTTTTGTATCGATCTGGGTAATCGTCAGGCATTATCGCTATTTTTTTGCCATTTTCTTTGCTCAGTTGTTCAAGATTGAAATTCAATAGATTTAACACATTTTCATTCAGCATTAGATAGTCGTCTTCAATAAAATAAATCTGTTCTCCATCTGGAATTCGACAGGCTAATTCAATGCATTCGCAAAAAGATTTTGCATTCCCGGAAAACAACTTTATCAATTCAGAATCAGGAAACATATTTGAAAAATACGAAACAATATCCTCACTGCAATTATCTGCTACGCAATAGATTTTTAGAGGTGATGTATATTTCTCCACACATTTCTGCAAAGAAAGCAATGTTCTTTTTATAAGATTGTTTTTAGAAACATTAAAGCATCGCTTGCTTGCACTAGATGCGCTCACCTTATCGCACATGCGGAAAATTATATTTAGTTTGTCCCGAGTTTTTTCCGGAACATTATCCAAAGAATTTATTTTTTCTAGGTTTTTGTACGTTTTGAGCTCTCCAGGAATGCGTTCCTTTTCTGAATAATAGTAATCAGCAGATTTTAATATGTTTTTCTTCGAAGAGACCGAAATAAACAAATAAAAAAAACATTCCAACAACCATGAACCCAACAAGAAAAACCTAGACTTTTTCCCATGCAATTTTAAATAAATCTTAGCGAGAACAACTAAATAATAATTTGAAAATTCATGCAAAAAAACGCCTTGAGGGAAGATCTCATCTTTTATTTTAAATTCCAAGGGATACTTTCTGGGAGAAACATAAAGATAAATATTCGCAGCATGTTGTTCTAGTACATTCTCGATTTTACGCTGTTCTTCCGCAATTTTCTTTGCATCAGCGTCTGTTTCGCTCAGCATTTCTGCAAAATTGGTCAAATCATAGATGACGCTACTCATTGGACATCCTCCTCAGCATTTCATCTATTGCTTTTCTCCATGAAAAAGACTTCGATCTTTGTAAACCCTTTTGAGCATTATCTTTTCGCAATTGTTCATCAAAATAATATTCCTCATATGCCTTTATATGTTGGTCATTGCTATCCCAGTCAATCATTATACCGGCATCGCCTACAACTTCTGGCAACGACGAGTTATTGCTTGTAATTACAGGACAACCGCATTGCATAGCCTCTAATGGAGGAAGTCCAAAGCCTTCATACTGGCTGGTATAAACAAACCATTCCGCGTTACTATAAAGTACAGGCAAATCATCATCATCAACATACCCAATCCAAACTACATACTTAGAATATAAGCCGCTTATATCAGCATCATTTTCCAATTGCTTTTCAAAATCCTTCCAAGCAGGTCCACCTAATGCAAAAATCATATCACCAACAGAATTTTTCTCAGCAAATCGGATAAAACTTTTTACAGCTCGTATAAGATTTTTTCGCGGCTCAAGAGTGCACAAACTAAAGACATATCTCTTTTCTAGCGGTATTCCGTATTTCGATTTTGTCAATTCCTTCTTTTTTTCTTCCATCTGCGGGCAAAATGTTTTTTTAGCCGCTAAATAAATTACTTGTATATGCTCCGGGTTAATAGACGGGTAAATCTCACAAAAATCTTTCTTAGTCGATTCTGATATGGCGAAATAATAAAAATCTTTGTTTAAGAAATAACAAATCCATCGATTATTCCGTTGCTTCTCATAACCTTTTAGTTTAAATGGTATAGCGTCTAGTAAAACAATGAATTTTTTTACTTTTTGTTCATGATAAAGGTACTTTGGAGCATCGGTCGTTGGCGAAAAATAGACAACCTCATTTGAATTAATCCATTTCTTATAGCGTCTAAAAATGAATTTTGAATAATATGTCTCATACCCATTTTCTAAAATCAACTCAATTAACGACAAAGCCTTCCGCAAGGGAGTCAATGAGAAAACCTTTCTTCTACTTCTTTTAATTCCGTAAAGCAACGAAAAAACGATTCTCGACAGAAAACTTTCATCATCTAAAATCGTCGCCTTTTGAGGTTTTATCTTATACAATCCAGCTGATTTTGAAGGAAACGTCATCAAGACAACGTCAATATCTTCTCTACGAAGCATTTCATCTAAAAGATTCTCCGCGACAAAATACATTCCAGTCCTTGCATGACAATCCATGTAACCATCTACTAGAACAGTCGCATCAAATAGTATATTCAGTTTAGACTTACTCATATACTTCTTCTTTCACCCGAATAATTTATTTCTAATCGAAAAAAATGATGCCACAAAAAGTCCCACTAAAGCACCATACTTTTTCGAATATTTCACCCTTATCCTAAAATATTCTCGCTGATAATCATTGAACCAATTTCCGTCGAAATGATGTATCGTATATGTATTTGATGTTGTTTTTATTTTTCCAGTTCTATTATCTTTAGGCGAAAAAAATTCCGCAGGAAAAATTGTAACATTCAATTTTTTTGATAAAACATTTTTCAAGATGACGGGAATTGCAATTGAAGGGTTGTTTAATTGAGTAGCATCAAATACTTTCGATTTATACCAATCCAAAGCATTTTTTACCCAATCCAAACCAGGTTCCGCTCCCATTATGGCAGCCTCAATAACATCTTTATGCGATTCTCTGCCTACAAAATAGGAGCGTTCCAACAAATCATCAAAAGGTTTCAGAACTTCAACATCGCAATCCAGATAGATTCCGCCGTAATTATACAAAGCATAAAGGCGAATGTAGTCTGCTGCAAACGCCCATTTCTTTGCCGCAATCGCACTGTTGACCCAGGAACAATCCATTTCCTTTATTTTTTCTTTATCCCAAAGAACGAATTGGTAGTCGGGTAAATACCTTTGCCAGGACTCCATGCATTTTCGCACGAGATCTGGATACGGTTCATCGCTCAGCCAGCAATAATGTATTACCTTCGGGATTGCCATTTCTTTGCCTGGAGTAGTGATAAGCCCTTCTGCTTGCACCGTGAAAATGTTTCGCTAACGCTGTTGTATTTCAAATTAACAAAAACTGCATAAATGGTAGAGAGAAAAGTTCCAAGACTTTCGCCAAATCTCTTGCACAGCCAAATCCGCGCTTCCACATGCTTCCGTTGGGCTTTGGAATACCACGAGCCATTAAAATGATGGACAGAGTAGGTTTCTGCGGTCGCCTCTACGACTTGGGTCCGGGTATTTTTGGGCGAAAAGCAATGCATCGGGAGCAGTTCGCCAATCACGCCGGCGTCGCTCAGGACTTTTGCCATGATATGGGGGAGAACGGTTGTGTCGAGAGCTCCGTTCGCCATTTTGAAGTTCCGGCCTTCGTAATAGTCCAAGCATTTTTTTATTAACGGATGGCGCGGTTCCGCTCCAAAAGTGGCTGCTTCGATTATGTGGCTTGCGTCGATTCTGTCTGGAGTGTGCTCCCTACCGAAAAAATAAGGCCTGTTTAGCAAATCGTCAAAGGGCCTCAATACTTCAACATCGCTGTCCAGATAGATGCCGCCATGATTGTACAGCGCATAAAGCCGGATGTAATCTGCTGCAAAAGCCCACTTCTTTTCGGCACAGGCCTGTTCCACCCAGGGAACAGAATGTATGTCAAATTTATCCATATCCCAGAGCATAAGCTTATAATCTGGAAGCTTGTCCTTCCAGCTCTGCATGCAGCGTTGGACCAGTTCCGGGAACGGCTCGACGCTCAGCCAACAGTAGTGAATTATTTTGGGTATAGACATCGTACAAAAAATATATATTTTCAATATGCCTATAAAAAGAGCGTTAATATATTCTTTTGCCATCAATCTGTTCTTTTTGGCCTTGTGTCTCATTTTTGGAGACCTAAAATTCGGAGCAATTGACGACTATTTTATGGCGGCAAGGCTTACCGGAGCCCTGGGTACGGATTACAACCCTCACCTGATCTTCGTCAACGCGATTTATGGCTATGCACTTTTGCCCCTATACCACCTTTTCCCGAAAATCGGGTGGTACTACATTGGCGAGATGTTCGCTGTTTTCCTTTCGTTTACGGTTATCGGCTACGTTCTCCT
>CACXXH010000028.1 GCA_902771595.1 Fibrobacter succinogenes | reverse complement strand
TTCGCTGTTTTCCTTTCGTTTACGGTTATCGGCTACGTTCTCCTGCAACGATGCGGAGAACGCTGGGGAGCAATCCTTGCAGCCTTATTCACGGCACTTTTTGCCAGCGACTTTTACCTAGTCGTACAATTTACGCAATGTGCATCAATTTTGAGCGCCGCAGGGATGCTGCTGTTTGCATATGGGATAATTTCGAAAAAGAACTCCCTGGATTCTATCGGCCCGAAGGGCCTCCAGAATGACATTCGGGGAAAGATTTGGACAGCAGTTCCTTTTGTTTTGGGCGTTATATTGATGCTCTGGGGGAGCGTAATGCGGTGGCAGGCTTTCCTTATGGGGATGCCATTCTTCTGCCTCGGATTACTCTTCATTCTAAAAAAGTGCTGGCAAGCAAAATTCCATGTTATCGCTGGGCTCGCAATTCTTTTTGCAGGCGCATTCGCCATGCACAGTTGGGACCAAAACATCTACAAGGCTCCCGAATACCAGAACTTCATAAAATTTCAAGGGCCACGCATAACCTTTGGTGATAACGAAAACTACAATCAAAATGCTGTTTATGAGGACGCCGAGGAACTCGGGCTTTCAGGAAAAGATTATCACATGCTCTCAAATTGGGTCATGTACGACACCGAGGCATTCTCTGTCGACAGCCTTGCACAATACTCCAAACTAATTCCTCCATACCGAAACGACAACCCCATACAGATGATTCCGCAAAAACTGCTAAACGCACTTGCACATTCTCTGAGGTCACCCCTGTTCTGGGTATGGTTCGCTTTCTGTGTAATAGTATATTGCACGCAGCGACGCAAATTCCTTTATTTGTGGAGTTCATTTGCTTTGATTCTTGCGCTGTTGGCGTATCTCATGGCAATAGGCAGGCTCGTTTACCGTGTTGAAAGCGGTTTTTGGCTTTATGCCGCAGTTCTCTCAATCCCCTTATTTGGACGATTCACGCTCAATTTGCCGAGAAAGCTAGTGGCAGGCGTCATCAGCATCATCGCCATCGCAAATATCTTTATTTATGCGACTTCTGGTCAGATTGTTCGCGGCCCTAGTTCCGGCACGGCACGCACGCTTGCCATCAAGGACACCACCGACTATGAGCGGGTTTTCGATTACATTGACAGTCAACCAGACAAAATGTTCCTGCTCAGCATGAATGCGTTTATGCGGTTCAGTCACCATCGAAATCCTCCATACCTTGCGGAGCCTGTCGGCATTTACCGCCGCACGGTCTCTTTCGGCTATTGGACGCCATATTTGCCCGAGGTTACGCAGGCGCTGACTGATTTTGGAGTGACGAACCCCATCAAGGACGTTGTACACGACAATGTAATTGTGCTGAACGAGCCACGCCTTGTCGACTTTCTACAGCGACATTACTACGACAGCGTCGCTGTAGATACATTAAAAGAAATCGGCGAGATGTCGTTCCTGAAGTATCGCTTGGTGGAGGTTGCGAAGCCTCTATATGAGGAGGCGGAACCATAATGCGATTACTCTACCCACTTATCGCAAGTGCTCTGATTACCATCACGCCATTCCTCGCCACGTTCGAAAAAGGGCAGAATATTGTGCGCGGGCTCTTTAGCTATGAAGAATTTGCCATTCTCCTATTCTTTGTTTTGTTCAAGAGAAAGTTGACAAAAAAAACGCACGCATTACTTCTTGTAGCGCTCACTGTAGCTCTTTTTTACGTCGCTTGGATTGATTTGCAGAATTTGCTTGCTATAAAAGGTTGGACTCTTGGCTGGTACGGCCTTTTGCCGTTTGCCACATGCGTGTTGGCACTAGCAATAGTCTGGAAAGCAAAGCCATTCAGTTTCAATGGTATTCTTTTTATCTTGTTCGTATCGCTGATAGCGCACTTGTTCTCGCTCAACAACTATGCGGCACAACCGCTCGCACAATTCCCGGTAATCGACTATCTGGAACGCACGGCACCGAAACCACCACAAAGAAAGCAACTCTCCGATGAATGGGCAAAAAAATATGCTGTTACCGATTCCGTCACTATCACTCGGGATTACGTCGATACGTTGCGTTCGAATGTGATGATTCTTATTGAAAGCTGGGGCGTGCCGCTCGACACGTCGAGATTCAGCAGCGAATTGAAAATTTTCGAAGGCATTCCGCAGACGGTCGGCATACACAACCGGATGTACAGTCGAACCCGCACTGCCGAGCGGGAAGATTTGATTTTCAAAATACATCGAGATTCAACAGGGCGCCGTGACACGACATTCCTGCCCCAAATATTCGCCAAACGCAATTATCAAACAACATTTCTTTTCGGAGACGATAGCCTAGAACATCAACGATTCAAGTACATCAATAAAATCGGCTTCAACAACGCACTTTACGGATACGGGCTAAAAGACAACCTAATGAGTTTAAAGATTGACAGTTTGCTTGCAGACACAACTCATAAACATTTTATTGCATGGACAACCGGGGACACAAAATTCCCGATGGAAGATTTTCCGGACATATACAACAGCGACGCAGACGTCATCGACTCCGCCTATTCATACAGATTGGAGCAAACTCTCTCATTAATCGCAGAGTTGGCCAAGAAGCACCCCAGCACACGATTCATCTTTCAAGGCGATCACAATCCAATTCTTTCGCCAGTCAAATTCCAGGACCGTTTTTACAAACGCTGGGTTCCTTTTGTCATATTGAACTAAAGTATTTTTTTTCAAAATTTGAGCTTCATCTCCAAATGATTGGAGACGTCAACGTATTTCAAGGATGCTTTATGTTGTTCTACGAAACTGCTCAAAACTATTTGAATCAAGAAGAAGAAAATCTCGCTCCGCTCACAATCCGCACCTACTACTGGAACCTCAAGAAAATTGAGGATTTTTGTCCCAGTTTAAAATGCAAAGATGTTGATGAAAATTTCATTCGCAATTTTCGCACACACTTACAAAAACGGGGCAACAAGCCCAACACAATCAACAAGACACTTTCAGTCTTTAGAATCTTTTGCAGAAAAATGCTCGCTGACAAAATTTTTTTGCAAGATCCCTTCGAAAAAATTAAAATCGGAAGAGTCCACACGCGCCGTGGATATCTCACCACTCATGAGCTAAAACAACTATACTTAAACTTTATTGACCGCAGGAGATTTCTCTCAAAAACCGAACAAGATGTGATGCGAGTGTTTCTGTTCAGTTGCTTCACTGGCCTCAGATACAGCGATTTGCAGTCTCTCAATTCTTCTGAAATTTTTGACTGGAAAATCCGTAAACTCACCCACAAAACTGGTGAACCCGTTTACATTCCTATTCCAATACAAGCCCGGCAACTTTTACCTCAAAATATGAAACCAGGCCCCATCTTTAAGGTCGTAGAAAATTCTCATTTCAATAGAATTCTCCGCAAAGTCGCTCCAAAGCTCGGCTACAACAAGTACATCCATTGCCACCTAGCACGGCACACCTTTGCTACAACATGTATCACGCTCGGCATATCACTCCCCGCTACAAGCAAGTTGCTGGGACACCGCAATCTGGAAACAACACTTATCTACGCAAAGTTTGTTGATACACTTTTGGACAAAGAAATGAAAAAATTCAATAGACTGAGATAAACCGGATACTACGTGAAGTTGCAGGATGCGTTCATCGCTGAAAACGGTGACTTCTATGGTTCTTTTGCCAAGATTGGTTACGAAATGGATGCGACAACGAACTTTAATTACACAAGTTCTCTGACCAGTGGTACTGCCGCATTGACTGCCGCTCAAGGTGAAGAATGGAAGGCAACTTCCAAGTCCGCACTGAATGACTGCACTAGTGGTAGTGAATGGATTCTTAATTTGTCCGCATCTAGCACGGGCAATGGCGCTGCGTGGACGACAAATGCCTCCTCTCTCGGTGATGCTTGCATGGCTTTGACCCCGCGTTTCAACGATTTTGCTCGTGGAACCGCTGCTGCATCCGGAAATGGTGGCTAATTGATAATATTATTCAAAAAAAGAGGCTCGCTTACGCGGGTCTCTTTTTTCAAGGATACAACACAAAAAAGTTCTTTAAAACCACCAGCTTTGCTGGTGGTTTTCGTTCTTACAAAAAAAGAGACCTGCATGCGCAGGTCTCTTTTCAATAAAAGTGTATGGATTATTAGAGAGCGCTAACCACGCCTTCCTTGTCCAACTTGCCAAAACCAGGAACAAGGACATCGCAGACGCCAGCAGCACCACCGCTAACCTTAGTATCGTAAGCAGCACCGTTATCCCCAGCCTTGGTCGACTTGCTGATTTCAATCTGCCACCTAACGGCACCAGATTGGCAATCATTCAAGTTTGCATTGGGAGTTGCCGTCCAAACAGAAACACCAGATTCAGTCAGTTCTGCAGTGCCATTGGTCCAGGAATCTGCACCCTTGCCATAAGTAAATACATTGTTGTTAGTATTCATCTGGTAGCCGATTACTTGCCAGTTGCCAAAGAACTTACTGGATTCACTGACATACGCATCCTGCAACTTCACGTATTCTCCAGCGGCCGGGCCGATTTCAGAGGCCTTGGACTTGGCGATCATGCCGAACAGTTTCGGCACTGCGACGGCGGCGAGGATGCCCATGATCACGATCACGACCATCAATTCGATAAGGGTAAAACCTTGTTTCTTCATAGTGTACTCCTTGTTGTTTGTGACACACTTGTTTGAGCAACATTGCTCGGTTAACAATCCTAATATACACACTTTGATTCAGAAAAGCAATAGGTTTGTCAAACTTTTGTCACGATTGTGTCACAACGCACACAAGAGAGACGAAGAATTGCTTTTTTCAATCAAAAACGCCATATTAGGAACGTTTAGGATGATTACAATTATACATTATTTTTCCAAAAAAAGGGGGGGATAGGCATTTTTTTTATTCCAATATGGAATAATTTGTTCCTACTTTTGTCACGATTGTGTAAAAAAACGGTTTTTTACCACTTCCGCTACAGTTTTCCAATGACCGCTACAGTTTTCCAAGCTCCCGAAGCATCTTCTCGTACTTATCAGCACGAGCTTCCGCTTCATCAGCGCGGGCCTTTTCTGCATCAGCCTTTTTTTGGATTTCGTCAGCACGCTGGCGCTCAAGCTCAACGGCGATGTCTATTTCCTCTTGCCATGTCATGTAGCGAATCCTCGTGTTGCTGTCCGTCTGGTACCACTTCACAAGCCTGTCGATGTCCTCGGTTGCTGGGGTATTCGCCTTGTTGGTGGCAAAATACTCCATGTAATCCCGAATTGCCTTCTCAGCGACCTCACGGTACTTACTAAAGATATAAAAATTTTTGAAGGAGAGATCGCCCATCTCTATTTTCGGGTCATCGGCTTCAAAGTTTTTGAATCTGTAGACAGCACGATCCTTCCCAAAAATGTCTTCGGGACAAAGGAAGATGATGTAAAGTTCTTTAAGGTTGAAGTATTTTTCACCTCTGCACAGAGCCTCGCTGTCGCGCATGGCCTGGTAGAAGCGAGCCCGCTTGGGGATTTCGTGGGTGTCCTCAATCTGCATTTCGATATCAAAGCTGCGGATAATTTCGCCATTGGGGCCGCTTTCCTTCACAAAGACATCAAAGCGTACACCCTTACTAACAAGACTAATCTCGATGGTCTTTTCCGGTTCGGGATCGCGGAGTTCATGAATCTTGATGCCGAGAATTGCTTCGAGGAAGGGCTTAGCGATTTCCTTGTGGCTGAACACCATCGCGAACATGAACCTGTTGGTGATGGTCAGTTGCTCGAAGGGAGTATTTTTTGTTTCCATAATTCATATCAGACGGGAACGCCCCCGCGTAGGCAGACAGGGAAAAGCCACCATCTATACTTATAAACGGTTTCGCGGCAAAAATAAGCCAAATTGATACTTTTTTTATTGCAACAACAAAAAGGACCCGCTTTCGCGAGTCCTTTTTGTATACCCCCAAGCGGTTTCGAACCGCTGTTGCGGGAATGAAAATCCCGAGTCCTGGGCCACTAGACGATAGGGGCGTCTTGGTAGGGCCAAATATAGTTATTTGGATTTTTTTGTAAAGGGTGTTGCAGCGATTTTTTTATTTTTTTTATGTGGATATCCAAAATTGGCTCAAGAAATCCCTTTTTACCGGCATTTTTAGGTTTTTGCCCCTCGCCTTGATGGCCAGCGCCGCCGACGCGGGGCTTCTTTGGGGTATCCGCTCGTTCATGCAGCTGCTCTCGGGCGAAACTCCGTTCGCCCTGTGGGAATGGGCGCTCCTGATGGCGCTCGTCGCCGCGCTGCGGCAGATATTCATGTTCGCGAAGGTCCGCAATTCGGAGACGTTCCTGTACCGCACAAGCCTGCGCATCACGCGGTGGTTCCTGGATGCGCTGCGCTCGCTTTCGCCCAGGCTTTTCCACAACGGCGAGGGTGATGCGCGGGTGGAAGCAGCCTACGAATCGACGCTCGCCCTGCAAAACAACGGCGGGGTCTTTTTCCAGATGGTGCAGGCGACCCTCCAGCTCGCCATATTCCTGCCCGTACTTATATATATATCATGGCCGCTCACGCTGTTCCTGTTCGCGGCGGTGGTCCCGTTTGTCGCATGGATGCAACGCAAGCTGCAGTCCCTCGGGCCGACCGAGGAATCGCTCCTGTACGCTCGGTCGAATTTCAGGCTGAGCCTGAACGCGGCCCGCAAAATATTTCGCAACTGGAGCGGGAAAACAGAACGCGAAGCTGTCGCGAGCGAACTCCAGGCCGACGCGGATGCGCTGAACCAAAAGGGCCTTGCCGCGAGCGTACGCAAGAACGGGCTCGCCATCGCGATGGAAACTTTGTCTGTAACGGCGATGATCATGGTGCTCGCGTTCTGCGCACTGCTCATCAACCGCGGGTGGATGGACGGCACGGGGCTGGTGCTGTTCTGCTCGGCGCTCCTCCTGTGCTACAAGCCCGTCAAGGAATGTTCGCGCGTCTTGCCGCAGTTCCGTTCGGCATCGAGCGCCTACCGCGTGCTGGTCGAATTCGGGAAACTGCCGAAGCGAACCGCGAGCAGTTCTAATCAGAATTTAAACAGCGTCGCCCCCAATGCCGCGGGTCTCGAGATTCGCGACGGCAACTTCCGCTACGAGGGTTCGAACACGCCGGTGTTCCGCGACTTCAACCTGACGCTCGACAGGAGCAAGCCCGTATTATTGCGCGGCAGGAACGGCATCGGGAAGTCCACGCTCCTGCGGCTCGTCGCCGGGCTCGAGGAATGGGGTGCGGCGACCCGAGACAACAACGGCGCGCAGTCCCTGTCCGAAAAAAGCGACATGCCCGAAAAAATCGGCCAGCCTGCAAACGTGTTCTTCATCCCGCAAGATCTGGAACTCCCGCCGCGGCGCATGCTCCTGCGGCAGCTCGAAAAGAACGGCGGAACGTCCAGCCACAGCGCGGGCGCATTGCACGAATTCATAGAGACCGCGGGCACCGACCGTCTGCTCCGAAAGGAAGGGCTTTCGGGCGGGGAACGTTCGCGCATCGCCCTCCTGTGGGCACTCGCCTCCGACGCCCCCGTGGTGCTCCTCGACGAACCGATGGCGGCCATCGCGCTCGCCGACCGCGAGAACATCCTCCTCCAGTTCCTGGACTGCGCCGCCAGGCAGAACAAGTGGGTCATCATGTCGAGCCACGACCCGTTCAGCACAGTGGCGGAGTCCCGCTTCAACATCGTGGAGATGGAACATGCGAAAGGCTAGCGAAATTCTCTACCGCTTCCGCGGCTATATCCTCGCGCTGTTCGCCATAGCGCTCCTCGCCTGCCCCGCAGCGCCCTTCCCGCAAAATTACTCCCGCATGGTGGAGGTCGGCCCCTACGTCGGCACGCTCCTCTTTTACGTCCTGGGCATCGCGCTCCGCATCAGGGCCCGCCAGTTTATAGGCCAGCACACGCGCAGCAGCACACACGAGGCCGCAGAACTCGTCACCGACGGACCCTACGCGCATATGCGCCACCCGCTGTACACGTCGAACTCCTACATCGCGCTGGGCGCAATCTTTTTCCACCTCGGCGTGAGCGGGTTCTTCCACATTTTCATTATAGCGATTGCCTTCTTTGAATACGCGCTCGCCCGCGCCGAAGACCGCTTCCTCGAAGAAAAGTTCGGCGACACCTGGCGCGCCTGGGCAAAAAAAACGCCAATGAGCACCGCGAATATCGAGGCGTTCTTCTGCCGCAACTCCGGCGGCAGTCCAAAACCTGCAACAAACAAGGACTTTCCCGAAACAGGCTGTCCCAAGCGCACCGTTTTTCAGGCGTTCAAGGCCGATGCCTCCACGTGGTTCTGGCTCGTAATTGTTAATTTGGTAATTGTTCTTTTAAAATTTCACACGGTCTGAAAATGTTTAATGCGCTAGACATCGCCCGCTCCGCTATCGGCACCGCCGCAAAGGCTGTGGCGCGTGTCCCCGTCGCAGACAAACGGTTTCGTATAAACGAACGTTTGGAAGGTCCGTGGCCCGAAGGTCCGTTCCTCTGGCTGCACGGAGCAAGTCTCGGCGAATGCAAGATGCTCTTGAACCTCGCGAAGTTCCTGCAGCAAGACATCGCGGACTGCCCGAGAATCCTTATCACCACGCAAAAGGCGGAAGTGCTCGAATACCTCCGCAACGCCATGCCGACGCCGAGCATCGAAGCCTGCATAGCCCCGGCCGATACACCGGCGGCAATGGCAAAGTTCGCAAAGAAGGCGAAGCCCATCGCGCTCGTCCTGGGCGAGAACGAACTGTGGCCGGGCTACCTTTCCACCATGAAGCGGTTGAGCTACAGGCCTTCCGTAGCCATCGTCTCGGGCCGTTACCACGCATCCATTCCGGGCATAGACTTTTCTACCGTCGGGTTCGCGAGCATGCAGACCGGCGCCGACCTTTCGCGCCTGATGAACGTGGCGTCGCGCTCGAACATCGGCAGCCCCATCATCGGCGGTGACTGGAAGCTCCTCCCTTGGGCGCGCGGCAACAGACCCGCGACAAACGACGCTGATCCCTCGGCAGAGGGCGATGCCGCCGGAGCCGAAAAGACGGTCGACACTTTCTTCGTCTCGATGCACTATTCGGAATGGTCAAGCCTCTATCGCATGTTGTCGTTCTCCTTGCTGCAGAACGAATCCATGGTGCTCGCCCCGCGCAGGCTCGAAGAAGTGGAACAGTTCCGCAAGGCGCTCGCCGAGAAGAAAATCCCGGTCGTCGAATGGCCCCAGGTACAGAAGGGCGCCGTCTCGATGGTAAACAAGTTCGGCATCACCGCCGAAGTATTCGCCGTCTCAAAAACCGCGGTCGTCGGAGGCTCGTTCAGCCGGTTCCTCGGCGTGCACGACTTCTGGGAACCGCTCCAGGCCGGAGTCCGCACCAGCATCGGGCCCTATTCCGCAGGCCAGGCCGAAAACGTGGCCACCCTCGTGCGCGAAGGCGTGCTCACGCAGTTCCGCGGGCCCGAGGACTACCCCCGCAGGAACATCGCCGACACCAAGAACATCGAGCGGTTCCTCGCCCACGAGCGGGAAAAGCTAGAAGATTCGTACACGCAGTTCGTGGAATTCCTGAGCGAACTGCTCCCAACCCCAAACGCGAAATAACCATGAAGAAGATTGTACTTGCCACCCCCCGCGGGTTCTGCGCCGGTGTCGACCGCGCCATCCACGTAGTCGAGAAGGCCCTTGAAAAATACGGCACCTCCATCTACATGCGCCACGAAATCGTGCACAACAAGTTCGTCGTCGACGCCCTCAAAGAAAGAGGAGTCATCTTCGTGGACGAGGTGGACGAGGTCCCCGAGGGTTCCGTCGTCATTTTCTCCGCACACGGGGTCGCCGAACACGTATACGCCGACGCCGAAGCACGCCACCTGAAGGTGCTCGACGCAAGCTGTCCGCTGGTGCTCAAGGTCCACTACAGCGCCAAGCGCCACTACAACGCAGGTCGCCACATCATCCTCATCGGGCATGCGGGCCACGCCGAGGTGGAAGGCACGCTCGGGCAGCTCCCCGCAGGCGCCATCACGCTCATCCAGAACGAGGCCGACGTCGCGACCGTGCAGGTTCCCGAAGGCAAGGAACTCGCCTACATCACGCAGACCACGCTCTCCGTGGCCGAAACCCGCAAGATCATCGAGGCCCTCAAGGCCCGTTTCCCGGGTATTATCGGCCCCAACGCGGGCGACCTCTGCTACGCGACAGGCAACCGCCAGGCCGCGGTGCTCGATCTGTGCAAGCAGGTCGACATGCTCCTAGTCGTCGGGGCGAAAAACTCCTCCAATTCCAGCCGTCTCATGGAACTCGGGCTCGAACAGGGCATCAAGAGCTACCTCATCGCCGACGTGAACGACCTCGATCCGGCCTGGTTCGACGGCGTCGAATCGGTCGGTATTTCGAGCGGAGCCTCCGCACCCGAGGTGCTGGTCCAGGAGGTCGTGGAGTGGCTGAAGGCCAAATTTGCCCCCCTAAACATCGAAAATTTCATAAAATTGGTCGAATCGACCAAATTTAACCTTCCCAAGGAACTGCAAGATTAAGTTTAGCCTTGACAATTTGCCAATTTTTATCTAAAATTGCAGTCCGTAAACGGCCTCGTGGGTAACATGGTTTCCCACTCCAACCGCAAGAAGTTGATGAAGCAGCTTCCCAACCTCCAGAAGAAGCGCTTCTACATCCCCGAAGAAGATCGCTGGGTAACCCTCCGCGTGAGCGCTGCCGGTCTCCGCACCATCAGCAAGCTCGGCATCCAGGCCGTCGCCCAGGAACTCGGAATCTAATTCCCGTTTCGGAAACAGAATTCAACCGCCAAGGCAGCCCTTTGGCGGTGTTTTGTGTATTCTGAGCATAGGCTCAAGTGTGGCCATGGATACTCTTGTCGCTACGCGACTGCGGTATGACGCGGGCACGCTGGCCTTGCTGAGCAAGGCCGCGACATGACGAGGGATGACTGTAGGGTCAGTTCGGCTTGTTGATGAACAGCGGGAGGCCCTTGTACTTGGCGAGGCTCGCCATGATGTTCGCCATTTCCCAGTCCTTTTCCTTGAACCGGCGGCGCATGAGCGCCACGAACACTTCCATGAGCATCTCGCAGTCGTACACGGCGCGGTGCATCTTCGCGGAATCGATCTTCATCGTGAACTCGCCGCGCTTCATGAAGAGGTTCGCCATGTAACCGAGCTTATGGTTGTCGAGCTCGGGCAGAATCGTGCGGGCGACCACCAGGCTGTCGATAGCGGGGTTGCCGGGAACGTACTGCGGGTTCTTGGAGTAGGCCACGCGCAAGAAGCCGACGTCGAAGGGAGCGTTGTGCGCAAGCAGAATGGAGCCCTGCCCGCAGAACGCGGTGAACTTCTTGAGGCACTCGCCCACCGGGGGAGCGTCCTTCACCATGGCGTCGGTAATGTGGTTCACGCGAGAAGCCTCTTCGGGAATCATCATGTTCGGGTTCACCAGCGTGTTGAACTCGGAGATGAGCTTGGGCACCACCTTGCCCTTTTCTACGGCCACGGTGAACTTCACGGCACCGATTTCGACGATTTCATCCTTGGTATTCACAAGCCCGGTCGTTTCGAGGTCAAACGCGACAAATTTTGGCGGCAATGTAATCACGACGGTTACTCCTTTTGTTTTTTTGTTTCTTCTTGGCAAAAATACTTAATTCGAATGTCAATTGATGACAACGGCAAGGGAACGACAAAATTATCCCAGGTCTTGAGGCGGAAATGCGCGCCGTAGCGCGGGCAGATAAGCCATATCGGGCGGCCGGAAACTTTAGAAAGCCAGGGCGTACCCGGCTTGACCTGCAGTGCCGGACCGCGGGGACCGTCGAGCGCCATGCCCACGGTTCCGCCTTCCTTGAGAGTTTGTACCAAATGGCGCACGTTGAGCGAACCGTGCGTGTCCGAACCGCGGCTGACCCGGAAGCCCATGCGGGCGATGGCGCGGGCGAGGAATTCCCCATCGCCGGATTCCGATACGAGAGCGTGCACTCCCCTGCCCTTGAACGCGGCGAAACTCACCAGCAGGTCGCGGTGCCAGCAACCCAGGATGCCCGGCCCGAAATCGGCGGGGGCATCGATGCGAACCCGCAGGCTGCGCATCCACAATTCCCCGAGCAGGGCGGCCAAATTCACCTTAATCGCGCCGAACGCGCGCGTTACTGCACCAAACATGGTCGAAATCTAGTTTTTTTCGCATTTGCCCCTTGATAAAACCGCAATCATTACCTATATTAGCGCTCACAATCGGCGACGTACCCAAGTTGGTAAGGGGCGGCTCTGCAAAAGCCTTATTCATCAGTTCGAGTCTGATCGTTGCCTCTTAAAAGCCCGCTTTCGAAAGAAGGCGGGCTTTTTTGCATTCTCTTTTCTGGTGTTTACGGCTGTTCGGGCGGAGGCAGCGGGTTCTTGCGCGGGCGTCCGCGCGGGCGCTTCACCGGAGTGCCGTCTTCAGCGACTGCGGGTGCCACGGTCTTGTTCTTGCGGGCGAGTTCGGCACGGATTTTCTTGGCGCGTTCTTCCATGCGGATGCGTTCGAGTTCCGCGACGGAATAGACCTTCGCCTTCGCCTCGTCGGAACGCTTAGGCCCGAAGGAACCGCTGAGCACGCGCCCCGACGACGGGACTGCGGGCGGAGTGAACTTCGGTTCTTTTTTCACCGGAGCCGAAACGGGAGCTTCTTCCACATGGCGGTCGCGATGGAAGGCGGCGCTGAACAGCGATTCGAGTTTCTTGCGGGCGAAGGACGGCTGCTTTTTCTGGAAGCCCTCCTCCCCCTTCGGTCCGCCGCTCTTCGCCGATACGTGCTGAATGGGGGCGGACTGACGCGTATTGGCCCGAGCAATGCCCGCACCGATCTGCGACATGGTGGCGAGTTCCTTGTTCATCTTGCGGCGCATTCTTTCGCGTTTCGAGGGCCTGGCGGCCGCACGGCGGCGCCTTTCGGAGTCTTCGCGCTCCGACATCTGCAAAATTTCTTCATTGGAAGGGCCGCGAAGTTCGGGCGGGACCTCAATTACATCACTATATAAGGAGCCGTTTTCAGTAGCCATAAAGCCTTAAAATCTCAAAAAAAATCGTTGTCAAGAGTATTTTTTGTCATTTTTTTGCAAAAAAGCTTTGAAAAAATAAAAAATTTTAAAAAAAAGTTTTGTCAAGACCTAGAAAAAAAAATCTTTTGGGACTATTTTTGTGGGGTCATGTTAAGGTTCACTCAAGAAATACTACTTGCACTACGTGCTATCGCGAACGAAGAAGAAGCACACGAGATGTCCAAGAAGACGAGGGAACAATTCGATTTCCTCGGCATCAGGCTGGTCCCGCGGCGCGAAGTCACTTACCCGATATTCGACAGGAACCCGCCCAAAGATGACGCTGAACTCGTAGCCAGGGTCGAAGACATGTGGTCGCAGCCTTACCGCGAAATCCAGTACGCGGCATGCGATTACCTCTTCCGCCACAAGGACCTTCTCGGCGGTCAGCACCTTAACTTTCTGAAAAAGCTTATCAAGACCCGCGCTTGGAGAGATACGGTCGACACGCTCGCCGCATGCATCCTGGGCGACCTCGCCCTCAGGCTTCCCGCGCTGCGCAGCAAGATCACCGCATGGATTCGCGACCCGAACATCTGGGTCCGCCGTAGCGCCATCATCTTCCAGATCCAGTACAAGGACCGCACCGACTGGCCGCTCCTGCGCCAGTTCTGCCTCACTTGCGCCAAGGAAGACGACTATTATATTAGGAACGGTATCGGGCGCGCGCTCTCCGAATACGCACGCATCAACCCGACCGAAGTGCGCCGCTTCGTGCAGGACAACAGCTTCGCCGAACAGACCACGCAAGAAATCCTGCGCCTCATTTAATGGGCCCGCTGGTTACTGGTCGCCAGTCGCTGGTTATTAGTTAATAGAATTACAGGTATCAAGATTTTTCTTGATACCTTTTTTTATGGCATTTCGGGCTGTTCCGCTTGGGGCTTCCCATTTCGGGCCGTCATTTTTCGCTGGGGCCGGAGGGCTTTTTGACACGCGGCGCGGGCGCATCTTTTAACGGGAAACTCACCTTCCCGCGCAAAACGCACCCCGGTTCCCCCGGATTGCATTCCTGTTTCCGCTTGTCGCAGAATGTTTCTCTCAAATACCGGCATTCCCAACTCATGCTGGTGAATATAATTATTCCGGCGGTCAACCCGAGGAAAAGAGCCCTCCACGGCACCCCAAATCACGTTTTCGTCCCTCTTTACTATATTTAAAGGCATGCGTTACGGTGATATTTCTTCTTTCCAGAGCGGCGTAGCCGTCCCCCTCTTCAGTCTCCGCAGCAGAGCCGGCATCGGCATCGGCGAATACCTCGACCTCATCCCGTTTGCCAAATGGTGCAGGATGTGCGACTTCGACATCATCCAGCTCTTGCCGGTGAACGACACGGGCGCCGAGGCCAGCCCCTACAGCGCGCGGAGCGCCTTCGCACTGAACCCGGTTTTCATCAACATCCAGGCGGTGCAGGGTTCCGGCGAGTTCGAATCCGAAATCGAGGAAGCGAAATCGGAATTCGACCACCAGACAAAAATTGACTATTACAAGATTTCCACGTGGAAGCGCACGATGCTGCGCCGCATCTTCGACAACCGCTACGACCAAATCAAGAAGGACAAGAGCCTCGCGAAATGGATCGACAGCAACACCTGGGCGAAGGCTTACTGCGTATACAGCACGCTCAAGGCCCAGAACGGAGAATCCAGCTGGAAAGACTGGAAGAAATACCGCGAGCCCACCGAAGAAGACCTCGACAAGCTCTGGACCAAGTACCGCAAGGAAGTCCTGTACCAGGCATGGATGCAGTTCGTAGCCGAGCTGCAGTTCTCGGCCGCCGTGGGCGAAGCCACCAAGCTCGGAGTCCACATCAAGGGAGACATTCCCATCCTCATCAACGAGGACAGCGCCGACGTCTGGGCCAACCGCAATTACTTCTCGCTCGACGACCGCGCGGGCGCACCTCCTGACATGTTCAGCTACAGCGGGCAGAACTGGGGATTCCCCACCTACCGCTGGGACGTCATCGAGAAAGACGGTTTCCACTGGTGGAAAGACCGCCTCGCGCAGGCGAGCAAGTTCTACCACGCCTACCGCATAGACCACGTGCTCGGTTTCTTCCGCATCTGGTCTATCCCGCAGCGCGAAGTCACGGGAATCCTCGGGCGCTTCAACCCGTGCATCCCGCTTACCTGGGAACTGCTCCACAACGCGGGCTTCAGCCGCGAGACGCTCGAATACCTGCGCCGCCCGAACTACTCCGTGGACCAGCTCCGCGCATTCCTCGGCGACGAGACAGAGAACCTCGTCTCTGTCTACTTCGAGAGCCTCCCGAACGAGGCCACCCGATTCGTGTTCAAGCCGGAATTCTACAACGAGCGCGCCATCACTTCGCTCGACGAACCGCAGAACGTGAAGGACGCCCTCCTCAAGGTCTACTGGAACCGCATCTTTATCCCGGCGGGCGACGAGAATACCTTCTACCCGTTCTGGTACTGGTACAACCAGCCCGTGCTCGGCACACTCCCGCAATACGAGCAGGACAAGCTGAAGGACATCATCCACGCGAACGAAGCCGCGCAGGAAGGCCTGTGGGAAGAGAACGCCACCAAGCTGCTTACCATACTCGCGAAGGAAACCGACATGCTCGTGTGCGCCGAAGACCTCGGTGCCGTCCCGAACTGCGTGCCGGTCGTACTGAAGAAACTCAACATCCTTTCGCTGCGCATCGAACGCTGGGCCCGCAACTGGAACGCGCCGTATTCGCCCTACTACGAAATGGCGGAATACCCGCGCCTCTCCGTGTGCACCACGAGCTGCCACGACACCTCGAGCCTCCGCGGGCTCTGGGAAGAGAAGGACTTCGACCGTGACCTGTACTGGTCGCACGCGCAGATGACCGGCAAGGCGCCCGAAAAGCTCACCCCGCCGGTGGTCCGCAACATCCTCACGCACGTGTTCTCGTCGAACAGCATGTTCTGCATTCTGCCCGTTCAGGATTACTTCGCGCTCTCCTCGACGCTTTCCGAAATTCCGCCCGAAGAAGAACGCGTGAACATTCCGGGAACCGTGGGCGGCAACAACTGGACTTACAGGCTCCCGCTTACGGTCGAAGATCTCGAGACCTTCACCGCGCTGAACTCCGAAATCCGCAAGCTGGTCGACACCCGCAGGCGCCGCCCCATGTGGAAGATTTAAGTTCCGAGTTCCGAGTTCTGAGTTACTAGTTACTAGTGTTATAGGCGTCTAGAAGTTACTTGACACTAGAAATTCTAGCAACTAGTAACCATTAACTAATAACTACTAACATGTTCGCTCCTGCCTGGGTCAAAGACGCTATCTTCTACCAGATATTCCCCGACCGGTTCTGCCGTTCGGAGCGGTACCATGCCGCAGGAAAATTCGTAGAATGGGGCTCCAAACCCACGCGCGAGAACATGTTCGGCGGAAACCTCGCCGGCATTGAGGACAAGCTCACATACATCAAGGAACTCGGGGCGAACGCGATTTACCTTTGCCCGATTTTCAAGAGCAATTCCAACCACCGCTACCATACGGTGGACTACTTCGAAATTGACCCCGTTCTCGGCACCCTCAAGGACTTCGACAGCCTCGTCAAAAAGGCGCACAAACTCGGCCTGCGTATTATATTAGACGGCGTTTTCAACCACTGCTCCCGCGGGTTCTTCCAGTTCAACAGCCTCATGGAACTGGGCCCGAATTCGCCGTACGTGGACTGGTTCCACGTGAAGGGATGGCCCCTGAACGCCTACTCCGGCAAGCCCAATTACGAATGCTGGTGGAATTTTCCCGCACTCCCGAAATTCAATACCGATTGTGCAGAAGTGCGCGAATACCTTTTCTCCGTCGCCGAATACTGGACAAAGCGCGGCATTGACGGCTGGCGCCTCGACGTGCCGAACGAAATCAACGACGATTCGTTCTGGCAGGAATTCCGCCGCCGAGTGAAGGCAATCAACCCGGAAGCCTATATCGTGGGCGAAATCTGGGATGCACCCGAGCGTTGGTTGCAAGGCGACCAGTACGACGGCGTGATGAACTACCTTTTCCGCAAGGCAGTCATGAAGTACCTCTTCGACAAGGCGCCCATCACGACGGAAGAATTCTGCGAGCGGGTTCGTGCCGCCTTCCCCGAAGGCCGTGGCGACATTCCCATGAACCTGCTCGGGAGCCACGACACCACGCGACTCAAGTCGCAGCCCTGCGCGGGCTGGGAACGCATCAAGTTCGCGCTCACCCTGATGTTCTTCATGCCCGGGGCCCCCTGCATTTACTACGGGGAGGAACTCGGAATGCTTGGCGGCAAGGACCCCGACAACCGCCGGAGCGTCCCCTGGGAAAAACTGCCCGAAATGCAGCAGGAACCCGTCTACGCGCTGGTGAAAGAACTCACCGAAATGCGGAGCAGCAATCCCGTCCTCCGCGACGGCAAAATGGAAATCGTCCGCGAAGGCGACACCTTCTCGGTAGTCCGCACCCTCGGCCGCAAAAAGATGACACTCGCCGTCACGCTCACCGGCAGCGACCCGCAATTCGAAATCAAGTAATTCGGTAATTTACGTTCATCAAAATGAGCCGAAAAACCTTGTTTACATGGTGTTTTTTACAAAGACGAAATATCAATCAGGACACCTCCCCCTCAAACCACTCAAAAAAGCCCCTTCTCACAGGCATTTCCGGCAACTAGTAACAAATTACTAGCGACGATTTTTCTACATTTGACCCGCAACTAAATGCGTATTAATGCCTTATTAAGGGATTACAGATGAACAAACATAAATTCGGCATGCGAGAATTCTTTATTCTCCTCGTCATTGCACTCTCGGCCTACACTGTTTGGCCCTCTATCCAGGTTCACACCAAGAAGGGCGAAGAGCAGAAGGCCTTCCTCAAGGAAAACCCGAAACTTGCAACTAGGTCCATCAACTTCGGCCTTGACCTCGCGGGCGGTACGAGCATCACGCTCCAAATCGACCCGTCCGGCCTCAAGGAAGATGACGATATCAAGGACATCCAGGCCCAGTCCCTGGAAATTATCCGTAACCGTGTTGACCAGTTCGGTCTTTCCGAACCGCAGATTTCTCCCTCCGGCGACGACCGCATCCTGGTCGAACTTGCCGGCGTGGACGATTCTACCGCCAAGTCGCTCGTGGGTTCTACCGCAAAGCTTGAATTCAAGATTCTCGCTGAATCTGAAAAGTTCAACACGACGCTCACCCTCATCGACCAGTACCTGACCCGTCAGACTACCGACGTGACCGCCGGCGACTCCGCCGCTACGGACAGCGCCGCCGTCAAGGACTCTACGGTCGCCGCCGCCGATACCGCAAAGCAGCTCTCCGATGAAGAACTCCTGAGCGGCAACGTCGCTGCCGCCGAAGCCCCGAAGGCCGAAGACTCCGCCAAGACGGAAGAAACCGAAGCCGCACCGGCATCCGCGGTCGGGAAGGCTCTCAGCGCCTACTACATGAACGTCGGCAATGGTGGTTTCATCGCCGAAGAAGATATCGAGAAGGTCAAGAAGCTCCTCGAACTCGACGGTGTCAAGAAGCTCATCCCGCGTGACGTGAACTTCGCCTTCGGTAGCGGTCTCGAAAAGATCAAGAACGACTCCCCGGTGAAGGCCAAGCGCCTCTACTTGCTCAAGCGCCGCGCCGAAATGGGCGGTGACGATATCGTGAACGCACAGCCGCACCGCATCTCTGACGGTGTGAGCGCCGGTGAAATCGCCGTGACCCTCAAGTTCGGCGGCATCGGTCCCAAGAAGTTCTCCGCTGTCACGGCCGCCAACGTCGGCAAGCAGATGGCCATCGTTCTTGACAACCAGGTCATCAGCGCCCCGCGCATCAACGAACGCATCCCGAACGGCGACGCCCAGATTACCGGCCTCGACGACATGGCCGAAGCCAACCGCCTCGCTGTCGTGCTCCGCGCCGGTGCCCTCAAGGCCCCGATGAAGATTATCGAAAGCCGTACCGTCGGTGCCACCCTCGGTGAAGAAAACATCGTCCAGGGCTTCGGTTCCGGTGCCATCGGTCTTATCCTCTGCTTGGTGTTCATGGTGGCCTACTACCGTCTCGGTGGTTTCATCGCGAGCATCGGTATGTTCATCAACACCCTCGTGACCGCCGCCGTGATGTCCGTGTTCAACGCGACCCTCACGCTCCCCGGTATTGCGGGCTTCATCCTCGTCGTGGGTATGTCGCTCGACGCGAACGTGATTATTTACGAACGTATCCGTGAAGAACTCAAGGCAGGCCTCACCGCTCGTGCAGCCGTCGCCAAGGGTTACGAACGCGCATTCGGCGCCATCTTGGACTCCAACTTGACGACCGTTCTCACTGGCCTTATCCTTTACAAGATCGGTACCGGTTCCGTGAAGGGTTTCGGTCTTACGCTTACTATCGGTATTCTCACTTCTCTCTTCTGTGCCATCACACTCACCCGCGCTATCCTCGACTGGAAACTCGCCAAGCGTGATGCCACGACGCTCTCCATCGGTAACGGTTTCAAGGCCATCAACGAGGCGAACCTCCCGATTATTCCGAACCGTCGCAAGTTCGGCCTCATCTCGCTCATCCTCATCGTGGCAAGCATCGCCTGCATCGCCATCAAGGGATTCGACTTCAGCATCGACTTCACTGGTGGTCAGGTTTACACCATCCAGTACCAGGACGACGCCAAGCACGAAAAGGACCTGAGCAAGGCCCTCTCCGCCGCCGGCATTACGGGCACGAAGGTCCGCTCTCTCGGCGGTACTTCTGCCAACTCCTACCAGGTTAGCATGCGCGCTTCCGAAGACGCCCAGTTCGAAGTCAAGATGGCTGACGCCTTCAAGAAGGCCGGTCAGGAATGCGTCATCGTGGCCAAGGACAACGTCGGTCCGACCATCGGTAAGGAACTCCGCTTCAACGCGATCCTTTCCGTGATTCTCGCCTGGATCGGCATCCTGCTCTACGTGTGGTTCCGCTTCGGTAAGTTCGGTCTCGGCTTCGGTGTTGCCGCAGTGCTCGGCCTCGTGCACGATACCATCATCACGCTCGGCTTCATCTCCGCCTTCAGCCTCTCCTTCGACGGCGCCCTGATTGCCTCGCTCCTCACGATGATCGGTTACTCCGTGAACGACACCATCGTTAACTTCGACCGCATCCGTGAAAACACCCAGGTGTTCGGTTCCGCGAACTTCGGCGAGACCATCAACAAGTCCATGAACCAGTGCTTCAGCCGTACGGTGGTCACCTCTCTCACGACCTTGTTCGTGTGTGTGATCCTCGCCGTGAAGGGCGGTTCCTCCATCCGCGACTTCGGTCTCGTGCAGTGCTTCGGTATCCTCATCGGTACCTACTCCTCCGTGTGCATCTGCTCGCCGATCGTTCTCTGGTGGTCCAACCACTTCAAGAAGGGCGTGTAATAGCGACCATTCAATAGATTTCAAGAAGCCTCGGCATTGCGCCGGGGCTTTTTTGTATATATATTCCTAGTAAGGAGAATTCGGCATGAAACCCAGTTGGAAAGCTATCGCGATTCCCGCAATCGCTTTTTTTGCGGGCTGTAGCAACGTCGACACGATTGCGCAATTGCCCGACGACGATACCGCTGATTCGACCGAGAGTTCCTCATCGAATGCGCAGGCCGTCGTCAAGTCTTCTGATTCAAAAGAATCATCTAGCGCACTGACCAGTTCGTCAAGCCAGCTGGAAAGTTCATCGAGCGAGCCCGCAAGCTCATCGAGCATGCCTGCAAGTTCATCGTTCGAAGAAAAGCCCGCCAGCAGTTCCTCCGCCGTGCTCGACTGTTCCGACACGTCCTGGCGTTGGTGCGTTCCGAAGGAAAGATACTTCAATCAAAATCTAGAGTACGGTACCCTAACCGACAATCGCGACGGCCGCACCTACAAGACCATTCTGATAAACGGCCTCACCTGGATGGCCGAAAATTTGAACTACGGCGACAGCGTCGCGACAAGCAGCCTGAAAGGAAACAGCTGGTGTTACAACGACAATCCGGCGCACTGCGAGGTGACGGGGCGCTTGTACACCTGGGCTGCGGCACTCGCAGCTTGCCCCTCAGGCTGGCACTTGCCAACGATAAGCGAGCTGGGATATCTCAATCCCGCAATTACGGGAGAAGAGGATTTAATCAAGTCCGCAATCGGATGGTACAAAGACGATTATGTCAACCGCAACGGAAACAACGCTTTAGGCTTTTCCGCACTACCCGCTGGTATTAGAACCCAATCGGGAGAGTTTGCGCATGTCGGCAACCATACCGCCTACTGGAGCTCAACCATAAGCGAAGACGGCAAATCCTACTCTACGATGTTCATGAACGGCAACCCCTATCAAAATGTTTACCCCAAAGAGGACCGGAACACCGGAATCTCTGTCCGCTGCGTCATGGATATAGACAAGACGCTCCCCGGCTGGAGTTGGGATGTGCCGAAAGAAGCGCGATTCAATCCGAATGTCGCCTACGGCAGCATGACCGACGAACGAGACAACAAGGTCTACAGGACCGTCAAAATCGGCAACCGGACATGGATGGCCGAAAACCTGAACTATGCGGACAGCGTCAAGACCCCAAGCCTGAAAGGCAGAAGCTGGTGCCACGACAATATTCCGGCCCGTTGCGATATAGCGGGACGCCTGTATTCCTGGACGGCCGCCGTCGACTCCGTAGCACTCCCGACAAATCATCAGGAATGCGAAGAAAATACGGACTGCTATTTACCGGAAAAGTGGCAAGGCATTTGTCCCAACGGCTGGCACCTGCCCGACTCAACAGAAATGCTAGAACTGATCGCAGAAGCGGGAGGACCATTGTTGGCAGGAAGGAAACTCAAAGCGACAAACGGTTGGAATGGGCATACCCTCCGCTCGCAAATTTGGGAAGCAAAAGACTCATTCTACGTCTACGGCAACGGAACGGATGACTTCGGCTTTTCCATATTGCCAATCGAAGAAGCAAACAACCAACAGCATGCAGACGGCTCTATCAACACGTCATTTTATGATTATGGTTCCTCGGCAAGTTTCTGGTTTAACGGCACGTGTTACAATGAATGGTGCAACGTCATGGGATTGTACTCAACAGATGATATATCTAACCCTACAAAAACATCATCCCGAAAAATAATCGGCAGGTCCGTTCGCTGCGTCAAGGACTAATTTTGATGGTCCAGCCCCTTCAACATTTTCCCCGACTTCGGTCGGGGATTTTTTGTATCCAGTGGATACACCAAGTGTATCCAACTTTGCTAAATTTTTCAAAAATTTCATAAAAATGGTAAAATTTGCTCAAAAACGCAATTTTTGTACACAAAACTAAGAGATTGGATATATATTTTTGTTCATGAAAGAAATTGTAGAATATACGGATTATCGTAAGTATATCCAAGATTATTACGATGAACAAAAACGATGTTCTGCTTTTTCTTGGCGTGAATTTGCGCGTGCTGCCGGGTTTTCGTCTGCAGTTTACTTGAAGTATGTTTGCGAAGGGAAGAGGAACTTGAGCCTTGGGGTGGCCGGGTCGGTGGCAAATGCCATGGGGCTTGCCGGTTTCGAAAACACGTATTTCGTCTTGATGGTTTCGTACGCCCATGCGAAGGGGGACTCCGCGAAGCGTGCCGCTTTCGAGGCACAGTGCGCTTTGGCGCGAGCCCACAAGGTGCATATGCTCGGGGGCGACGAGTTCGATTACTTTAAATCGTGGAAGAATCCGGTATTGCGCGAACTGGCTCCGCATATGCCCGGAGCAAAGCCCCTCGAAATGGCGAGAGCCTGCGAACCGGCGATTACCGCGGCCGAGGTCTCCGAGACGCTCAATTTATTGGTGAAGCTGGGACTCCTGAAAAGAGACAAGAACGGCAATTACCGGCAGACGGAAAAGTCCGTCTCGATGAGCCGAGTAGACGCCGTTTCCATGGTCGCCAGCGATATGCAGCGCCAGATGGGCGAACTTGCGATAAAGGCTTTAAATTTGCCGCTTTCGGAACGCAGCATGTCGGGGACTGTCCTTGGCCTTACGCGCAAGTCCTATGAACAGATAAAAAAGGAAATCGTCAGTTTTCGCCGCCGTGTCGCAGCAATCGCGACACAAAACGACAAAACGGAACGGGTGTACCGCCTGAACGTGCAACTGTTCCCGATGAGCAAAGCATTGAACGAAAAATTTAAAGATGAGGGGACAAAATGAAAAATAGTTTGCTTAAAACCATCAAGAAAGGTCTGAATTCAGTCTTGTCACTAGCTTTCATTTCGATTGCCGTGACGGCGTGTTTCGACGGCTATGCAGGAGGCTCTTCGGACGATGAGGGCATTATCGCCATCTCCAACAAGTCGGTGGCGGGTGTTTCGCAAAAGGGGCCCTTCATGAAGGGGTCTACGGTGACCGTACAGGAACTGACCGGAAAAACGCTCACGCAGACCGGCAAGAGTTTCAAGGGCACCATCAAAAGCAACAAGGGTGACTTTGTAATCAACAACATCAATCTAAAATCGCAGTATGCAATTCTCGAGGCTACAGGATATTACCGTAGTGAAATCGTCAATTACGACAAAGAGCTGCCTTCTTCGGGAATGATAACGCTTCGTGCGCTGACGGACCTTTCTAACAGGAATACGGTGAACATCAACATACTCACGCACCTGGAATTCGACCGCGTGATGTATTTGGTAGAAAAGGGTCTAAGTCTGCAAGAAGCCAAGAATCAGGCTGAAGCAGAAATTTTCAACGCTTTCGGAATCCATGGTGAATTCGCAAGTCCCGAAGACTTGGATATTTTCCGCGAGGGTGAAGGGAATGCTGCATTGCTCGCCATCAGCATACTGATGCTCAATGAATTTTCGGAGGCTGAATTCACCGAATTCGCAGCCAATTTCGCCGCAGACATCGAGACCGACGGTACATGGGACAACGACTCCTCGAAGGCAAGACTTGCTGGATGGGCGAAAAATCACGACAGAAGTCTTTCGGGAATCCGTGAAGATATAGAAGAGTGGGATTTGGGCCCCGTTCCTAATTTTGAAAAATATGTGCGCAACTTCTGGTACATGATCTTTGGCTTTGAGGAATGCGGTGCCGAACAAGAAGGCTTAATGTCGGCTATAAAAAACGATTCTCTTTGTGAAATATTTTTCACCAAACAGGAAGAAGAGTATTATTCTCGCACGATTTGGGTCTGTGACCCTAGCGAACGCTTTGTTTGCAGAAACGGTGTTTGGGATGAGGCGAGCGAATTTGAGAGCGACTTTTTCGGCACAGGCAAAATCAAAGGTGGCGAAGATGGCGAAATTTTTGTGGGAGTAAAAACAGGATCGTATTACGTGTATGATGATAGTTTGAAGAAATGGGTGCTGAAATTCGCTATTGAAGATGATGAAGACCTTATTTATGTTCCCAGATTCGCTTACGCCAATTTACTGACAATGGGTGTAGGGTGTACACTTAAACGAAATGGTGAAATGAGAATAAGCCAGGAAGGAGAGTATCGTATATGCAAAGATTCCTACTGGAAGACTGCAACCGAATTAGAGATCGATACTTATGGAGAACCGTGTTCCACGGAAACAGAGGGCGCTGTTGTTTTAGGAGCAGCAACTAGCAGCAACAAATACTATTGTTCACGAGGGAAGTGGATTAGCATGACTAATGGTTGGAACTGGGCCGTTCCGCAAGAGCTTCGCCTAAACCCGGATATCGTTTATGATAGCATAACGGACGAACGAGATGGTAGGGTCTATAAGACTGTCAAGATTGGCAACCAGACTTGGATGGCGGAAGATCTGAGTTACACCGATGCCACCGAAACACGTATTTTGAATAACAATTTTCTGTGCGTCGACAGCATGCGCTATATATGGGATTATAAAAGTAATATAGACTATCCTGGGGGAATGTATTTCATAGCGGATTCCTTTTCTACCGATGTGAGAGGGTGTGCTTATACTTGGATGGCAGCCATTAACTCGATAAAGTTAGAGAAAGATGCAGACAACCCCTTGGTTGGCAACTTAAAAACCACATGTGCTTTGGCAAGCCGCCGAGTGCAGGGAATTTGTCCTGACGGCTGGCACCTTCCCAATAACGACGAATGGAGCGAATTGATTACTGCTGTGGGGGGCGTCGAGACAGCTGGTAAGGCTCTAAAGTCGCAAACTGGGTGGAACAAAAAAAGCAATGGTTCGGATGACTTCGGTTTCTCCGCGCTTCCTGTGGGCTGGAGCAATGAAAGAGCCTATGGAGGAGGATCGGCCGACGCAGCAAGCAAAGGTGGCGAGCGAGCCTTTTTCTGGAGCATTTCCGAGAATGTCGAGGACTGTACAAAGACTTACTATATAGTACTCAATACAGGAAATTCAATATTCCTTTATGGCGACGACAAGTCTAATCGTAACTTATCAAAAGCAATCCGCTGCGTCAAGGACTAATTTTTTACTATATTTGAACCCGTTCGATCAAAGGGGGCACCATGCTCAAGTATTACAAAATCGAATCGGGTCGCATCGCAGTCGCCCCGAACGAAGATGCAGCTGACATCGTCATCATGGGCTCCCTCAGCCAGGAACAACGCAGCGTCCTGGTCAAGGAATACGAGATTACCGAGCATACCATCGCCTCCGCATTCGACTCCGACGAGCTTTCCCGTATCGAATACGACGACGATTTCACCACGATAGTGTTCAAGAAGCCCAAGAACTACTCCGCGGCCGACAACTTCCAGTTCCGCGTGGAATCCTTCGGCATATTCATCTTCAAGGACTGGGTGCTGCTCCTGACCGACAGCGACATTCCCGTGATGGACGAGCGCCGCTTCTCCAAGATCGAGAGCCTGAACACGTTCGTACTGCGAGTGCTGAGCTACGCGATATCGCACTTCAACGAGCACCTGCGCATCATCAACCGCATCAACGACGACCTGGAGTTGCGCCTCAACACGTCGATGGAAAACAAGTACCTGCTCTCCATGTTCAGCCTGAACAAGGGCTTGATCTACTACGTGAGCGCACTCAACAGCAACGACACGCTGTTGCGCAAGCTGCAACTGGGCCGAAGCCTCAACTGGACGGAGGCCGAACGGGAACTGCTCGAAGATATCCAGATTGAAAACGGCCAGAGCCTACAACAGGCAAACATCTACGCGAACATTTTGACGTCCATGATGGATGCGCGCGCAAGCGTCATCAACAACAACGTGAACCAGCTGATGAAGAACTTGACCATCGTGACGATTTCCATATCGCTCCCGACGTTCTTCGCAAGCTTGTTCGGCATGAACGTGAAGCTCCCCTTCGGCATGAACGGCGACGCGGGCATCGGCTCGCCCATCGCGTTCTGGGGCATCATCGCGGTCTGTATCCTGTCGGTGGTGGTGTTCCTCGCCTTCTGGATGCGAAGGAAATAGCCCCGCACGTCATACCGCAGTCGCACTGCAGCGTACACCCTCGTCATACCGCAGTCGCGTAGCGACAAGAGTATCCATAGACACGCTTGCTGGGCTACGCCCAGCTTCGGTGTGACGTCCTGTAGCACGACGTAAGTGAAATCTAATTCCCGCGGTCGCTCATGCTCGAGAACATGGCGACAATCTCTTCGGTAAACTTGTTCTTCGGGAACTTCTCCGCAATCTCGAGCGCACGCTCCAGGTGCTCCTGAGCCTCGGTCTTCGCCTTGTCGAAGCTCTTCTTCGCATTCAGGCGCGCGATGATCTCGGCAGCGACACCCTCTTCGGATGCCCTACGGATAAAAGCTTCCATCTCGCCGCGTTCCTCCGCATTGCAATCCTCGAAGTAGTACAAGAGCGGGAGCGTTATAAGCCCGTTCGAGAGGTCCGTGAACTTCGCCTTGTCCAGATTCTTCGAACCGTAGCCGTAATCGAGGAGGTCGTCGATAATCTGGAAGGCAAGCCCGAAGTGGGCGCCCATCTTGGCACATTCGTCCACGAGCGACTCGTCGAAGCCGGCCATGATTCCGCCCAAGCGCGACGCGGCCTCGATGAGCGCGGCCGTCTTGCGGTCGATAATCTCGTTGTACATGGCCCTGGAAAGCGTCATTTCGCCGCAGTGGTCCAGTTCCATGATTTCGCCCACGATAAGCTTGTCGGCGGCATCGGAAATGATTACGGGCACGTTGCGGGCGGTCTCGTCGATAACGCAGCGCATGGACTGCGAAAGCACGTAGTCGCCCATGAGCACGGCCACCTGCGTCCCCCACTCCTTGTGAGCGGTCATCTTGCCGCGGCGCACTTCCGTACCGTCGATGATATCGTCGTGCACGAGGCTTGCCAGGTGCAAAAGTTCCACACTCGCACAGGCATGCGCAACGCGGTCCTTGTCGGGCGCAGTTTCCCCGCAGTTCGCGATAAGGCACAGGAGCGTCGAGCGGATGCGCTTGCCCTTGCGGCCAAACAGCGACACGAGGCGGTCAGAAATTCCCGCAGGCGCATTCTCGGCCACCTGCATAATGACCTGCTCGGTCAGTTCAAGCTGTTCCTGGACGAGCCCGCGGGCTTGTCCCAGAACCACCTGGAAATCGGCTTTTGTCGGGCTCATGCTAGATATCCAAATCGTTCAGGACCTTGTAGGCGTTGCTCTCGATGAACTTGCGGCGCGGTTCCACGTCTTCGCCCATGAGCATGCTGAAAATCTGGTCGGCAAGCACGGCATCTTCCACGTAGCACTGCTTGAGGAAGCGACTCTTCGGGTCCATAGTCGTGTCGTTCAACTGCTCGGCAGACATTTCGCCAAGACCTTTGAATCGCGTGATGGTCACGTTCTTCTTGTCCTCGACTTCTGCCATGGCCTTGTCCTTCTCGTTCTCGTCGAACAGGTAACGTTCCTTCTGGCCCACCTTCAGCTTGAACAGAGGCGGCATCGCCAAGAAGATGTGCCCTGCATCGATAAGCGGGCGCATATAGCGGAAGAAGAACGTGAGGAGGAGCGTCTGGATGTGAGAACCGTCCACATCAGCATCGGTCATGATGATGATCTTGTCGTAACGGAGCTTCTCCATCTTGAATTCCGTACCGATACCTGTACCGATGGCGTTCACCAAGTTCTGGATTTCTTCGGTATCGAGCACACGGTGCAAACTAGCCTTTTCCACGTTCAAAATCTTACCGCGCAGCGGGAGGATGGCCTGGAATTCGCGGTTACGTCCGCTCTTCGCGGAACCGCCTGCAGAGTCACCCTCGACAATAAAGAGTTCGCATTCCTTCGGGTCGCGGCTACTGCAGTCCGCGAGCTTTCCCGGGAGTCCGCCGCTTTCGAGCACGTTCTTGCGGCGAGCGAGGGTACGGGCACGGTGAGCAGCTTCGCGAGCGAGAGCCGCATTGTACACCTTGTCCAGAATCACCTTGATGGCGGCCGGATTTTCCTGGAAGTATTCTTCCAGCTTGGCACCGAAGGCGCTATTCACGTAGCTTGCGATTTCGGAGTTGCCGAGCTTGCGCTTGGTCTGGCCTTCGAACTGCGGCTGCGAAACCTTGATGGCAATAACGGCAGTAAGGCCTTCGCGAATGTCGTCGGCCGTAATCTGCGCATCCTTCTTGCCCTTGGGCATATCGGCAGCAAACTTGTTTATGACGCGGGTAAGGGCAGTCTTGAAGCCCGTCACGTGGGTACCGCCGTCATAGGTATTTACGTTGTTTACAAAACTGAAGAAGTTTTCCTGGTAGCCGTCGTTGTACCACATGGCGACTTCGAGCGGATATTCGCCATTGGGGAGCACCAGGTGGATAGGCTCGTTAAACAGCGGAGTGCGGTGTTCGTCCACGTAGCGCACGAATTCGGAGACGCCGCCCGGGAAGCAGAACGTATCGCTCTGGATTTTTTCAGGGTCGCGCTCGTCGGTAAGCGTAAGCCTGAGCCCGCTCATGAGGAACGCAAGTTCGCGGAAGCGCGTCGCCAGCGTATCGTACACGTAAACGGTCTCGGTAAAAATCGTATCGTCCGGGTAGAACTCCACGGAGGTTCCGGTCGTGCCGTCGGAAGGCCCGACATCAACCTGCGGGCCACACGGGATACCGCGGGAGAATTCCTGTTTCACGACGCGACCGTTGCGGCGCACCGTCACCACGAGCTTGTTCGAAAGCGCATTCACGCAGCTCACGCCCACGCCGTGCAGGCCTGCAGAAACCTTGTACGAATTGCTGTCGAACTTGCCACCCGCGTGGAGCTTGGTCATCACCACCTCGATGGTGCCGATGTGTTCCTTCGGGTGGATGTCCGTCGGGATGCCGCGCCCGTTGTCGGTCACGCGGATGCCGTTGCCCGGCAAAATTGAAATTTCGATATGGTTGCAGAAGCCGGCGAGAGCCTCGTCGACGGAGTTGTCCACGACTTCCCATACCAGGTGGTGGAGTCCTCGGATATCGGTCGACCCGATGTACATGGCGGGGCGGACACGCACTGCTTCCAGGCCTTCGAGGACGGTAATGCTCGAACCGCTGTACGCCTCTTCTGCCTTCTTCAATTCTTCAGATTCTTCAGCCATATATCCTCTAAAAACATCTCAAAAATCTGCACCGGCAAGCCCCGTTCAGGCAAAGCGTATAGCCTGTATAAACGGTTCTCCGAGCAGCGTATTACACCTGTCAATAATAGCTTTTTTTTGCAAAAAAAGTTCGCTCCGCCAGGCCGAAGACGCGGCCTTCAGCACCAGCGTCCGCTTGTCCAATTTCACGATTTGCACATGGGGCAAAACGGCATTCCCGACGATGTCCCCGAAGTGTTCTGGAGGTGCATGTTTTCGTCGATGTGGGTCTTCTTCAGCACGCGTTCCAGGAGCACGCTGATATCAACCGCCCTCTCTCCTGTCGTCCCCTTCTTTCTGCGAACAAACATCTATTACTCCACATTAAACATTTTCATCGGCAACAAATGTCTTTGCTTCGCCCTCAGCACTTCAAGTACGACAGTACTTTCTCCGCCCTGGGGAACACTTGTCTTTATCGTCACTTTCTTGAGCGTTCCCGGCAGCGAGCAGGAGTTGTCGCAATACTCAAACTCGCTTACCGCATTCACCCCATTCACCACCACGTTCATCTTCATCACGCGCTTGCTTTTTTGCGAATAGTAGAGCGTCGGCTTGGCCGGATCCTTGGGCGTAATCTTCCAGAGTTTTCCTTCTGCGACAGGTTTGTTGTAGTCTTCAGGAGAACCCATCTGCTTGTTCACGTCGGCAGGATTCTGCGCAGGCATGTTTTGGGCAGGGAGTTTTTTCCCAGTTTTCAAGTCGGTAACTTTCATCCGCCCATTGTTCTGCACCATCTGCATCTGCATCATGTTTGACTTGATAGTGGTTATGGACTTCGATTCGCCCGCCGTAAGCAAGGCCATGTTCACTACCTGAGGTTGCATATTGGGGAGCGTCACCGTGGTACGCATCTGCATCTCGCAAGTGTCCGGAAAGGCGGATTTCTTCTGGTTGTCAAACACGGTCTGCAAGCTGAGTGCATTCGCCTGAATTGCAACAAACGAGACGACAGCAAATATTCTAATTACTTTATTCATATATCAATTCCCTACAGTAGCGAAAGCTTCTTTGTCGATTTGATACTCCCGTTCACCTTGAGCATCAGATATGTCCTGTTCATGTCAATTCCGGTCCAGTCAACAGTCCCGTTAAAGATAGATTTTACCGGTTGGCCCTTGGCAGTCACCAGGCTCAATTCCACGTAAGTCCAATTATCCATCGTGAGAATAAGTCCCTCGGGCGTAAGTGTCACAGGTATGGTACCCGGTGCATGATAACCCAAATCAACATGGTAGGCCGAATCGGGATCGACCTCGTCCGGGGCGGGCAACGTCCATACAGGCGTATTGCCGTATATCATGTGTCCCGTAGAGTCGAACACGCAAATGCCGCGTGTTTCGATCATAGTCGTCTTCAGGCTGTCGTGGCTCGGATCATCGTTCACATTCCACATTTTCGCCCAGCCAAGCAGGTGCAGCGCGACCTTCACCGGATTCTGCCAAGCCTTGCCGGCGGCGAGGGAGGAGTCGCAGTGGACAGTCACCTGCCAGCGACCGGAACCGAGACTTTCCATCGAGGCAGAAGAACATTTGGACTTGTCATCAAGACTATAATCCGGCGCAAAGCCCTCTTCCACGAAGAAGTAGTAACGCACGTCAAAATTCTTGAACGCAACATTGCCTATGTTTTCAACCACAAAGTGAATCTCGCTCGCCTGGTTGTCACCGCGCATATCGGAGGCTAGCACACGGACCTTGGTCTCCAGCGATACGGGATCTTCCATCTCGGCGCAGGAACCGCCTATCAGGTTGTTGTCATTGTCAAGGACAACAACGCCTGCATCCTCATAGAATCCCTCGACATTCACAGCCAACCCGGAATTCGGGTCCACGAAGGACGGGTCGTCGGACGCATCCCACGGAGTAAAATCGGAGTTAAACAAGCCGAAATGCGGCCCATCGCCACCGAACACAGTTCCGGCAACCGGTATCGTCTCGGCAAACGTCCATTCCACGTAACCCGTGTTGGCGCTCTCGGAATGAACGGCGGGGAACGCCTCCACATTGTTCGGCCAGTAGCGTTCAACACCGGCAGTCGCTGCCTCCTCGCCACGGAAGTAGTAGCGGACAGAGAATCCATTCAAGGGCTCGTTCGACACGTTGCGCAGGCGGATTCTCGGACGGAGCGTAGATGATTCCGGGTATCCCTCGTAGCGCAAGTACGACTTTATCTTGCGAACCGTATCGGCAGACACGATTCCGGCAACCTTGTCCGAGGTACTTACACCCCAGGCAATCATCGAGGCCGGGATGTTGGCCGTCGTGAGTGCTGCGCCGCCAATCTGGATACCGGCAGGAACCTTCAATGTCAACGTATGCGTACCCGCCGCGAGATGGACAGACACACCAGAAACAGTCACCGCACGCCAGGTATTGGAAACGGCAGCCATCCCGGCCAGCAAACTTGATTCGCCGACATAGACCGGCTTATCGCCAACCGTAGCAGATCTTGCGTACAACACGACATTGTAGTCCGCGGAATTTTCGACGATCACGGACATCGTGAGTGTTGCCGAGTCGCCCGATACAAGATACTTGTTGCCAGCCACGGAGCAGGAGAACTCGTTCGAGAATCCGCTCACGACATCCATATCCTTCACTGCGACGACAATGACATCGGAAACCTCGCCGGCATCAGTTACAGGCTTCGAAAGTTCCTCGACCTCCGCAGCAGTCAACGCACGCGAGTACATGCGGATATCAGCAATATTTCCGATATAAGACGGATTATTACCGACCTTGCCCATAGAGAACGTACCTTCCATTTCTCGTTCCAAAGAAATTCCAGAACTCAGAGGTTTCTTCAACTCACCATCGACATAGAATTTCACGAACGCCGAATCAACCGTCACAACAACATGAGACCAGGTTTTGTTTACGGGAGGCAAGATGGAACCCGATTCCCAGACATGCGTTCCCTCGACAAGTTTCAAGGCTTGCTTATTCTGCAAAAGGCGAATGTCAAGAGCATTTACACCCTTAAAACTAAGGATTTCATGCCAACCATTATCGTTGGGATTTCCCGGCTTGACACGAGCTTCGAACGAGTACGAAGGGGTACTTCCGAAATCGACAGGGCCATTGATTCCAACCGCATAATCCGCTTTGTTTTCAAAATAAAGACCGACATCGCTTCCCCATAGTTTGCTCATATTTCTCAAGTCTAGGTCATGCCCCGTACCGAGCAGTTCATGCGCAATCTTGCCGCTGCTTTCACGTGCCGGATACCACAGGGCAAGTTCCGTCGGATACGGATACAACTTTTCATCCGAAACATATTTCTGTTCCGCATGGTTATGACCATAGTCTTCCACGCGAACTTCCATGGAGAGGTAGCAACCGGTGCATTCGGCAAGCTGCTTTCTAGAAATACGGATACTTGCAGACACATGACCGGCAGAATCCGGCACCACATTCATGACACGCAATGTATCGCCCCCGAACACCGGCGTCACAATCACGCGGGCAACACCCGATTCGGAGTCATACACATCCGCAGTCGCCGTAAAGATTCGGTCAAGGACCTCGGAAGAATCATGCACGGAGAAGTTCCTGATTGCAGGACGAAGAGAATCAGTATAGACTCTCGGACCGGCCATCTGCATGTCCAAACCGAGAGCGGAGACTCCCACATACCTGGATTCATATATACCGGTAGAAATCTTGCCCAGGCCGGACGCTCCGGAAGTCTTGGAACCATCATAGATTATTGTATCGGGTATCTCGCCACGGATTTCGGCTATGACTTTTCCATCACGATAGAGCGATACCAGCCCGTAACCCGGATGCGTACAGTTTGCGCCGTATGCCATGAAGCCGTTGTCGAGACCGAGCCACAACGAATCGGACGGAACGGAGCAAGCAAACTGCGCATTCACAGTCAAAGCGCGAGCCACAGCCGGAGCTGCAGGGAGCTCTTCCATATTTCCATCCGCATCAGGTTCACCAAGGGCGACCACGAATACGTAGCTGGTATCAATGGCGTTACCACGGGAAGGCAAGGCGATTCGGGCAAAACCGTTGGAATCCGCGGTAAAAGCGAGAGTGTCTGGCAGAGTAGCATCACCACGATTGGCCCACAGCGAATCATCATCTACGTACAGCCTAAATCTCGATATGCCATCCACACGGACCGTGCGGTTTGCAGTCGAAGCAATTTCTGGCAGGACAGTCACGCTGAAGTTCGGAGTTTCCGCAATGGCGGAATCCATCGCCGTAAACACGGAGAATGTTCTTGTCTCGGCGGAAATCAGCAGGTAGGCCCACTGGGTATCATTACCAGCACAACGTAAATCCGTAGATTTGCTATCACATTGAAGAGGCTTTGCACCATCCATAACGGCACTTCCGTCTGCATTCAGGAACCCATAGAGAGCGTTTTGTAACGGGACAAATCTCTTGCCCGTGAAATCTACCTTGTACAACCTTACCGTCTGCGGGGTCGCACGCATCGCAACCATCTCCTCGCGGCTTATCTTCATTTGTATACGCGGGAGAGCGGAAGTGTCGGCAAACGTCATCTTCGGCAAAACTTCTACAATCGGGCCCTTGAGAGCCAGGTTGTTGAACACATCGAACGAGTAATCCGACGCTTCGACTGTTCTGACAGTGACATTTTTGACGGTATCGACTGAATTCTTCGGGAATGTGACACTGGCATCCTCGAACAGGGACTTGACAGTCCGACTATCAGAGGGTTTTACGGCACGTCCGACAATCATCTTGAACTCTGCAAAATTATACGCAGAACTATTCCCCCACAGCAGCATAAACTGGGTGTTTCCCTGCAACTTGTTGACATCAAACCAGCCCAGGCGATACCAGCCTTCTTCATCGTTGCTATCCAGTTTTACCCCGTTTTTCCACTTGATGGAATCCAGCATAGGACCGGGAATGGCATAAAAGGCAGTGTCATTCAGGTAGGCCACATCGTATGTACAGTTCTTCTTCAGATACGCCCGCAGTTCGACAAGTTCCTTGGGTCGCTTTGCTTCGATAGAATCGACCGACTTAAACCCTATGGTCATATCCGACGAACCCGGAAATTGGCCACTGATATTCAGATGGGAGTGAGCGCTGGAGTCCAGTTGTTCCAACACAGCAGAATTCACAACAACATTTTTAACCCATTCGTCGTCATTTCTATACAGGCGTTTCATTGACAAAGCTACGCTATTCGGACGCACAGGTGTTTTCGCAAGAGAATCTTCGGATTTTCGGTAAATTATATCTTCCTTAAGCGAATCTGCCTTGACATATAGGGTATCATTGGTGGCAGACAACCTAATTGACGAGATACCACCCGAAATCTTAGCTGAATCAACCCTCAAGTTGCTTATTGTGGCATCGACCTTATCACCGACAAGATTGCTGAGCACCGTTGTAACGGAATCAAATTTCACAAAGAATCGACTGCTATCGGCATCAAAGTTCCGCGACGAAAGTTGGACAGGGAATTCAAGCTTCTTGTTCCCGAATTTAGAAACATCGACACTATCCCTGAAGCGAACTTCCAACGACTTTAGGCCTATAATTTCAGGCGAGTTCACCATGTTTTTAATGACACTATCGCCACGCACCATTCTGGCAGTCCACACAGAGTCGGAATAATCCCCATAATAGTAGTGCGCCCTCGAAGCGAAGTCGTAGTACTTGTAGCAAGACACAGTTCCATTGTCCGTAAATTTCCATTCTTCATCGGTTGCCTTGCAGGAGTCTTTCTTTTGCTGCCGCCAGTTTGCTTTTGCAGGATAGTCTATTGAATCAATCTTAACGCTCCCTATGGCTTTATTGCGAGACACATAGAAAGCAACAGAATCAGTCCCCGAATAAAATGGAGTATTCTTTACAGCTATATCATTGCTTGTTGCAAAAAAAGCGCATTTACTCGTAGAATCATTGTTCCTTTTAAAATTTGCATTTGCAATTAGGGAACAGTCTTGAAATTCGGTCCTGCTTACAACTGCAACCTGGAAATAATCAAAAGCATCGTGCGGACTATAAAAATGCAAATCGAAGCGGGCATCCTGCATGTGGTTTTCGTCTTCGTCCGCAAACAGGAACGTATTCAGGCCACCATCAATTGCTGACGCTGGATACATGGGTAGATATTGAACCTCAAACGGAGTCAAGAGGCCATATGTACGGTCGTATTTCCATTCGGTTCCATCATAATAAGAGCCAACACCTTTTCTATCCGGTTTTTCGAGAGCTTTCCAGTAACCGCTTTCGCCATCTCCAAAAATAGTTTTGTTCGTATGGTCGAAGCGGACCGTGCGGTTTACAAGGTTATCCATACCGAAGGGGGCGTTCCAATAAGCAGAATCGGGAATTTTGAGAATCATGTTAAAAAAAGCAACCTGATATCTTTCATACTGGTCACAATCCGGGTTCGGGAGCCCCTTGTCAGAATAAAAGCGAGAACTATCAATAGGAACGAATGTTATGTGGAGAAGATTTCTATTTGGATTATAATTATCAGTTGTATATTCGCAAGTTGATTGCATAAAGCCTCGCTCATCATACAAGGGATTACAAGAGGTATCCAACTCAACAGAGCCAAAAGGAATAGAATCCGATGCTTTTCCTGGAATATGGAAGACGTCGTCATCAGCGTCCAAATTTTTTACAAAATCTCCCAATTTCCATACAGCCACTTTTTTCAGCATGTCATATTGTTTCTGCGATTCAATCTTGGAAATTTGCAAACTGTCAAAAGTCTTTTCTGTTAAAACTACGATTTCCATAAAACCATCGTTTGGTCCACTTTCACCATTAAACCCTCTTCCTTCTCGTTTCTTCCAGATATTGATTGTCGTATCAAGTTTGTCTTCCGAGAATGTTAATCTATATATGTCAAAATCATCAATTTCATCATGATGATCCTCCTCCGAACATGATGACGCAAACAAGATTGTCGAGCCCGTTATTTCATCAAGTTTTCCATGAAAATGAGTTACAGCCACCAGCTTCAATTCCTTCCTATGCCTCTTTATCGCCAAGCTAAAACGCCGTGGCTCATACTTAAGAATTTGCTGCGTTCCCGAAATTTCGCCTTTTAGGGGAATTCCGTCAACAAGTGAAGAGTCCGGCAACATCCACCCACCAATATTGGCCTTGACCAGGTAATCTGCCGTAGGTTCGTAACGGTACATTCCGGGATTTCCATAATCGGGATTGGCTTCGGAGACATAGATTGCCGGAACCGTATTGTGCGGGTTCTTGGGATTTGCGGGAGTCAGGTCCCTCATAGTTTCTGCGTACTTTACACGGAATGTCGCCTTCGCCGACACGGCGGTATCTATCGAATTTGCAGGATATGCCGTTATTTTCAACGTATACACCCCTTCATTCGCAACCGAGGTTCCATTTATCTTTCCATCCCAGCGGACTTGATAGGCACTGTCGCTCACATTTGCCCGCATTGTTTCAGTCGTATCCTGCAACACAGCAATACAAGTATCGGCGGCCCCAACGATGCACGCCATTACCTTGGCATCCCTGTACTTGACGCCATACTTCGCCACCATGGAACCAAGCTTGAAAGCACGCCGTTCACACAGGCTATCCGGTGTCGTTTCGTCGGCACAGACAAGCGCCGTATCCTTTTCCATAAGCGTAAAATCGGGCAAGGTTGTATCGGGGAGCACAATCTCGAGTTCGGGGAGCTTTACCTTAACCTTTACCGAATCCATGATTACATACGGGTTGTTCGCGATGTTTTCGGTAATTTCGGCATAGACCGTCATGTTTCCTTCCGCCGGGAACCTTCCCGATTCGGGACCGGCCCACCTGAAACTGATTCCGTACGCTCGCGGATCTACAGTCCAGCCAATCATCAGCGGGTTGAGCGTATCGCTACTGATGAGTCCGTCCGCTACCCAGTAGAAACCGTCGTTTTCCTTTTCCCCGAAATAGACCTTCATTTTTGGCAAGAAAGTATCCGCAAACGCATTTACTTGCGATACATGGAAAGCCGCCGTTGCAGTCATCACCACATGGCCCTCGTTCCCGGTCAGAAGCATCTTGCTGTTCACGGAAGAAAGCGGGCGCAGCTCGGGGAAATCCTCGAAATACTGCCCCGACGATGTCGGCAAGGCGACCATACCGTAATCATGCTGTCGAATTTCACAATTTTGTGCATTATTTCCACCCGGCCCCTCACAGGTATGGCCGAAACCGAGAGAATCGTATGTCACCTCCAAGGTGTCGCCCGTGGCAAGTCCATTCCATTGAAGATGGTAGCCGTCCTCCTGTTCATAGAACCACACGGCGGACTTACCAGAGGAAGTATCATTCGGAGCGCCATAATACGGATTGCGCCAAGCCTTGGAGACAGATTCATCGAACATGCCCACGCCTGCGGCATCCTTGGCGTACACGCGCATCAAATAGCTGCTATTAAACTGTCCCGACAAATGCAGGGAGACATCCAGCGTATCCTTGCCGACAGCTAGGCTGTCTTTCGGGGTAACTACGAAATGGTGTTCTACACCCGCCGAATCAATCATTCCCAAATGGACCCTCACAGTATCTGTCACCCACAAGGACTCAGGTCCGTCGACGCAAACGGTATCGGCATCCGCAGCACAGGTTCCCAACTCGATAATGTAGGTTCCTTCAAGATAATTATCGTTTCCGAGGTTACGGTCAAGGTATCCCAAAACGGTTTCATTGCTCTGCGAGACCCTTGAAACATTCCGGTACTTCCCGTTCTGCAAGGCCGAAACTACTGAAATCCCCGAGGTTTCCCAAACAAGCACGCTGTCCGTACCAAGCGAATCGATGCGGGCGTAGCGCAGTCGATAGATAGTATTCAACGAGTCTGCGAGCCTGTAGGGCGGGGCAATACCCGTAATGGCAATCAACTTCGTAGTCGCATGATTGTTGTTTGGGGAAGTTATCACCGGAGTGCGCTCGCCCATGTAGAACAAATCCGTCTTGACAGCAACATTACCCGCAGCATCAACACAGGCAGCTTCCAGGTAGCACTTGCCATGGCGGCCTTCCAGGGAATCGATCTTGAACTTCACAGAGTCATATTTCGACGTTGTTATAGGAATCAGTTTCCATCCGGTCGTATTCCCGCAACCGCCTATACGATAATGGCATCGCATTCCGGTGCGGTTGGAGGCTACATCATGGCGTTCATCGGCAGAAATCGTCGCCGAATAATCCTTGAAAGAATCCGGATAGACAAGTTTCGTACTCACTAGGCTCTCGATGTATGGCGCAGTCTTGTCGACACGTAGAGTATCCGCAAAGTCGTAAACGGCATCATTGTCGGCAGCGTCACGAATAACGGCCCGAATTCTGTAATCACCATCTTCCAGACGCATGCCGGACATTTCCATCCAGGATGTATCCACCACGCCAATCGAATCCACCCATACGGAATCGCCCGCATGGTCAACCTTCGTGGTATCGTCCAGGTGGATAAAGTTCCAGGCGACAGTCACCGGCGCACTCTTTCGTCCATTTAGAGGTTCCGTGATTTTATAAGAAATCTTCAACAGGCTATCCTCTGTCGCATAGGCATACGAACCTTTGCGACCAGGGCGGGAAAGATTCGAATAAACGGAAGCCGAAGGAGAATAGCCCGCCAACACACTGTCGCTCATAGCCGGAGCCTTGGTATCTACAAGGAAACTGTCAAATACGACAGACGAATTTACGAAGTCGTTCGAATCGGGCCAGAGGGTATCCGCAATACTCCCCGGATGGGCAGCGATTGCATCTACAAGGCGCACCATCTTGCCGTAAACGGCGCTGTCGGGCACGGCATAGTCCACGGCATAGGCCTCGATACAGTAATTCCCGTCGCCCTTGCTTCTAATAGAATCACGCGTGACGCTGTTCCACTGTATCGCGAACTCCTTCGATGCCACATCGGCCATTGCCGGGAAATCCGCGACGCGGGTCTGGCAACGGTTCGAGGCGTCGCCGTCCATCTTTTTCAAGGTAAGCCGCATCGCGCGGATATCGGGAGTCGCTTCGTGACCGGCCCATGTGAAACGGGCGACAAATGGATTCTTATTCGGATTAATCAGTTCGCCTTCACTCTTCAGAGCAAATCTCGGAGCAGTCAAATCTACACTAAACGGAACCTCGTAGGTGTTCGAGGAATCCTTGGACGCAGTGTCGGCAATGTTCTTGATGTCGACGAAGAATTTCCAGAGATAATCTCCTTCCCAAATTAAAGTATCCTTCTGCAACGAAGTAAAGTAGGCCGAAGACGAGTCGTAGACAACACCTGACTCGCTGTAACCGGATTCAATAAGAGCAGAATCAATATACCAGTCAACAGAAAGGGCCATATCAAGCTCCTCATACGGAGAGGATGTCTTGATGGTGAATTGCGGGAGAATATAATCCTTAGCGCTTACAGCCTTGAACCCCTGATATCCAAGTGCGCTCGCATAAGCCTTGAACCCCTGTATTCTATTTAGAACGACATCATGTTGAGGCCATACCGGATCCAACTTGTTCGCAGTCGCCTTAAACAGATAGTAGAACCGCTGCGTATTCGAAAGGCCTATCTTGTTCACCGTCGAAATAGTGACCGTATTCTGGTTGTCTTTCTGGATGGCGAGAAGATTCTTGTAACCGTAATCGCCCGGCACAAAATCGAATTGACCATTTTTCTTGACCGGGTGCGGGACCTTGTCAATCGTTATCCTTCGTTCAACTTTCACTGAATCTCCCGATTCATCCACCTGCATCACCGAGTCCGCAAACACAATCGGATTTGTCCAATTTCCGCTGCCACTCCGTGCGTACACAGTGCATGCATTGGAACTCGTATCCGGCTTGGTAATATCACATTCCCAGGCGATTTCCTCCTGATAGTTGAAGTTCATGCGAATCTGGCGCAACCTATGCGGCATCAGGTCGTCCACGACAAAGGAGTACTTTTCAATCCAGTCCTCAACCGTAATCGCAGGAACTTCGTAACGTTCAACATGACGGATGGGGACATAGTCCGAGGTATCCTTTCCTTCAGGGGTAAGTCCATCTACTTTTTCCCAGCGATCCACCTTCATGCCCATCTTGGACCAGTCGGATTCCGATTTGAAGCGGAGGGGCGTTGTCAAGCCCGAAAGAGGCAGTTCCTTTTGAGTTGAATTCAAGTCATTTACCGACTTGAAAAGACCTATAGCACAATTTACACCGTTCCTAGAACCGATGTAAAAACAGTTTCGGTTCAAGGTAGATGCATCACGCGCAGAATCAGTCATTCCCTGAAGTTTGTTCAACGTCGCCGTATCGTTCAACGCCAGGTTCACGAAAGGACGCTCGTAAAGGAAATCGTTCATGAGATAGGGGGTCAAACTCGTATCACCAGCTTTTATGCGGGAATAAGAATAGGATATTCTTTCGTCACCATTATTCGCCATCAAAGAATCCAAAATGTCTGCTTGTAGCGGTCGCTGGTGAGAATACTTCATTTCATCTTCCAAGTCCTCTGATAAATAAGAGCTAACCATATTATAAATAAGCGCTGCTGAACCAACCGCAATTGCAATATTTGCCGCGATTGCGGCAGGCTTAATCCAAGCTAAGGCGGCATCAGCCGTAAGGCATGCTGCAGCGGCAATTGCAGTTGCCACTGCGGCAACACGCCATGCTTCACTATCAGCCGTAGGAGCCGCATTAAACCTAGCCCGTCTGACATCCGCAACACCTGACGTCAAGCTTATTGTATTGTCGGCCCATCCCGAAGATTTTGAAACCAACGAAGAACCCTGTTCCCTCGCTGATGCAGACGCCATCAATCCAACTGTAAACGCCTTTGATGCAAGAGCAAACGAGTATGTACTAAAAATGTCATCACTTTCATACAATTGGGAGATGAAATTTTCTACACCAACTCCTATTTCGGCGGGAACCAAAAAATAAGCCATCTCAGGAATATTCTTGTGAGGGTCAGTAAATGTAATGCTACTATCCGCTCCAAGCAATCGGAACATGGGAAGCGAATCATGCGCCTCAATATTCTTCAGATATTCTATATGTCCCTTTCCCGTCTTCAAAGGGTCTACATAATCTACCAACGGGTCGCTATCAACATAATCATCAAGCCCACTTAAAATTTTGGGGCCGACAACCGCATAATCTATCCACTGAGCGGCTAATGTCATGACAGAAGATGTTATGCCAACAGACTTTATCATGGGCCCACCCGCCATAGCCGCCACGCCAACTATAAGCATCAACGCATCGGTCACAATATGCTGAGAAAGTGCGACATCCCTATTTTTTAAATCCAGCTCCATATTCAAGGCGCCAGTTCCTTCGTGCGGAGAATCCAGCGTTATAACCTTGTCTACCTCATTGTAATAGTAATCGCTGTTCTGAATCCATTCGCGGGACACAACCCCGCCCATAGAATGACCAATAAGAATGTAACGGGAAGCAAGCTGGCGATACAAATCGGGATTACGACGCATGGAATCAAGAGCTTCCTGACCATATAAGTTATTGCTTGGTTTTTCTGGATCTATAATAGCAGCTTTTACTTCCTGAGCTTCTTCAACCAAAGCCCGGCGCTGTCCAAATTTTTTTTCCTTATTCCATGTCCGTAGCCCCAGCTCCTTAGCATTGTTGATCGAGTTATTGGCAGGATTTGTAAATGCTCGCCAATGGTAAATGTATGAATTCTTAGCGTTACGATTATTTCCAATATCAGGTTCTTCAAATACATTTTTCGAAAGCCATTTCGTTATTCTGGAATCCTTAGAATACGCTCCAAGGGACGCATCGCCACCAAGATAGACAGATTCTTCATATGCCGATGGATAATCGCTACTCTCTGTAATACCCTTTGCAGATTCATAGGCACCATGCAAAAGCATGACGTTGTAGTTTTCTATAGATTCCATCGGTTTGGGCACAGACCAACAACCGACGGCAAAAACTAATACTAAAGCAAACAGTTTTTTCATGTTTTTCCCTAATAGTTTATTGATTCACCACCAATATTCCGAAACATCAGTCCAACCAAATCTGCGCTTGAAAAGATGTTCACATGTCCATTATTATAGGAACCAATAACCCCTCCAAAATTCAAAATATCTCCCATGAAGCAAACATCACCATATTTACTTAGTTCAAGCTCACTATTTGACAAACTATCGCTCATTTCATCATTTAAAAGAACAAAAACAGCAAGGTTTATCTTATCAAAGGCTAGACAAGCCACATCATCACCCAATGCCCGAACATCCTCACATTTTTCAATCCACTTCAATTTATCGTCAAGACGCTTGTATGTCAATGTTTTCGCAATTGTATCCAACACAGCATATTGACAACTATCCCCACCTGCACCAAGTGGTCCTTTCAAAAGTATTTTACCATTTAACCACGTCCTCATTTTTTCTTGTTTAAAAATCGTATTGCAGCCGTCCTTAGAAACTGCCATATTCATGACAACCGGATTCTGACCCAATTTCCAAAAAGAAAAAGATTCTTTTCCATTTCCGCCCCAAATCACGGAATCGGACAACTGCCCAACTAGGTATGTAAAATCATTCGTATTTTCATTATCCAACGTATCAGCCCAACGCGGCCCATCTTCCTGAACGCGATAATTATAGACTCGCAATCCTTGGTGGCCTATACCGCTAGCCATACCGCCATCGTGAACGAAAGTACCCTTTTCTTGATTCCACCCTCTCCAATCGCTTACAATCACAAGAGAATCATCAATAAAGCCTATTACCTTCCCTATGGTCCGTTCTTTATCCCATTCCACAGGGCCATCCTTCTTTAAGTCTCCGCACCCCCACATGCCTACGCACGCAAGCGCAGTCAACGCAACCACGAACAACTTTTTAAATTCAACCATCATAAAGGAGACCTCCTTTGTCACCAATCCAAAACCACAAACGGATCGGAAGTATGTGACGAGAAACACACATAAATATACTCTATATTTTGTACAAAATCAAGTATAGCGGCAGGCGATTTCCTCCTGATAGTTGAAATTCATGCGGATTTGACGCAACCTGTGCGGCATCAGGTCATCAACGACAAACGAATACTTTTCAATCCAATCTTCAACGATAATCGCAGGGACTTCATAACGCTCCACATGACGGATGGGGACGCCTTTCTTGTTTTCAGAGCCGTCCGGATGCAAGCCGTCCACTTTTTCCCAGCGGTCTATTTTCACTCCCATTTGAGACCAGTCGGATTCAGACTTAAATTTCAAGTCACCCTTTCTAAACTCAGAATAATTCTTTTTACCATTCGATGCAACAACTTTTCCATCGGCACCGTACAGGCCAATCTCGCAAAGTTGCTGTTTGTTTGCATCGTCAGCCTCATAGTAGCACCCCGGTTCTACAGCCCGCAAGGTCGAATCCGACACAAAAAATCCCAAGTTTACGAAGGGTTTCTCATAGAGAAAATCTTCCATAAGCAATGGGGCAACGTTTCTAGTTTCTCCCTTCATCTTGGTGTATGTATTTGCATCAGCAAACCACTGCGATTGATATTTCGCCATCACAGGAGACTTATGGGAATCAACAAAGTCTTGTGCTACAGGTAAAACAACCTCCTTTATTAGAGGAACCATGTTCCCTGCGGCAACCGTCACAGCACCAATTTTCGCAGCTACGCAAGCAATCTGATTCCACGACAGCGCAACATCTATGGCTGTCAGACCAGCAATAGTCAAGGCAATAGCATCAACTAGCATATTTGAGCCGGCAGACTCCGATGCGTGTATAGCCGCATTTAATCCAACTTTTTCCACATTCACATTTGGACTTAACAACACTTCCGTATTGTCTGCTCTGCCAGATTCTGTCGGAATCAAGGAAGATCCGGTTTCTTGCATAGAAACGCCAGCAACAGCTCCAAGCAAGGTACTTAAAAAGACATTACCAAATTTAATCCCAGCAGGAGCATCTGATGAAATCTGCGAAAAAAGATTGCCCAATGAAGCCGTAAGTCCATCAGGAATAACCAAATCCATCGAATTATACCACCCTCTGCCAGGATCAGTAAATGTCAAAGCATTTTCAGCATAAAGAAGCCTAAACATTGGCAAGGAATCCGTCTTAGTCTTTTTTCTCAAAATTTCTATACCCGGCTCATACGAATCAAAAATATCATCCAAAAGGTCCGTATCAGGGTTTATGTATCTGACCAAGGGATCTGTATATTTATACCCATAGTCTAAAGCTATATTCGTAATAGACTTTGCAAGGATCTCCACCCAGTTAGAAAGGAATGATACAGGCAGAGCAATAGCTGCAATTTGATTCTGCTTCAGTACAATTGCCAGAGTTGACCATGCCGCGATTTGAGCAAAGGTTTCCACGCCACCAAGTATTGATGTAGGCCTAGGATCAGTCAAATCAATAAGCATAGCTAAAGCCCCTGTACCTTCATGAGGGCTATCAAGAGTAATAACCTTATCTACATCATGATTGTAGAAATCTCCCTACACATATTCACGAGATGCAACACCACCCATGCTGTGTGCAACAAGGATGTTTCGTGAGGGAATAGTACGATAAGCATTTTTCAACGAATCCAATCTCAAGGAATCCAAATTATTCTGTCCATGTGCCCGTATTTCTTGAGCCTCTTCGATCAAAGATCGACGGGAAGAACAACCATCCGGTCCTTTCCATGTTCTATCACCGATTTCAAGAGCGTTATATGCGGGCGATTCTGCAGGATTTGCAAAAGAACGCTGAATATAAATAACCGACGATGTAAATGAGTCAGTGACAAAAGGGTTCCCATTTTTGTACACATAATCCTCAAATACGGCGGAATCTAACCAACTCGTAACAAGTCCATCATCTCTTTCGTGTGGTCCACCAAGCATTCCAGGTGCACCACCTAATTTCCACGACGAGTCTTTCGTTGTCTCATAGCGTTTTTTCCATTCAAGCCACGAATATGCATCTCTAACATTATTTTGGCACTTTCCAATAAATCCACTTGATGAATCAGCTGCTCCATGAACGAGGACAACATTGTATTTTGTCACAGATTCCATTGGACGAGGAGGAAGAGCAACGCATATAGAACACAGGCCTAAAAGAATGGTTAATAACAAACGAATCATTATTTTTCCTTTACCACATATAAATCTTCAGCATCATAATTTATTTCAGTTCCCATCGAGTCGATGAACGATGAATATATTTTATCCATTCTCATCATAGGAGTAACAGGACTTAATGGACTAATTATATTAAGAGACCAACCATTCAATGGGTTTGATTCACCATTAAGAAGCCGAGTCGGATGGTCAAGCAAGAATAGTTTTCCACCAGCAATTTTCACATTATCCTCCGACACGGTAGACCATTTTGCATTTTCCCATACCAAAGAATCTGTTTTATTTCCATTCTCATAGAAGCGAACTCCATAGCGATTGTCTTCATACATAGCTTTTAAACAGATTTCATTTCCATCCAAATATGTTGCATCCACACAGTCTTTGAGCCAAACATATTCACCATCTGCCGAAAGTTCATTCACATTTCCAGTTGATGTATCTAAAACAGCATAATTACATCCCTTAGTCCCAATCAATAGAACATTTCCATTTATCCACGGCCTAAAACGAGTAAAATTGTAGCCGTCATACCCGTTACAGGGACTATTCCATTTCATTTTTTTTGTTGATTTCGGTTTTTCACCTATTTTCCAAAAACCAAATTCGCTATAGTCATCCTTAAGAAAAATAACCGTAGAATCTCTATAGAACCCACTCATAAATGCAATGACAAGATTCGAAGTATCACCCCAATATATAGATTGTTTTTTTCTATAGTTAGCAAGGAATAATCCGTAATTTTCGCATCCCCCATTACATTCATCATAACCCAACGGGCCAACACCTTCATGACACACGCTGTACGAACGGCAGTTATATAGCAACACCAAAGAATCATTTACAAGCGAAACAATCCTCGGATCAGAGCGTTTGCCCCATTCAAAGGAGTCATCCGAGCAACCCCACATGCATATGCAAGCAAGCGCTGCCAAAGCAGCCACAATCAGTCTTTGAAACCCAAACTTTTTCAACAGATGTTTCATACTCTGTTCTCCTTAAAACTTTTTCTGCGTATTTTACTACAAAATAATAGCAAACCAAGCTGCATGTTCAGTGCACCCGTTCCCTCGTGCGGGCTATCCAGCGTTATGATTTTATCAACGTCCTGGTGATAGTAATCGCTACTTTGCACATATTCGCGAGCGACAACACCTCCCATCGAATGACCAATAAGGATGTAACGGGATGGTATTTGGCGGTAACGGTCGAGGTTCTGACGAATGATTTGGAGAGCTCTTTGGCCTTGCAATTCATTGTTATCAACAAAAATTCGCGATTTCACTTCCTGAGTTTCTTCAACCAAGGCCCTTCTCCTGCCATATTTTCCACTTTCATTCCAAGTCCTATCACCCAGTTCATAGGCGTTGTTATGGGAAGTATTCGCAGGATTTGAGAAAGAACGCCAGTTGTAGATGTAGGAATTTATTGCATTACGTTCATCACCGATATCAGGCTCTTCAAACACCTCCTTGGACAACCACTTTGTAATACGGTCGTTATTTCCATAACCTCCAAGAGTCGCTCCATTTCCAAGCATTTCTCCATATTCATAAGCTTCCTTGAGCGTATCGCAAGCGGAAAACCCTTTCTCGGATCCGTACGCACCATGGACCATGAGGACATTGTAGTTTTCGATAGATTCCATTGGCTTGGGGACAGACCAACACGCATTTGCAATAACAAGCAGAACTATTATCAATTTTTTCATTTTTCTTACCACAAATCAATACTCAACAACCACTTCATCATTTCGATAAAACTTTAATTCATTACCTCTCCATGTTACATCAGAACAGGTAATTGAATCATCTTTTATGCTACAGATGTTCCCATTCAGTTTAATCATATCACCCCAAAAGCCACCAATTGCAAATTTTCGAGGTGCGGAAATCGTGTCCTGTTTGTTTTTTAAAACAAGACTTTTTTCTCCTTCATTATCAAGGAGTACACAATACACTTCATTTCCCCACGCTCTTACATCATCGCATTGTTTAATCCATTCTAAATCAACATCAAGTCGTTTGTAAGTAATTATTTTCTGTATCGTATCCAAGACTGCATACTGGCAACTATCTCCTTTGGCGATAAGCGTCCCCTCCCCCTGAACAATAAAGTTTCCACCAATCCACTGCTTCACAGACGTTATTCTAAATTCACCCAAACAACCATCCAAACGTTTCACCAACTTTATTTCATGCTGTTTTTCGCCAATTTTCCAAAGTTTTAACAAATTGGGCAAACCACTCCCCCAAATTACAGAATCAGTCATCTGTCCCATGAACGCACCCGTTTCGGTTTCATTATCCAAAGAATCACACCATCGAGGCCCATCCTCTTGCACACGATAATTATATACGCAAAGACGTTCATGTCCAAACCCTTCTATTTCACTATACCCACCATTCCACTCATCTGTTATTTCCGACCAATAACGATAATCCCCTACCATTACAAGAGAATCATCAACAAAACCAATAATTTTCGCTTTGCTCCGATTGTCGGACCAATGGAAATCAACATCCGTACACCCCCACATGCCTACACACGCGAGCATAGCCATTGCAACAGCAATCAATCTAGAAACAACGTTCTTCATAAAAGCCTCCATTGCCACCTATCCACAGCCATGCACAGCCCGGAATCACGTGACGCCAATCACACATAAATATACCTTATATTTTTGTACAAACCCAAGTACGACCTCGGACGATTTTATTAATCCAGACAACCTCGCTACCAAATAACTTGAAATCATAGATTTCCTCCAACACAAAGACCTCGGCATAAATGCCGAGGCCCTTTTCACAAACACATCTAATACTATATCGTCGCCCTATCGATTCGAATACAGAACAAATGATTCCGGATTTAAGACAACATTGACTTTCGCACTTGGAGTTATTCTAACCGAATTCGTTCCATCACGCAGCCCGAATAATTCCATATTATCGAACGAGAAGTAGCCATCTGCATCTATGGAAGCCGTAACATGGGTCATATTCTGCAAGTGAGTCAATTGGACTGTATTTTCAAAATAGGTCGTGTCATAGCCATTCAGATGGACCCTAGATGAACCAGAACGAGAAACCAGCCCATTCACATGGGTATCCACATTTACAGAATCAACTTTTCCTCCACCAAATGTTCCGCTCAAAGACCAGTTTACAGTCACCGGTTCTTGGACGGGCCCAGTGGACGAGCCTTCATCGCTGTTGCAAGCCAGCAATCCAAACAAAGCTATTCCGAAAAGAAATCGTTTCATATAATCTCCTTTGTTTTACCAATCATAAGAAAGCCTCCCCTGTCCACCAATCAAAAACTAGAAATAAACTTAAAAACGTTAAACACCGCTTACACGAGCAGGAGTTTCGAAAGCGTGAAACCGCCGATAAGGATGCTTGTCATGCCGGCCACCACGGTAGCCTTGGTGCTCTTACCCACGCCCTCTGCACCGCTATGGGTGAAGAACCCGAAGAAGCAGGCATAGCTCGAAATAAAGTAGCCGTAAAGTGTCGCCTTGATAAGGCCCACCACCAGGTCCCAGTTATGGTAGAACATGCGCACACCATAGAAGAACACCGACCACGAGACTTCCTTGTACAGGTGGGCCACCTCGTAACCGCCAGCGATGCCGATAAAGATGCTTATGATGGTGAGCGTCGGGAGCATGACGACCGTCGCGATAAGGCGCGGCGCCAGCAAAAACTTGTAAGGGTTCAGGCCCAATACCTTATATGCATCGAGCTGCTCGGTCACCGCCATCGTCCCGAGTTCAGAACACATGGAGGCCCCGATACGGCCGGCAAGCACCATCGCGGTAAGGATGGGGCAGAGTTCCACCATCACGGACTTGCCCACGGCCATGCCCACGAACATCATCGGAATCATGTCACCGAACTGGTAGGCAAGCTGCCACGACATGATGGCGCCCGTAGCAAGCGATGCGGCAAAAACCACGGGGATACTCGTCACCCCCACGCGGTGCATCTGTTCCACCGTCGTGTGCAAATTAGAGAATGCGCCAGGAATGTTCTTGAAGAGTTCCCACACGAACTTGAGGTAATTCCAGACCGTGCGCAGGAACCTCTTCTCGAAACGCCCGAGGGCTTCCGCTATTGCATTCATCACGTTCACAGACGGGGCCTACTTCCTCTTCTGCTTGGACTTTGCCTGCGGGCGCTTGCCCGGGCCCGAAATCGTCTTCTTGAAGAGCGCATCGTTGGAAAGGTACTTGATAGCTTCCTTCAACTGCTCGTCGCGCTTCAGGGAGAACGCCGTGCTCACGGAATCACCGACCATCGCGGTCAGGAGTTCGCGCTTGATGCCGTCCTTGATGTAGTCCTTGTTCTCGTCGAACTGAGCGTCACGCTTGTTCTCGAGGGCCTTGCGCATTTCGGAAAGCCTCTTCGAGAGTGTCGTATCCGTGACCGTCTTCGAGCTGTCGCCCATGTAGTTCTGTTCGGCGACGATGCTCTTCTCGAGCTGGTCCACGCCCACGAGGGCGTTGCTCTTCACCTTCACGAAGTTCGTGTCCTTCATGCAGAATTCCTTGAACTGCGTGTACAGGGAATCGGGCACGACCCAGTTGGCGTCCATCTTCACGCCGGCCTTGTCAAGCATGGGGCGAACCTTCACGGCGAACTTGAAGTACATCGCCATGCGTTCCTGCACCTGCACCACCCACGGCATCGGGGAAAGTTCCACGTCCACGTCGGGCTTGATGCCGCCACCGCCGAACATCATGCGGCCGTTGTTGGTATAGAACGTATCGCGCGACACGGTATCCTTCTTCACGGAATCCGCAGATGCGCCTTCCTCTTCTTCGGCAGGTTCCTCTTCTTGCAGCTTGAGGCCCTTGATGCCGTTTTCGGGCTTGTTGATGCAACGGCCGAACGGCAGGTAGTAGAATGCCGTCGTGAGCTTCAGGGCGTTACCCTGGTTGTCGAGCGGGAAAATTGTCTGCACGGAACCCTTGCCGAACGAGGTCTTGCCGACCACGAGCGCGCGGTCCCAGTCCTGGAGAGCGCCGGAGACGATTTCTGCGGCACTTGCGGAACCCTGGTTCACGAGGACCGCCATGGGCACCTCGGCCCCGATCAATCCGTCACGGCGGGCGCGGCTTTCGGTGCGCTGCGTGCGGCCGAGCGTAGACACGATCACGTTCCCCTGCTTGAGGAAGAGTTCGCTAATCTCGATGGCCTGGTTCAGGAGTCCGCCCGGATTGTAGCGCACGTCCAGAATAAGCTTCTTCATGCCCTGCTTCTTGAGGCCGCGGATGGCGTTTTCCACGTCACTCGTGGTCTTGTCGCTGAAGGTGGCGAGCTTGATGTAGCCGATATCCTTCGTGACCATGCCGTAATACGGCACCGCATGCACCACGATTTCCGCACGGGTGATGGTGAAGTCCATCAGGTCGGGAACGCCTTCGCGCTGGATGGAGACCGTCACGTCGGTGCCGATCTTTCCGCGGAGCTTGCTCACGGCGTCGTCGAGGGAAAGGCCCTTCGTGTCCTTGCCGTCAATCTTACGGATACGGTCGCCCGCACGGATGCCGAGCCTGAAGGCGGGCGTTCCGGAAAGCGGAGAAATCACGGTAAGCACGTTGTCGCGCAAGCTGATGGTAATGCCCACGCCGCCGAACTTGCCTTCCATGGAGACCTTGAGGCCTTCGTAGTCCTTCGGGGTGAACACCGTCGTATGCGGGTCCAGGATGTCGCGGATGCCGTTCAGGGCGGCATCGGTCAGTTCCGTGGGGTTCACGTCTTCCACATACTTGCGGTTGACTTCGGAAAGGACCTTGTTCAGGCGGGAAACTTCATCGTAAAAATCGCCGGGAGGGGTCTTCGTATCGCCCGCGGCGAAAGCCAAGGAGGCCGCAGAAAGCGCGACCACAAGGGAATTGCGTAAATTCTTCATATTGGAAACCATATGCGTAAAAAATACAATTTCACGGGGCCAAAGTTCGGGCAGAAACGGAAAAAACCGGCCTTTAAAAGACCGGTTTTTAGGATAAAAGGAGAGAGAAAAAGAAAATCAGGCGGCTTCGTTCAAAATCCGATGAATTTGTTCGGTCTTGAGCTTGGCCAAAGCGGATTCCTTGAGCTGACGGACCCTTTCCTTGGAAAGCCCGACCATCGGGGCAACTTCCTTGAGGTTCAAGTCAGAATCCATAGCGAATCCGAAGTAAAGTCTTAAGATATCGAGCTCCTGCTCGGTAAGGTTGTCGCGCATCACCTTCTCGAATACATCCGAGCGGTTCCTGCGTTCGGCAAGCTTGTCGGTGCGGGAGGCCGAAGCGATAGTGTCACCGAGAGTCGCGTCGCCGTCTTCGCTGACGGGAGTATCGAGGGACTTGGCGCGGTTATCCATCATGAGAACCTTCTCGATGGCTTCGCCCTTGTACTTCGATACGCCGGCAAGGCTTTCCGGGTCGAGAACGTAGCTGCCGCCCACGACCTGGCGGAGCTTGCCGCCCTTCTTCGCGAACCTGCGGAGCACGAGTTCCTTTTCGGCGCTGATGCGGACCATGCGGCCCTTCTCGGCGATGGCGCGGGTGATGTTCTGGCGGACCCACCACACGGCATAGCTGATAAACTTAATTTTCTGGTTCGGGTCGAAACGGCGGGCGGCTTCCATGAGGCCCATGTTGCCTTCGCTGATAAGCTCGCAGACATCGAGTCCCTGACCCTTGTAGAGGTTGGCGATATTCACCACGAAGCGGAGGTTGGACTTGACAAGCATATCCATGGCCTCGCGGCTACCCTGCCTGATCTTCGCGAGCAGGAGAGTTTCCTGTTCCCTAGTGAGCAGAGGATATTTTGAAATATCGTTCAGGTACTGGAAGTACACATCCCTTTCTTCCCTGTTGCGCGTATTCATCATCATAATATTACCTCTGTCGTTACGGGTTCGTTGTTCTTTACGTATTCAAATTTACCTCCGTAACACCCTGACTGTGTCACTATCGGGAATGGGGCTTGCAAAAGTTAAATTGTATTTTTGTCGTTTTTTTTTGCACTTTCGTCACGAATTTGTCATGCAGGCCTTTTCAAAAGGCGATTTTTGACTTAATTTTGAACACATGACCATAAAAAAGACTGCAAAGGCCGTTACAAAAATCCTCGAAAACCAGCGTGGGACATTCGAGGGTTTACAAGAAGCGAGCTTCATGCGAAGCGAAAAGTACTTGATGGACCTGCTCAAAGAAGAAACGAAGTCCTCCAACTACCCCATTCCCCCATTCGTGCCGCTGCTGCTCATCTGGCTTTTCGTCATGCTGTTCCCGCTCGCCACGTTCCTCGACCCGGCCGTCATTACCTCGCCCAAAATCAACGCGAGGGGCGTTGTCGGTTTCTACGTCCCCCTTATCACAACGACACTCATCTTCCTCATCAACCAGAAGTTCCTTGTCCCGAGTTGCATTTTCAAGAAGCACTATATTCCATTCGTCATTCACAACGCCTTACTTGTCATCGGAGCCATCTTTGTACGCGAAGTCGCATTTTTCCTTATCGAACGCAACCCAGGCGAAGGCATAACCTACTTTTTCACCTCGTATTGCTTCTCGAACATGAAGGGCGGGCACTTCTCTTTCATTACAGTCATATTATTTTCCATTCTCGTAGGGTTCGTCTGCGGCATCAGCGTTTTGTACAACATTGTTCTTAGGCATACCTTGCGAGCGTTCCTGCAACGCGAGCAGAAAAGCATGGCCTTGCAATACGAACTTGACTTTCTCAAGAACCAACTGAGTCCGCACTTTTTGTTCAATACGCTCAACAACATCTCCGCACTTATCCAGTTCGACCCCAAGCGCGCCGAAGAATCGATGGCGAAACTTTCCAAGCTTTTGCGCGTGACGCTCTACCAGACATCGGACCGCACCATCCCCATCAAGGAAGAAATCGACATCCTGAGGAAATACGCCGACCTGGAAAAGCTGCGGCTCGACAGCAGCTACGATTTGCAATTCAACGTGGAACTCGAAGACGAAAACTTCCAGATAGCACCGCTCATCGCGATGCCGCTCGTGGAGAACACCATCAAGCACAGCGTGAACCCGAACGGGAAAAGCTTCGCGCACATTTCCATCGAGCAGAAAGGCAACACGGCCATATTCCGTACCGAGAACTCGAATTTCCCGCGCAAGAAAAAGTCTAACGAGGGCGGTCTCGGGCTTGCCACTTTCAAGAAGCGGCTCGACCTCCTTTACAACGGGCGCTACGAATACAAAACCGAAGTCGTCGGCGACGTCTACAAGGCGACTTTGATATTAGTCAGTGACAAAACGGCCTAAGCAGGTGATTAATCGGCAAAAGCGCCGATTTCGATAAAAATTTTCTCCAGAATCCTCCTTTACGGAGGATTTTCGTTTATATAGTTTTGACCTTACTACATTCAGGTTCCCCGGAAAATCCAGCCGATTGTTCCCGCGGGGCTTAGGCAATGGCCGGACGGCCATTTTTTCTAGATGCATCATTGATGGAGAATCCCTATGGCAAATAGGATTCTGAAAGGCGCTGTATTCGCAGGCCTCGTGCTGGCATCTGCAGGCAACGCCGAAAACTGCAAGGAAGCCGTCCTGTACGACGGTTCCAATTACAACGGACAAATGGAAGAATCCGGACGCACGTTCCCCGAGGCTCCGGAATGGAGAGCGAACTGGGGCGATTTCGACAACATGAAAGCCCCCTACATAAGGCTTTCGGGCATCAAGAACAAAGCCGCCGACTGGACAGGAACGCTTACGCTGCAGGGGCTCCCCGCCTCGATCGAAGGTGGGACGCTCAGCATCGCGGCGCGCTCCACCCAGGACGCAAAATTCGGGGTATGGCTCGTAGGCGGCGCAGGCGCAGGGAATGTCGTATTCCGCACGCTGAAGGCAAACCGCACGCAGGCGATTTCCATCGCGGTCAGGGACCTGCTCGGAAACGCAGGCGCCACGGCGAACAAGGTGGGAATCGGCCTGTTCGGCGTACCCGCATACCAGTACACCACGCTGTTCGTGGACAACATCAAGTTTTCATGTGTCGGCAACGGCTCCGGAACGCAAGCCGGGGCGCACGCGGGCGCCGGAAGCTCAGTCACCGCGGAAAGCTCGGGAAATGCGGATTACTTTTTCCGCGAGGTGAATCCCGCATCGAGCGTGCGGAATTTCGATGCGGAAGCGCTGCCCGACGCGAAAAAAGCCCTGAAGGAGGATACCCGCAGGGAGTTTTCGAAAAGGACCGCGAGGCAGTTCGTGCTGACCGAGCATGAGCACCAGCTGGTCACGAAATTCCAGACTGCCAAGAACCTCTCGCCAGAGGAATCCCGCAACGGATGGTACAAGAGCATGTTCACCGTCGACAGGAACCGCCTGAAGGACAGCGTAATCGCAAGCCCCAAGAACCTTTTCATCGAGGCCGGCGAAATCGCCGCCGCCACAGGGAACCATACCATCCCCGTGCTGGTCGCCGACCTGGACTACGCCATAAAATACTTCACCGACACGACTTTCAAGAAAACTGAATTCGAGGACTTTCACCTGCTTTTGGCCGGGCTCCCCGTAAGTACCGCGGGCGGTTCCAAGGTAAAGTTCGTGTACGACCCGTTTTTTGTCGCGACGACCCGGAGCAGCCTCCCCCGCATGGAAATCTGCGTGAAGGGCAAATGTCAAGCCGTATCGCCTAAAACTGGGATGGATTTCGAATTCGATTCCGCGGGGGAACAGACCGTCGTCGTGAAACTGAGTTCGGACAATGTAAGTACGCAACAGGACCTTAAACTGGAGGTGAAGTAACATGAAATCGTTCGCACATCTCGTTTCGGCGGCATGCTTCGCCCTTGTTTCCGGAGCGCACGCCACATCGTACGACCTGCATCTTTTCATCTTGGGAGGCACCAGCCCATGCATTTCGACATCCGGCGTTCAACACGCAACCTGTGCCATGAGGGACGGGAATACCACGACATCCCAGGAACCGGCAATAGTCCGGTTCAGAGTAATCGACCCCGTGGTTGACGAGGCGGCAGCGTTCAAGATTGCACTCAGCCGGCCGTTTTTCATCATCGACGGAATCCACCTGAGTACCGACGAGGCCAGGACACTCGACCAGCTCCAGGAAGAGACCGAGGCTTTCGGCATTCCCGAAATACTCCAGAATCTCGGGTACACGCCCGTACTCGTGCAGTTCGCGCAGACGGTGAGAACACCGCTAGAAACAAACGCGAAGGCTTTCGCCAGCCTGCTGCGCTTCTTGAATGACAATGCGGCCATTTCGTTCCCGAACAAGCGCGAAGACGGCTTTGTCGTGCTCGGGATAAGCCAGGGCGGCATCATCGGGCGCTACGGCGCGTACCTGTACGATTCTTCGCGAAAGGCGCTCGACGCGCCAGTGCGATTCTACGCTTCGCTAGACTCGCCGCACCAAGGTGCGGTGATGCCGCGCGGGCTCATTTCCACCATCGATTTCTGGGCGAACAAGGCGGGCGTCGCTTCGGCGGAAGCGTTCTACGACCTGATTTCGAGCCCGGGGGCACGCGATTTGCTGCTCTACGATACGCAAGCGGGAAACGACACGTACGAGGTAAAGACCGGAAAGGAACGGTTCCTCTTCGGCGAATACCGGAAGGCGGCAAACTACAAGGGATTCCCGGCGGTTCTGCTTGCGCAGGGCCAGATGAAGGGAAAAGAGCCGCAGCACGCGTCGGTGTACTACAGCCTGAACCGTTCCGCACGCCGGGACGGCGAAGTCTGGGGACACGCCGAAAGTTCCATGAGGCCCTCCAGCAAGGAATCCGAGAGCTTTTCGCACAACCACGTCTACGAATACCTGAGCTCTAACGAGACGGCCGATCCCACGGGGAAAGCGCAACTCGACTTTATCCAGGGAAGCACCTACCCCTTCGCGAGAACCATGTACAAATCGCTGCGCGAAGGCATGCTCGAAGCCATTCCCGACGACCTCTCCTACACCATCAAGCCATTCGGGCTCGCACTCTACACCATCAAATTCACGAACGCATGGGAAGAGGACTCGCTCTACCAGGGTTTCAGCACGTTCATACCGACGGCGAGCGCCATGGACCTGCAATGCGGCGGCGACCTTTCCATACGTTCGAACTGCGCGGCCAGCACCACTTACGAAGGCTTCCCGTTCGAAAATCCGGGCAACCGATCCACCGCGAAGGCCGTGTACGCAGTCGACCCGACGCACCCCCGGTACAGCGAACCCATCAGCGGGAGGCACATCGAATCGCCCGTCAACAAGGACGGCAGCGTAGACAGCACCGTTCTCAAGGGCATGCAGACCGAAATCTGGCGCCTGTTCTGCGAGCTGGCGAAAGTCGACTACAACAGCGCAAACGGAGAATTCCGCAACGTGAAACTCACCGGCATGTTTTCGCCCACGACGAGCTGCATGGACCGTTCCGCCATGCCCGAGCTGATTGCGAACGGCGGCGTGTTGCAGACAAAAAAATTCGGCTACATCCGTTACGACTACAACAGCGGCGCTACCGAAAACGATGCGGAGGCGACCTTCACGCTCCCCTCCGGATGGCAGCGCGTGGCCCTGGTCGACAATGCGAAGGACGTGCCCGAAGGCGCCATTTTCGAGACGGAAATCCGGGCGACCAACCCGAAGGGCAACTGGATGAAGGCGGAACTCCTGCTTACCCCGGGCCGGAACGGAGGCGGCCAGGTGCAACTCGACGAAGTAAAAGTCCCGCAGGACGGGTTTTTCCATACAATCCGCTGGCAGATGCCCACCGCAAAGGGCGCAATGGCGAAATACCGCTGGTTCCGTCTGGTGCTCAATTCGAACGGAGCAACCATCACCATGCGCCGCCCGAGGCTCCTGACCACATTCAAGACATTCGACAAGAAGCCCGCGGGCATCGCAAGCGCAAGCCTTTTCCCGTCCAGCTACAAGACGGTCAACTGGAACGCCTCCACCACGATAAAGCAGGTAAAAATCGGGAACGAGAGCGCGACCGAATTCGCCTTCAAGGAGCGGTATGCGGGCATACACCTCGATTTCGAAGGCACCTTCTCGTTCGACAATTACAAGGAACTGAACGTGGAATACCTCGGGTCCACCTGCAGGAACAGCGAGATCTATTTTGGTACAAATTCGCACGGAAAAGTCAATCTTGGTAACAACTCTATGCAAAATGCGATTGTTAACAAAGTTTTACCGTTTAGGGATATCGTGAACACCGATGTCACCGCCGGCAACGGCTTTTCCGCGTCACGCTTGACTTTGCAGGCCCTAAGCGCGAACGAAACCTGTACAATACGCTCAATAAAGCTGCAATAGGCACCCATTGACGCAGAATGTAGAATAACATAATTTTCAATTTATACACAATGTGCTGGGGACCTTCCCAGCCAAGGAATATCAAAATGAGAACAAAGAATCTTCCGCTTCTCCTTATCGCAGGGGCCGTACTCCTCACCACCACAGGGTGCATCGCCCCCTCGTTACAGTCCATGGGATCCGCCCCGATGACGACGGCCCACCAGCCGAAATCGACTCCGGACGGCGAAAAGCAGGTCAGCGCCTCGCTCGACGTGTTCGGTACCTTCGGTTCCACCGGCTTCAACGTGGAGCAGGTGAACGCAGGCGGTGGCGCGGCCACCCTCGGGTTCCATCCCGCTGGGGCGCTCTCCCCGCTGTTCGTAAGTGCATCGGTCGCAGGGTATGCCGGCACGCTACAGTTCGGCTGCAACGACACCCCCTGCAGCCGCACGTACAACGAATGGCTCGCAAGCGACGAAGGCGACGAGAACTACACCTTCTGGAACATTCAGGAACGCATCCTCGCGGGCGCGGAAATCAACTTCGGCAGCCACTTCTTCGCGGGAGCCGCAGGCGGACTGCAATTCTACCAAGGCGGCGGTGATTACGAAAGCAAGCGCGACCGCCTGGAAACGCTTCGCCTCGTCGAGAACGTCGACGGAAGGTACGACTGGAGGCCTACCGCTTCCGCATGGCTCGGCCCCCGCTTCGGCGAGAAAGGGAGCGCGGGCGCAGTTTCGATAGAATACGCCATCACGTTCGCCAAGAACGTGAAGGAATGGAACTCCCAGCTGGGGATTTCGTACTTCCACCCGAGCGGATTCCACGGGAGCGTGTTCACGAACTCGAACGCCTCCTTCGTAGCATCCCTCGGGAAGACGTTCTTGTTCTAGCATTTCTTTGGTAATACACAAAAAGCCGTGCGACAAAGCGCGGCTTTTTCTTTATGCAGTCTCATGTCATGCTGACCCTGCCGTCATGCTGACGCAGGTCAGCATCGGATATAAACTTTCTGACCCTGTCCTGACCTGCGTCAGGATGACAGTCCTCAGGGTGACATCCCGATAGTCATGCTGATGCAGGCCAGCATCGGATTTAAGCTTTCTGACCCTGAGCGTCCTCAGGGTGACATTCGGGCCTAGATCTTCTTGAGCACGAGCAGGTGGCCGGGGGCCTTCGCGGGGTCAAGACGCACAAAGTTGCGGTTGCCACGCCACACGAAACTCTCGTCGGTAATCAGGTCCTTCAAGAAATAGAACGAATCCGGCGCGAGCCCGAGCTTGCCCATGTCGAGTTCCACCATGCCTTCCTGCACGTTGTCCATGTCCATGTTGCAAACGCAGAGGATCACGTCGTCGCCAGTCTTCTTGGAGTATACCATCAGCTGGTCGTTGGCGCAATAATGGAATTCGAGGTTGTCGTATTCCTGCAGGGCCACATGCTCCAGGCGGGCGGTGTTCACGCGGCGCACGAAGTCCTGGATACCCGGGCCCTTCCAGTTGTGGACCTTGTACTGGTACTTTTCGCTGTCGGCGAGTTCTTCCTTGACCGGCGAGGGGATATTTTCGCACAGCTCGTAGCCGTTGTACATGCCCGTGAGGCTGCTAAGCGTACCCGCGAGGAAGTAGCGCTGCTTGAAGGCGTTCGGGCCCTTGTAAGCGAGGTACTTGGGGAAGATGTCCGGCGTCGTCGGGAAGAAAATGCCACGCATGTATTCCTTCGCGTCGCTCTGCGTGAGTTCCTTCAGGTACTGTTCGAATTCCCACTTGGCGGAGCGCCAGGCGAAATACGTGTAGCTCATGTCGAAACCCGACTTGGCCAGGCGATGCATCATCTTCGGACGGGTGAAGGCTTCGGCGAGGAACACGAGTTCCGGGCGCTTTTCCTTCACGTCGGCGATGAGCCATTCCCAGAACGGGAACGGCTTGGTATGCGGGTTGTCGATACGGAAAATTTCGATGCCCTTGTCGGCCCAGAACAGGATGATGTTCTCGATTTCCTTCCACAACGCCTTGTAGTTCTCGTTGTAGTAATCGAACGGGTAGATGTCCTCGTACTTCTTGGGCGGGTTCTCGGCAAACTTGATGCTGCCGTCGGGTTCGTGGTAGAACCATTCCGGATGGCTCTTCACGTAAGGGTGGTCCGGGCTGCAGTTGAGCGCGATATCGAGCGCGAGGCGGAGGCCCTTGCTGCGCGCGGTTTTTGCGAAATGCTCAAAGTCCTTCATGGTACCGAGTTCCGGGTCCACGTCGTAATGGCCGCCGTGCTTGTTGCCCACGGCATACGGGCATCCCGGTTCAAGCGGATTACCCTTCTTGTCGACCTTGGCATGCAGGGCATTGTTCGCCCCCTTGCGGTTGGTGACGCCAATCGGATGGATGGGCACCAGGTAAACGGTATCGAAGCCGAGGTCAGCGATGTAGTCGAGCTGGTTTTCGCAGTCCTTCCATGTGGCGCTCTTCTTGGGGTCGGTACCCTGGCTCTTGGGCCACATCTCGTACCATGTGCCGATACGGCTGTACGACGGATCCACGCGGAGCTTCATCACGGGGCTTTCCGTCGGGACGTCCTTGGGCTCCTTGGTCCAGGCGCAAATCTTGTATTCGTAGTAGCCGATGCTGTTGACGGTGAACGTGCCTTCCCAGAGGTCGTTGTCCACAAAATGCATGGGGGCCGTTTCCCACTTCTTCTTGCTCACGTGGCGGTAGAAAATCGCGGCGTCGTACTTCTCGTGGCTGTGGCGGAAAATGTCGGCCTGGAGAGTCACGGAGTCGCCGGGTTCACGCTTGATCATGAAACGCCCGCCCTCGATGCTCGGGCGGATATTCTCGATAACGAGATTTTCTTTGAGAGTAGGAATTGTTGCCATAGTGGCACAAAGTTAAAAAAGTTACTAGTTGCTAGTTACTAGTTACTAGAAAAAGCAGGGGGTCAAGCGTGTCGCAAGTGCCATATACAAAGAAAGCCCGCATAGAGCGAGCTTTCTAAAACCAGAAAATTCAGGTTGCGATTACTTACGTTCGCGTTCCTTTTCACGCTGGCGACGGCGCTTTTCGGTATCGTCCGGGAAGAGTTCCGGCAGGGCGTAACCGATGGCTATGCCGAAAACGATGCCCGTCTTGTCCATGCCCTTAGCATTATCATCGCTAACCACGGCGGAGATAATCTTGGAGCTACCCGTAGACTGGTAACGCAGGCTCGGGTTCTCTTCCGGAGTATTCTTGGCAAGCGCAGGAGCGTAGTACATACCCACGGAGAACTGCAGGTAGTACCATTCGTTCGTGAGGTAGGTAATCAAAACATCGAACTGGAAGCCATCGACCGTGATGAGCGGACGAACGTTTTCGGCATTCGGTTCCACGTGGTGGTCGAAGTAGACCGTACCATAAGAGGCGGATATGCCCAAGTGGAGCGGGTTCTTGGGGAACAGGTAGTAGTTCAAGCCGACCTTGTAACCATAGCCGCCTTCGAGCTTGATGCCCTTGAAATCGCCGACATCCTCCGGGTAGTCAGTGTCTGTACCCGGGAAAAGCATACCGCCCGAACCATAGAGGGCCAAGCCCCAGCGGGTGATGTATTCGGCACCGATACCGAAGCCCATACCCATACCGGTTTCACCCATGAACGGGTAGCGGGAACCCATACCGACCTGGAAAATCAGACGGTCCTTGAGCCAGTTACGACGACGAAGCGAGTTCGCGTATTCGTCCAGGCGCTGTTCCTCTTCGAACTTCTTGCGGGCAGCCATATCCTGCCTCTGGGAAGCGCTCAAAGACGAATCATCGGGGTCGGCACCTTCGCCATCCTCATCGTCATCAGAATCGGCAGAATCTTCCGCAGACGGAGCAGACTCAAAGCCACTCTCATCAAATTCATCTTCAACTACGGCCTTGGGCTTAGGTTTGCTAACAGCCTTAGCTTTGGGCTTGCCAGCCCACGCCATGAGGCAGAGCACACACAGCAACAAAATCACTTTTTTAAACATTAAAAGCCTCGGATTATGAAATCACCTTTGGAATATAACTTATTATCGGCATTTTTTCCAAACACAAAGATGTAAAACTTGCTTAATCTTTCGTTTTTCATGCCATTTCGCACACTATTCTGCCTTTTTCAGTTTCGCCTTGATGGACCCGAGCGCAATTTCGCACTCCATGAGCACCGGAATGCGCCGTTCGTCCTCGGTCAACCAGATGAAAATGCGGCCCTTGGAGTTGAAAATGCCGTCACCGTCGAGCACGGGTTCGATCTTGACCGTATTCACCGTACCGATAGCCGTCTTCAGCTGTTCCTTGCCGTGAACCAGCACCTTAAGTTCGTAACGCTTCTTGCCGCTCACCGCCGAAAAACGGGAGGTATCCCCCACCGTAAGAGGCATCGTCCGCACGTAGTAGAACGCCGACATAATGCTGTGCTCCACGCCCTGGATGGTGACCGCGGTATCGGCGGAGCGCTTGACCTTGCGGGTCTTCATGTCGGTAAACACCGTGTCGGAGAGCCATGCCTTCTCGCCCTTGCGGTCGAACCGGATGACGGAGGTGTTGTGGAAAGTTCCCTCGTGGAGGTTCTTGCGGAAGACTTCCGTCATGAGCCCCTTGTTGCGGACGCGGGTATAGACCGTATCGAACACGGGGTAGATTCGGGAAATGGTGCTGTTCCCATGCGCGAACGTGAGGAACTCCGTCTTGCCGCCAGGCAGGGATTTCACCTCGAGCGTAGCCTCGCCAGCCGTAATCGGGCCCCAACCGAGACTGAAGGTCAGTTTTTCGCCCTTCATCCACGGAGTCTGGACCTCCGGCAAGTTGGGCTCGCCGGCAAAACACACAGCCACAAGGAAAGCCACGAGCGCGGCCACCTTGGAGCTCATCTTGATGTATCCCCTAAACATCTTGCGGATTAACCTTCGATATCGCCGAGGCTCTTGCGGTAGGCAACGAGCTTTTCACGGACTGCGGGATCTGCGATGGCGACGATGTGGGCGGCGAGGTAACCGGCATTCTTGCCGTTACCGATGCCGACCGTGGCCACCGGGATTCCCGGGGGCATCTGCACGATGGAGTGCAGAGCATCGACGCCGTTGAGCGGGCCGCCGGCGCAGGGGAGTCCAATGACCGGAAGAATCGTGTGCCCTGCGAGCACGCCCGGGAGGGCTGCAGCGAGGCCTGCGACACCGATGAGGACCTGGAGACCTCGCCCGGCGGCTTCGCGGGCATACTTTGCCGTAGCGTTCGGGGTGCGGTGAGCAGAGAGAATGTTGAATTCCCACACGATGCCGAACTGGTCGAGCACGGCGGTTATCTTGTCTACAGTTTCCTGGTCGGACTTGCTACCAGCAACGATACCGACCTTTGCATTTTCTTTCAAATCCATTTTGTTACCTCTTATTTCGCCATCTTCGCGAGTCTTGCAAGGCCCTTCTTGCCGATGTCCTTGCGGTAGAACTTGCCTTCGAACTGAACCTTTTCGCAGGCTTCGTAAGCGATGTTCAAGGCTTCCTGGAGCGTTGCACCGTGGCCCACCACGCCAAACACGCGGCCACCGTTGGTCACGAGCTTGCCGTCAGCCATCTTGGTACCGGCATGGAGCACCTGGGCGCCGTTCTTTTCGGCTTCTTCGATACCCGTGACGACCTTGCCCTTTTCGTAGGAGCCCGGATAGCCGGCGCTTGCGAGCACGACGATAGCGGAGCTGCCCTTCGGAGCCTTCGGGGCACCGAGCTTGGCGAGTTCACCCTTTTCGGCAGCGTCGAACAAGGCGAGCACGTCGCCGTCATAGAGCGGGAGCACAATCTGGCATTCGGGGTCACCGAGGCGGCAATTGTATTCCACGACCTTCGGGCCCTTGGAGGTCACCATGATGCCCACGTAGAGAACGCCCGTGTAAGGCTTGCCTTCGGCGGCCATGCCCTTGAGGGTCGGTTCGATAATCGTCTTCTTCACTTCGTCGAGGAGAGCGTCCGTCACCACCGGAGCCGGGCTGTACGCGCCCATGCCACCCGTGAGAAGAGAGAATCACGTAGTCCTTGCCGTCGCAAACCACGAAGATGGAGGCTTCTTCGCCGTCCATGAATTCTTCAATCACGACCGTCTTGCCGGATTCACCGAAGACAGCCTTATCGCCGAGCATTTCTTCGACAGCATCGTTCGCTTCCTTGTCGGTCATGCAGACGATAGCGCCCTTGCCCGCAGCGAGGCCCGACGCTTTCACCACGATCGGAGCCGGGTGTTCGGCGAGGAACTTCTTGGCGGAGGCGAGATCGGTGAAGGTCTCGAAGGCTGCCGTCGGCACGTTGTACTTCTTCATGATATCCTTGCTGAAGGCCTTGGAGCCTTCGAGCGCGGCAGCAGCCGCAGTCGGGCCGAAAGCGCGCAGCCCGCGACGGCGGAATTCATCCACCACGCCAGCGACCAGCGGAATTTCGGGGCCGATGACCGCGAGGTCAATCTTTTCGGCAACCGCGAGGTCAGCGATTGCCCTCGGGTCGGCCACATCCACCGGCACGCACTTGCCGAGGTTTGCCATGCCCGGGTTGCCCGGAGCGCACACGAGAGTGTCGCACAGCGGCGACTTCTTGACTGCAAGAGCGATGGCATGTTCGCGACCACCGCTACCAACGACGAGAATATTCATATAGCGTATCCTTTGTTTTTTACGAAGGATAATTTAGAAAAATACGAAACCCGAATTATTTGATTTCTAGGAAAATCACCATTTTATTATTCCTACAGCTTTATTCTTTCTCCCCTTACATCCTTGTTCAAAGATTTTTTTCAAATATAGGTAGAATTGCGTTTCCGATTTGCGGTCTTCAAAATGGGATTTCAACACATATTCAAAACGTTCATCAAGACTTACATCAAAATTTTTCCCTTTCCAATTGAAGGAAAAAACGTTCCACTCCCCTTTTACCGGCTTTTCTTTAAAATCTTTTCTCACTACATTTTCCAGACTGTCCAATACTCTGATTTGTTCTTCAGAAAGAAACTTAGAATCTTCACATTCACTAGACCAAATCTTCTTTTGGCCATTTTTCGTTTTTGAATAAATGTAAAATTCACGACCACCATTGACTATAGTTATATCATCATCCAACGAGAACGTTTCATCATAATTTTTATAATAGTAGTATCGGCGAAGAAAACCACTCAATTCATAATAACGCTCTGTGTTCTTTTTATAATACGGGTAGGCTACAGTATCTATTTCCTCTTTCAAGCCAAGGAATTCACTAATATTATCTCTCTCTTCAACGACTTCATCTTTGCATCCAAATAGAGCGAAAACAAACAACATAATTAAGCACTTGCGAATAAACATTTTTTTCATCATTTGGCTCCTAGATTTAAGTCCAACAACCCACCTTACGGCTTATCGCTCTTTGAGCCGTATTCTATCAACAACCTTTACTTACATTGTTTTTCTGTCGGTATTTCGCCGCAATAATCTTTATGAGTTTTTTGAGCAGCAAAACAATGCCATCAGCGAAAATCGCAATAGACGCAGGTATTGCAATCGAATAAAAAATCATATTTACGCCTTCGTGCGGAGAAATTTGCGGAAGGGTTCTAAGAGGGCTTATCGTCATGTAGTAAAGAAAGAGCAATGTTTCAGTTCCATTACTCCAATGCAAAACTCTTTCTAGAAAAGCATAAAGCAACCATGACAAGTGATAGCCGACAACAATAAACAACGTCGTCAATGTGCATCTAAATTTCTTTACTCTACAGATAACTTTTTCCAAAAAGGTACAAAACAGCAAAACAAGCAGCAATAAATAAGCCAGTCCAACGACAGCAAAAGAAGGATGCATCGGATCTGATGGCAAGAACAAGCCAACGATAAACAGGACCAAACCCAAAACATACAGCGAATAAATATAAATCTTGTTCACAATCACAAATCCATACTTACTTTTTATCGAACTTTAGCGGAAGTGTCACCGTCGTTTTATCATCAGCCTCTTCGAAAGTCCATGCGGAAACGGCATCGCATATTGCCTTATCGAATTCTTCATTTTCCGTAGTCGATGACAATTTTTCTATTTCACTAATTTTTCCATCCGGTGCAATGGTGAATTTCAACACGATTTCACATTGAATTTCTGCGTCAGGATGTTCACGATTCCTGACATCTTTTAAACGAGGCGCCTGCATTCGGTATTTCTTACGAATACTTGAAAGTTTTGGTTTGTTTTTATCGACAATCTCTTTTACATGCGAAGCTTTTCTTCTTTTAGCAGGCTTCTTTGAAAAGTCAGGATCACTTATTCCTTCCCATTTTAAAGGTTTATGAGCAGAGTATGAAAGTTTTGAGTCCGTGATGTGCAACCATTGTTTATTGCAAGAATGCTTAGAACTTTCCCACGATTCAATCTGTTCCTTGCTGGATTTTTTGAGCAGAAGATTCTTATATACCTTATCGCTAAATTCTTCCTCTTTAGCAAGCAACCTTATCTTCGAGAATCCGGCGGCCTTAAGTTTTCCAAAAAACTTCTTGTATTTGTAAATACTTTCATCCTGATACGGGAACGAAACATTTATCTCGTCGCAGTCAACTTTATCAGCGTTTTTCGCTCGTATTTCTTTAAGGATGGCGATTACGGAGTCCGACGGCGCCTGAGAAACGCCATAAACTCTAGCCCAAACAGGGACTTCACGAGAAATATCGCTTGTAAAAATACGGGTGGAACTAGCATCAACTTCAATCGAAGCAATTCTACCACCAACATGGCGGTCAACAACAAAGTAGCCATCAAGAATAAGAAGGTTAAGGCCAGTCGTATTCGCTTTACAGAACTCATTGCTTTTCACGTCATCACCAATTAATTCTGCTAAGTATTCTCCAATTCCTGTAAACAGGGAACTCGAGGACTGCGCATATAAAACGGCAGTCAGCAACAAAAGCAGTGCAAAAACAAACTTCATGGTTTTAAAATACAATCTTTTTATGCGCTTTTTGATTTTACGAATCTTCTTTTAAGCAAATTTACATTGATAATTTTCTATTTTGCTTGCATATGTTTAAGCCAAAACAAAATTTTTTCCTCATTTTCTCTGCATTTACAATTGTATTCGGGTTAGTTGCATGCACCCCTTCCGACAATCAAGCCTTCGTCAGAAAGATGAAAATGGCTAAATGGCCAGAGCTTTTCCTGAAGGAAATTGTAGAGTGGTACATGCCGGACGCAATCTGGACGATCAACAATTCAAATTCCGTCGATATCAACGGAAGCGCCATTTTCCGCAACAAACAGGCAAGCATCATGATGAAAGCCAAATCCGCGCCCAACGATTCCATATGGGACTTGGATATTTTCATTGACGGACACGCCGCCGACTCCTTAGAAGAACTTGAAATATACGACAATATGGCTTACTCCGCTGCAAAAGGGATAATAGGGTTCATGTCGGAACAAATAAGGAACCCTCCTGCAACAGAAATAAGCCTCGATGACATTCCCATACCCCAACGACTCATATTTGCGTACAAATGCGGGAAATACGCAACCAATCCTGAGAACTTCAAAACACTGAGCAATCTAGAAATGTCACGAAAAACAATCGACCTAGCGGAGTGTTCTATCTCTGTCTACTCGTCAAACAAAAAAATCGTCGAATATTTCACCATGATAAATCAATCATCCCGCTGGAGCATCATAGCATTTAACCAACCCAAAGAGATTAATGACTACTCGAACGAGATTATTGCGAAAGACTCCGTGCTAATGGATTTGTATAACAACAGGAAAAAAGACGCGGAACCAAAAGATTCCTTCCTCACAAATTAAATCCAATCTTATTCTTTTCCGAACTTTAACGGCAACGCCTCTCAAAAACTGACGGCTTATCGCCCTTTGAACCGTATTCGATCAGCAACCTTTACTTACACTGTTTTTCGTACGACGCATACCATTCAGGAACAACGGGTTTCAGTTCCTCCAACATTCTTTTATCCATTCGACCATTTGAATTCGAAATCCCGCAGCGATCATTTGCAGTAATTGACCCAAGATACAACGAATCGCGATTAAAGCAATCTACAAGCAGATTAGGCCTTGAATACAAATATAAAGCTTTTACAGAATTCGTATCTTCTTCCAACGGAAAAGACAAACTAAAGGCACTCTTATACGCACTTGAATCAGCGACAACAAACAGTCTTTTCGTATGACTTTCCCTAAAATAATTTTTCGTCGCGCAGCATTCATACTGGACATTTCGGGCAATCTTTCTTACTGATGAGCCATATACAAAACAATACGCAGCGCTAAAAGTTTTTCGTTTCTCTAGATATTCCTTTTCAATAGAATTCAATTCCTGTTCATCCTTTTCAGTAGAACAAGAAACCAAAAGAAAGAAAATAATGCACAACAACATTTTCATAAACTATTTTCCTCTTCGGAAATCTAAAAATTTCACAGAGCGTGTCCGCCGGAGACTTTTATGACTTGGCCCGTGAGCATCCTTGCCTGTTCGCTAGCGAGGAACAATATGGTTTCGGCGATGTCTTCGGGCTGAATCAATTTTCCCATGGGGATTAAGGGGACGACCGATTTTTCCAAATCCTCGTCGATCCAACCCGTTTGCGTCGGGCCGGGAGCCACGCAGTTCACCGTGATTCCGTATTTTGCGACCTCAAGCGCAATACTGCGGGTAAGCGTTTCCAATGTCGCCTTGCTCGCACCGTAGGTAATTTGACCTGCAAAAACTTGCGCCGCATCTGTCGAGATATTGATAATCCGGCCGTAATCCTTGCGGCGGTTCACAAACTCCCTTGTCATCAAGATGCTTCCGCGGACATTGACCGCAAAGGTATCGTCAATTACCTTCTGGGTAATTTTCTCGATAGTATCGATGCCGTCCATATCGCCATCGGCAGCGTTGTTCACCAGGACGTCAACCCGTCCAAAATGTTCAATGGCGGCCGCATAGATCTTCTTGACATCGTCCTCGTTAGAAATATCGGCTTCCAGGACAACAAAATCAGCACCCATTTCTTTGAGTTTATTTTCTACGGTCTCGGCATCCCCTGCATTTGCCGCAAAATACCGGTCCACCCCATTTTTGTCAGTCTTGTTCTTGTCAAACGCTCTCGGAATTTTCTTGTAGACCAAGACAAGCTTTGCGCCTTCGCGTGCAAAAGCAAACGCTGTCGTCGCACCAATCCCCTGCGGATTGTTCATCCCCGTAATCAGGGCCACTTTATCTTTCAAGCCGTAATCGAGCATCTAAATTCCTCACTTCTTCAAATACTTCGTACCGCGCCCAGCGCCGACTGTCGTGATGATTCCGCTTTTCAGCATCTTTCCCAAGACGTATTCTACGGTAGTCGGGCTGACGTCAGGAAGAATCTTGCATATCTCTGATTTCGATATCGGGAGAAGACTATTCAATACAGTCGCTTCGATGCGTGATGTCTTGGTTATCTTGCTTGAATTCACCGTCGCAAAGCGCTTGTCCAATTCTTGATAGCACTGGTAGAGCATACTTAAGAAATGCTGGACAAACGGGAAATAGTCATTGTGACTTTCGTGCCAATTCACGGACGATTCCCGCAGAGATTCATAATACCACGACTTGTTCTTATTGATTTGTTCTTCGTACGAAATGTATTTGCCGACATCGTAGCCATTCTTGTACAAAAGAAGCAGCGAGAGCAATCGCGACATTCTGCCGTTTCCGTCCCTGAACGGGTGGATGCACAGGAAATCAAGCATCACGCATGGAATCAGCAACAGCTTGCTTATCGAGTCATCAGCCGCAGCGTCCATGTAAGCGAGTTCAAGCTGTTCCATCGCCTTTTGCGTTTCGGCTGCACGCACAGGTGCAAAACGAATCTTGCGCATTCCCGACTTGTCAATTTCCAGAATCACGTTGTCTTCGTTCTTGAACACGCCTCCGCGACTTTGGGCGACTTGTGCTAGAAGCGTCCGATGCAAGGAGAGCATCGTCTGCACAGAAAAAGGGATGTCGTTATAGCCGGTATGGATAAGCGAAAGGGCGTCACGATAACCGGCGATTTCGGCTTCGTCATGATTGAGCGGGGCGCTGTTCTGATTCACGATTTGCGCAATTCGGTCGTCACTGGTGATGATGCCCTCGATGGCATTTGAACTTTTAACCGACTGGACCCTGGCGATAGATTCAAGTTCCGTGAAAATCTCCTGATGAGATTCCTTGCGGAACGATGCCATCGTCTTTAACGACGCAATAGAGGATGTCGTATTGACCAAATTTGCGGGCAACATCCCATTTTTCAAGAAGGAATAGTCAAACTTATGCATAACCGGCGTCCTTTTCTGCATAAAATATACAACTTTTTATGCAGAAAAGCCGCAAAATCTGCATATCAGCTCAAGATTTTTATGCAGATTCAGGTCATTTTACGAAAAATCGCAACAATTGAATCAATGAAGGTCAATCACGACAAGTTCGGGACGATTGAAGAACCTCGGGAGTCGCGTACTCTCCCTGCTGAGGCCGCGGCTGACTTCCATGACGGAGCCATTGTCTAGGGTATAAAGGCCATCTACATACTTGGCAAAGAACCCTTGATCGGGAGCGAGCAAGCCACGGTTAATGAACGGAATCTTCATCTGCCCTGCGTGAGCGTGTCCAGCCAAAATCAAATCAAAGTCATAGCGGTTGTATGCGTCGACCTTCTCCGGGCGGTGCGTAAGAAGAATACGGAAGTGCGTCGAATCGGCCTTGGCGTAAGCGACATTCAGCTGTTCAAGCCACTGTTCTTCGCTCATGTAGGTAGGATCGTCAACACCACAAACATCAATCGTGACGCCATTGACGGTAATGGTCTCGCAATCGCCATCAAGAACAGTGACGCCGATGCTTTTCATGTAAGCTTTCATCTCGTCCACTCGACCACTCCAGAATTCGTGATTGCCGGTAACGTAGTAGCAGGGATATTTGGCAACCAATGATTCCATCAGTTTATGGACATTGTCGTCAGGAAGTCCGTCATCAAAAATATCACCACCCAGGAGGATTACGTCCGGGGACTCCTTGGCGATGCGTTCGATGAGCCAGCGCTGATCTGGACCGTAATAACAGGAATGCAGGTCCGTCACGAGCGCGATGCGGACATTGCCGTCAATCATATTCAGCCTGACGCGTTCCGTTACGGGAATCCAGGATACCAGCGCCATAACGGAAAAAGCCAGGAATAGCGCAAGTACAATGACTAATCCCTTATGTCTTTTCAGCCGTTCCATAATTCATCAACATACAAAATTACAGATCAGCAGACAAAAACATCCAACCTACCCAAAGGGCATAACAGCCTCTAAGGGGCGAAACCCCAGGTGTCGTATAGCTCAGGACGACACTTAGGCAGGCTTTGTCGGGCTATTTCAAAACTATATGTTGCGTTTTTGCATTGCCGCATTTGACCATGTACACGCCGCGGCCTAAACCTGCACTTGTCATGGCGTTGCGGAGTTCGCCGATATGTCCGGCTTGGAATTCGCCGACAAACGCTCCGAGCGGGCTAAACACCTTATATGTGCTCTGGAGGCTTTTGGGGGCAGAAAGTCCGAAGGCGATAGCCTCTGTAGAATCTGCGGGCGGTTCCACCTTTGGTTCCTGCCACAGAATGAATTCGACGGTTGTTGCACTGCGGGCCGGGACGCTGTACTTGCACTTCGTATCGTCGACATCGACTTCGCTTCCTTCCTTGAGGTTGCTGTTGTCGTCGGTGACGTAGGGTTTGAAGCTTGCAATTTTTGTGCTTCCGAAGTCAAAGTCAACATTGAACTCCTCGTTCTTGGAATTGAGAATGACGACAGCGATTTTCGTCTTGAGGGAGTCCCGGTAGGCGGTGACCTTTACATTTGCTTCGGGATCCTTGGTGGCGTCGATTCTCCTCGCGCCGGGTCGCGCGAAGCGGCTGAAGTTCCCCATGACCCAGAGTCGCTTGGTTGGCTCCACGTTGTCGGGGTTGCCTTGTCCTTGCGGCCAGAGGGCTCCGTTGCCACAGCTGGGTTCGCTGCAGGAATAAATCCACCAGAAATGCCAGGCGTTCATGTTCGAAATCGTAAGGGCGTCGTGAATCACGCCTGCAACGCGGAGAGCGCTTCCCATGCCAACGTCTTCCTTGTTGCTTCCAAGATCGTAGACTTCGGTTTCCCAGAATTCCTTGCCGGCTTCGTGGATTTCGGGATAGGCGGCCGGCTCTCCGCCATATTCGTGCGTTCCAAAAATGTCAGTGTATTTCAGGGCGGCAGGGTTGTTGAAGAAAGCTTTTTTGTAATTGGGGAATCCGTACCAGTTGATGGCTTCGGTGCCAATAATCTTGATGCCCGTAGTATCAAGGGTGGGGCCAAGATAGTCGCCGACCCAATGCGCCAATTCATCGGGTTCATAGTGGTTATCGCCGGTGCCGTCGGGCTCGTTTTGCGACGAAACTGCGTATAAGTTAACACCAGCCTTCCGCATGTCTTGCGTAAACTTCAAGATGGTGTTGGCCCAGTCCTGGGCGTGGTTGAAATCCAGGTGCTTTTTGTCACCGTCGTAATTTATGGTGTATCTGGATGTCCACGGGGCTGCCCAGACTTTGACGCCGTATTCACTCGCTTTTTTTGCGATACTCGTTTCGGAGGTGGTTCCGTCCGGGGCGATGCGGATGCGGTGCAGCGTAAGCCCTGCGCCGCTGGTGGAATCCCAAAGGAAAGCGGCATTCTTGTCGGTGATGGAACCGGCCCATGCCGAGGCGGCCCCAAAGCCGCTGATGCGCTGGTATTCCTTGTCAATATCTACGTTTATCGTCGCTGCACTGGCGAGAGTGCCCAAAAATGCGACAAAACCAGAAAAAAGGGGAAATCCCTTCATCGAAAACGACATAAAGCCTCCCATTTGAACTTTACTTGCTATAAAATAAACTGAAAAGTTCGCCTGTTATATGGCTAAAGTCGAATTTATTTTGATAAATTGTCAATCCTTTTTTTCCATCGAGATCCACGAGACGCCGTTTTCGAAGCATTTGCTTTCGAATGTACGGAAGCCTTCGCGTTCGTAGAAAGAGACGGTCTCCGGCACATCGCCACTGGTATCGAGCCATGCGCGGGTATGCGGCAAGAGGGATTGAATTTCACGCAACAGAATGCGTCCGTAGCCGTTCTTCTGGAATTCCGGCAGAACCATCAGTCGGGCAATGAAAAGCGAACCGTCATCAACGTGACCGCGGACGGAACCGATGATTTTTCCGTCATCGGAGAGCATCTTGAGCGTCGTGTACTTCGGAAATTCCACGAGCGCATGTTCCACGGTTTCAGTCAAATTCGGAGCATCGAGCCAGTTCAAGCGTTCGGCAACAGGGCGAAACGCCTTGTACTGCAATTCTAGAATTTCAGGAACATCCTGTATGGTCGCGATTTCGATTTTCATTTGGTTTTCAAGATAAATTTTTCCACCGAGGCCGTCAACAATATATATTTCAGGAGGAAATCTTATTCCGAGCACTCTATGGAAAAGAAACATCTTAAAATTTTGAGAAACGTACGTTTTTTCACTGCAATCGTCACCCTTGCCATGATGGCGGGCTTGACCTCCTGCAGCAAAACCGACGACACCCCAGCCAAGCCGATAAAATACAATTTTAGTGCAATCCCACAAAAAGCCTTGTGGTTGGACGTTGCCAAAAGTCAATTTATCATCGCGGGAACTTTTCAAGTTGACACAATCAAACTAAAAGAAATCATAAAAACGGAATCAGACTACCTCGAGTTCATTCTTTCCATAGATTCTGTTTTAAAAGGGGACCTTCAATCAAAAGAATTAAGTTTTACAAAATATATTGAGAAACCACTTTCCTCTAACGATTCAAATCTGTTTTTACTCAACGGGAAAAAATCTATCGATTTCTTTATCGAAAATCCTGCCGGCGATGGACCACTCTTTATGTTGGGCAATATGGGCAACTCTTTAATCTCAAAAACAGAAGACACCATAAAAGTCATCACCAACGAAGTAAAAAGGCAACAAGAAATCACTGACGACAAAACATTCTTTTCCATCTGCCCGAACGACAAGAATTCAGCTAGAGTAAAAAAGCTCATTGCGGACATGCACAACGAGGCAAAAGCCAATGACGCATATATCGAACTTGAAAAAATGGGATTTGACGCCGTCCCCGGCATAATTTGCCAAATGGACGACCGCCGGGAACTTGCACTAAAACAAATTTCCCTAGAAAACAAAAATCCTGACGCGTGGGAAGCATATAGCCATTATAATCCCGAACTCGTTGTCGATGTACTTGACGCCATTTTGGACCAGATAACCGGCCAAAATTTCGGTTTCATTGAGGATGGCGGTACTGAAGAAAAACGGGCCAACACCGTTCGCGGCTGGAGAACTTATTTATGGCACGCCGCGAACGACAGCTTAGAACAAAATAGTCCGTAATATCTTAGAACCTTCGTGAGTGCTTGCAATACTCTTCGTATTCTTCGCCGAAGTCGCGGCGGAGGCGACGTTCTTCGCTGAGCACCTGCACCATCATGATGGCAAAGAACGCCACAAGTACGACGGCGGCCTGCCAGCGCCACAGCCATACGGCAGCGCCCGCGAGGTAAACAAGCGTTCCGGTCAGCATGGGATTGCGGTTGATCTTGTACGGGCCGTCGACCATCAAATGTTGCGTACGCGGGGCGACCTCGTGACCGAAAGCATCCATCGGGTTTCCTTTGCCACGATTGCGCATGTAGACGATGGTATAAACGCTGAGCACGAGGCCGCAAAGCATCAGCACCGCAGCGCCAACAGCGCGAGCGACACCGACCGGCCACAGTTCCGGCATGCCGGACGCGAGCCACATGATTGTCGGAATCAAGCAGACAAAGAGAATGCCGCCCAAAAGGTAACCAAAAAAGTCACGCACGCATTTCATGATTGTTTCTCAAAATTCTAGCGCACGATGTTGCTACAGCTCATGCTGAAGCGCCCGAAGATTTGCACCGTGCCGTTAGGTGTATCGCAGGTCTTTTCCTGTTCTTCGCACACATCCTTCTCAGTTACAGTGACCTCCGTAAAGCAGCCTTCAGGCGTCGCCTGTTCTTCGTAACAATATGCAAAACCCAGGTTTATCAACGAGGTATCGCATTCTGCAAGAGGTAGGCAAATCGAGGTCACGCCCGTCGTCACTACCATCGGGTAGTAGCCCGTCTTTGTGACCATGGAAAAAAGGCAGAATTTTGACGGGACAGAAACGCTCGAGGAACTTTCAACAACCGCCGAGGAAAGCGCATCGGACGAACCGGGATTTACCGCAGAAGAAGTTCCGTCATCAATGACAGAGGATGCCGGGATGTCATCCGGGCGCGGCGATACGGTCGAAGAATCGTCATCGCAACCAAGCACAAAAGCGCAACCCATTACCGAAATAGCACATGCAAAAATCCTAACCCAATTTTTCATAAGAAATTCTCCTTTTTTTGTATAAAATAATTAAATCTTTTCCATCGAAATCCACGTGTGGTTATTTTCGAAGTATTCCGTATGGAATGTGCGGAAACCTTCGCGCTCGTAGAACGAAACCGTGCGCTGGACTTCGCCGCAAGTGAACAGCCATACGCGATTGTGGGGCATTACCTTCTGGATTTCGCGGAACAAAATCTTCCCGTATCCCTTGCCCTGGAATTCCGGCAGAACCATCAAGCGGGCGATATACAGCGACCCGTCTTCGACACGCCCGCGGACCGAACCGACAATTTTCCCTTCATCGGAGAGCATCTTAAGCGTCGTGTATTTCGGGAAATCTTCATAAGCCTGCTCCAGCGGCTCCTTCAAGCCGGGAGCATCGAGCCAATTCACTTCCGCGGCAATGGCGAAAAACGCCTTGTCGTGCAACGCCATCAGTTCCGGAACATCGTCAATTGTCGCAATTTCGATTTTCATTTACAAACCCAGAAGTTTTCATTTCCAAACATAAAAAAATTAAAAATGGGAAGCAGTCAACATCATACTAAAATTTCTACATTATACATATATGCGCAAATCATTTCTGCTCTGCCTACTATTTGCAATTTCTGTTTTGTATGCCGGTGAAAGCGTCGACCATAATGTGAGTTTCAGCTACGGTTTCTTCAATCTGACCGGAGGAAGCATCGTTGCAGGGAATGCTGTTGCCAGTTCCTTTGGCGCTGACGACCAACAGGAAGATGCAGATCTTTTATCATTGAGTTCATTCAACATTGCGTATGGATACGAACTATGGGAAAAATTGGAAATCGGCGGCATACTGACATATTCGTACACAGCTTCTAGTTTTAACTATCACTCTGTAACGCTTATGCCCAAGGCAAAACTCAATTGGATTAACAAATCCGATTTTCGTTTTTATTCTCTATTGGCAATCGGTCCTGCATTCTATTTCAATAGCGACAAGTTTGAAACGGCTGCATTATGGCAAGCAACCCTTGTCGGGTTTGAATTTGGAAATGACACATCCTTCTTTTTTGAGCTTGGTGTCGGACAAGCCGGCGGATTTGCTACCGGCGTAAAGTTTGAATTGTAGGATGCAATCTCGTAAAATCAAACATCTCAATAGCACCGTCAACATTGTATATTTAAGGCACACATTCAACCCCGAGACACGTATGGAAGAGACTTTCAAGACCAGAGGCGTTTGCGCGACAACGATCCAGTTTACGCGCGACGGAGACAAAATCAGGAATATCCGCTTTACGGGCGGATGCAACGGGAACTTGAAGGCCATCGCAAAGCTCTGCGAAGGCATGAGCGCCGAAGATATTGCGGCAAAGCTCTTGGGCAACACCTGCGGCGGGAAGCCGACTTCGTGCGCCGACCAGCTCGCCCGCGCCGTCCTCGGGAAAGAAGCGTAATATCTTAAACATTACCGTTTCTTGAATACGACGATTTCGGCATCGGCGCCGTTCTTGCCGTATTCGCTCACGAGAATGTAGCGTTCGTCGCAGGCGATTCCGAAGCAGCGGCCTTCGACACCAATCTTTTCGACCTGATTGCCCCAGTAGCTTGCGTTATCGTCCAGGAGCTTGACGCTGTTGCCGTTGATCTTGTATTCCTGATTGATGAACGAGCCCTGCAATACGAAGAGGTTGTCGATTTTCGGCATGTCCTTGATATTAAGTGCGTTTACCTCTTCGATGAACTTCTGCTTCATGGGCGATGTGGCATGCGGCAGTTGATCCGCGGGGAGGCGCCAGCGCTTGAGCGTCGGGAAGTACTTGCGAAGCTCCGCCTTGTACTCTTCGCGGGTAAGGCTCTTGCCTGTATTCTTGTTGAATTCATCGACGAACTGCGAGCAGAATTCGACCATCTGCTCCATGTTGAAGTCGCCGGTGAAGGCGCCGTCTTTGTAGCAGTAGATGCAGTATTCTTCGTTCTTGCTGCCGTCGGCGTTGGTGCCCAAGATTTCCGGCGTGAGCGGCATTCCGCAGCTCTGACAAAATTTCATTTCCATAAGTTCTCCTTTTTAAACCTTCTTACGAATAGGGTGTCTGATAACCGTCTTCAGTTTTTCCGGGGCGACCTTTCGGGCATCAGAGAGATAAATTTCGTGATGCAGGCGTTTATCCGTGATATCCAAAGCATAGCCCTGCGACTCGATGAACTCGTGCATCATGGAAACCGTCGCGGGCTCATCATCGTAAGAGCCCGTATGCATGCACTGCACGCAAAGACCTTCTTCGACAGTCAAGAATTCCACCTTCGAAAAATCCATTTTCTTCTTGCGGGTTGCTTCTTCAATCGCCCATTCGAAATCACTTCTAGTAACAAAATCAGGGAGCCTAATGGCAGAAATCCACTGGAAGTTTTCCTTGTGGCTGTAATCAATTCCGTCAACTCCCTCTTGCCACCAGAAGCCCTCTAGCGGAGGAACCACATAATCGAAATAGCCCTCGATTTTGTGATCGCCCTTCTTGCTCATCTTAATCGTGTAAGCAATTCCGTACAAAAGTTCAATGGACTTTTTGTATTCGCCATCTTCTTCGTTCGGGTTGCCCTTGCCACGCACCGCAATGTAGTTCATCGCCGGAACAGCGACGATTTCCGGTTTGCCCTTGGGCATATAGAATTCTTTGTATTCTTTCTTGAAGTCAAACGGCATGCTTACTTATTCCCTTTAAGACGGTTGACTCTTTCTTCGACGCTCTTCATGAATTCTTCTTCGGTCATCTTCGGATCTCTCGTGCCGAGAATAATGTCGCACGGGAGTTTGTCGCATTCGCCGCAGGATTTATAACCATTCTTCGTAACACAGCAGTGATAAATAGCGCATTCCTCACCTTCGGGGCAATGGAAGACTTTGCCGCATGAAGCATTGCATCCCTGGCACATCTTTCCGTAGCAATAGCATACGCTGCAATCGGAGCCGCAGCAGCTGATAAGAGCATTATTCATTATAATCGTTCCTTGTTTTTGCTCAAATGTACACTATTTCAAAAAACTTGTCAAGTCAAATTGTATTTTTTCAGATAATTACATAAAAAACACATTCTATGGACCGCCCCGACCATCCAGTCAGCGGACACTTAGCATCAATCTAAATATGATTCTTCGCACACGACTTGAAAAAAACACCGATTTGATTTGCGAATAATTCATCTTTTAGTTAGAATGCATCAGAAATGGGGTTCTTATGAAAAAAAAATTATCCTTTCCATCGCGACATTGATTATTCCGGCATACTTTGAGCCACCAGTCCGGTGTTAGAGAGCCAGGGTTCCGGAGAAAGAGAGCCACAACTCTTAGTGGGGTATGCTTATGGCTGGATAAAACCAGAAGCTGTTGTTCACAGCATTATGTGTGCCTCTAAGCTGCTTGTAAGCAGGCGGCTCGCACGAACAGGCTTATGAAATCCCGCGCGACCATAACACACTGAATTTGACCAAACAAATAAACTGTAAATAGATGGCCCTATTGTTCCGGAAAGGTGGCTCCCATTTTTCCGGACAGGCGGCTCCGCCGCATTGGAATAATCAGCGACATTTCCTCTTCTTGCTTTCGCAGATAACTATTACGATCAATATGGAAACAATGTGGGGCGCTCTTCAACTAATCGACACAACACCACTTACTATAACCAATATGGAAATAGTACCGGAAGAACAACTTACAACAACAATAACGCAAACTTTTATGACCAATACGGAAACAGCACTGAGCGGGCCACACGAAATGGAAACACAATCAACTACTACGACCAATATGGCAACAATACCGGTCGCGCACATATAAACAATGACGGATCAGTCAATTATTACGGCCAATACGGTAACAGTGTCGGTCGCTCAAAATAACAAGGATTTAAAATAAAGAAAACCTCAGGCTTTTTTGCTTGAGGTTGTTTTTTATGAAAAAAGACTGTAATAAATCTGTTCTTTTTTGAAATATAAGGTTTCTTTGAAAAATTAGGGTTTCTCACAAGTTCAACAACGCACTTTCGTCCCCCAATTTTCGCAAGCTTGTTGCGAAAGAATACAATCTTGACTTGATAAGCGTCTTCAAGATCCTTCCGTTTAGAATTCATAATTTTCTGAAAATCATTTCGCTTATGCAACAAAGAGTCCGCACTAGCAGGGGGCTCAATGCACGTCAACATCCCCACACCTCGGCATACATGTTTGCCGCTGGCTCGAACTCCATCTCATGCAATTTGCATTTGACATTCTTGACCTTAGCAGTATCGCCTCACGTTCCTTCTGCCATCAGACAACATAATTTAATTGCAAGAAATCAAGAAAATCAGACTAATTCCTTCAATTGTTTTTCAAGAATGGTTGCTATATCTCTAAAATATGAGTTAATCATTTTCCTAAACTGAAATTTATCAGAATAACAGAGTGGATTAATTGTAAATGATATTGTATATATTAATTCGTCCTCATCATTTTCTATTCCCTTTTCCGGCAATATAATAAAGTTTCGTTTCAGTTCCATGAATTCAATTGCTCCATTCGGCCATGCAGCAAGTAGTTCGCTTAACTTTTTTAAATTCCCAACATCGTTGATTTCAAACCTTATTTCTGCATGGAAAAAACTTCCTAAACCCTGATACTCATTTTCTTCTATCGATGAAGCCAACCTTATCCCGTTGAAACTGTTTACTTTCTCAATCTTAGCATTTCCTGAATTTAAATATCTCACAAAAGGTATTTTCATGAATAAATTACAAAGATTTTGAAAATCTCTATCGATGAACTCTTCAGTATAGTCATAATCGTATTGTTCAGTTGACAAAATCGGTCGATTTACTTTTCGTTCCATTCCAGATTTCATTATTTCAATATAAGGTTCGTAGTAGCCTCTTGCATCTGGATCAAAATGATCAGAGTATGGAAGGAAACGCACCTCAGCAATATCGTACATAAAGCATATGCCATCGATAGTATTTACATCCCATGCATACTTTTTTAAAATTTTCTGTGACTTTTGAAAAATTGCTTTACTTGAATTGCTAGGAATCATGAAATCAACATATACATAAAAATTAGTGTTCTTATCATCAACATATATTCCACGAACTCGTATCCTAAAATCCTCTGGTAGGCTATTATTTCTTTCATGCAAGTCATCTAAGCACTTTTCTATGTATTCAATGAAATACACATAGTTGGCAGATATTCTTGCTGACAAATAAAAAGCAAAACCTTTAAAACTCAAATACCAAAAATTTGTTGAAATATAACTTACTTGTATTCCTTTCTTTTTCATTGAAATTGGAAAGAAAGTATTTGCAATGTCCCAATTTTGAGGCAACTGCAATTCCTTTTCAATCTGAATACAGTCCCATACTTGCACAGATATTTTTCCACGTTTGTTTATATCATGAAGCATGGTCATTAACGTAGAAGACGGATATGTCGTACAAGCAAGTAAATATCCATCAGCCTCATTAGCACCGCAGATGTTTTCAATGCTGTCTATATCACTACAACTTACTGCACTGCCCGAATGCGCATTATGTTTACATTGAACAACCCATCTTTTGATGGAAACATCAAAATTTCCAATCATCCGTTCACTACAAATTAAATCTTTTCCACCATCCGGCCCGCGTCCAGTCCAGTATACTTCAAGGCCTCGATGTGAAAGAAGCTCGCGCATTAAAAGTTCAAATGCATCCCCATCTTGAGAAAGTTCAGTAAAATCTATCATCTTTTTTTCCATCAGTTCATTATGAACAATTTGGTTGAAGGTTACGCCTATCATTTAATGTTCTTAATGCATCCTAAACAAATTCTGAAAATGAGAAAAGATCAAGGACAGATTCCTTAACCTTTTCAACAATCTCTTTTTATGTTAAATAATTAGTAGACACTAGTGCGTGGTTGCAATTCTTGTTTCGATATATGCTCTCATATCAGCCACTGATTGTTGGAGCATCTGATAAGTGTACTTAGGATTGTTTGTATTTTCTGGATGATGCATAACATCTCGAATATAATGAGTTATCGTTCTTTGCTCATTTCGTGTAGTTCCATTCGGGAATAGTCTTACATATGAAATCCGCGGCTTTCCATTCTCATAGTCTGACAGCCAACTATGTCCTTCAATGAAGCCATATAATTCGTCATGATATTCCTCAGTAACTTCTCCGAAAGCCGTATAGTTTACCTCATTCAATGAAGGATATACGAGAAGACTACTTTGTATTGGAGTCACACACTTATCTCCAGCATCGTTCACTGCAACCAATCTTAAGTCATTAAACTGAAGTTTCTTTACAAAGACTCCACTATGCGTGGTAAGAATCACTTGAGTATTCTGCGTCTGAGATAATGCTATTAACGCATCAGCCAAAATCTTTTGATTTGAGAAATGTTGGGAAGTTTCCGGCTCTTCAATCGCATAGATTATTCCAGTATCGTCCCCTATTTCTCGCCTTCTTTCAGCTTCTTCTTGCCTCCATTCAGCTTCCGCCCTGAAAAAGTTTAACAGAACTAACCGCTTTACACCGCTACCTCGCTTGTTAATAGGTACGTTTTCATCCGCGGTAATTGACACACTTTTGAAAACATCCGCCCACTTCAACTGAGTTGGAGACGGGATGACTGGTTTAAGTGTATCAGCTACAGCAGGATCCATTTCTCGAAGCTTTGCAAGAGTACGATCTGATACTTCTTTAAGTTTTTCCTCAACCTGAGTTGCAATTTCCGTCAATTTTTCATGCAATTCTATATTTTGAGGATCTTGGAAAAATTGAGCCACAGCCGCTTTTAACGGATCTTGGACCTCCTTATCTCCATCTGTATTTTGCCGATCAGATTGGAATAGGGTGTACATAGGCAGGAATGAAGAAAGTTTTGCCCATATCTTTTTAGTATCATCTCCAGCAGTTACATCAAGGTCAATTTCTGACAACTGAAGATTATCGGCATAGTTGTCCCATATTGCTTTTCGCATTACAGAATTTGTAGATTGATTATCACACTCTATGCCTTGACTTCTTATGATTGCACGGAGTTCTGTAACTTTCTTTAGCAGAAGATTTGCACACTCAGGATTTGTCGGATGCTTTGCTCTGATATATGTACCTGCAAATTTCGTCCCTGATCTATATTTCTTAATGATATCAAGGTCACCATCTCCATTCAAGAGATATTCATCAGCTAGTGTGGTACGGAAGGTTGCATCAACCACAACTTCCTCCGGAAGATTCGTAAACACGACCTCAATAGAGTACTCGTTAGCTCCGACAGTTATATCTTCTTTATCTATCTTTAATGCGCCTTTCCCTTCATTAAAGAATAAATCAAGGGCTTCAAGAATTGTGGATTTACCTATGTCATTTCGCCCAACAAACACGGTAAGGTCATTAAAATCGATGACCGTTCGGCTTCGATATCCTCTGAAATTTGTTAATACGACTTTCTTGATTTTCATAAACAGCCTTCCATTCCTTCAGGTTGTATTTGCTTAAATTATACTTTCATCAACATATTGTCAACAAGCTCTCGTAAAATAAGTTATTTATATTTTTCTTACTTTTTTTCGTTGTAGACAATGTTAATCAGCAATAAATATCGTAGCTATTCGCCGCACAATATTGCAATTTTAAACAGAATGTTTATTTTCTCCAACTTGTAGAAGATTCTCGTTCGGGGAACGGAATCAGCATATCTGTTGTGAATAAACAGTTTTGGAGGGGGGGGGACAAATCGGAAAATTTTTACTAGGACCGGCCGATTACACAAAATAGCCACAACAGAGCCATTTCAAAAATCTTGTCAAGAGGCAAGTTCTTTTTTACAGCGCCTTCACAATCGGTTCCAGGGTGTCGAAATTCACGAAGTCGACTTGTTTGCCATAGGTGTGTAATCGATGGCGCCGCGAAGGTGGAAGATTTTGCTTTCGTCGTAATGCGATGCGGGAACCTGCTTCTTGATGCAGCCCCTGATATGGTTGACGTTTTCGGCATCGGTCGGGTCGGCGAGACCGACAGTCGCGACAAACAATTCCTGACTTGCGGAGAGGCCGCAAACCGTTTTCTTGAGGCCCATGACGCCACCTGCGCAGAGGGCGCCCAGATAGACGACGCGGTCATAATCGGCAACGTTCTTCACGTCGGTGTAGAAAACGGCCTTGAGCCCCGTGATTTCGGCGAGGCGTTCAGCGTAGCGCTTTGTCGAGCCATAACGGCTTCCGTAGATGATAATAGAGTTCATCGAAATACAATCCTTTCTGTTCCCACAATTTAAAAAACTAAATTTACGCCCGTTTTAAAAGTGCATTCAAGGTACTGCATGACGGCGGCAAAGACGAACATAGATATGCTAAACGGGCCCCTCGGGAGAAAGATCCTGAGGTTCGCCATCCCTATTGCCTTGAGCAGCATTTTCCAGCAGATGTTCAACCTGGCGGACGTCGCCGTGGTGGGGCAGTTCGCGGGCGACAAGGCATTAGCTGCCGTGGGCGCGAACACGTTCGTCATCAACATGCTCATCAACCTGTTCGTCGGGATTTCCGTGGGCGCGAACGTGGTGGTGGCCAATTCCATCGGCGCTCACAGCTACCGCTCCGTGACCCGCAGCGTCCACACGTCGGTGATGGTGGCGTTCTTCAGCGGGATATTCCTCTCGTTCGTGGGCATCTTTTTCGCAAGGCCAATCCTCGAACTGATTTCGACGCCTTCGGACGTGTTGGACATGGCGGTGCTTTACCTGCAAATCTACTTTGCCGGGATGCCCTTCGTGATGATTTACAACTTCATCGCCGCCATCCTGCGCAGCAAGGGCGATACAAAGCGGCCGCTTTACGTGCTCATGGTGGCGGGAGCCGTCAATGTGGCATTGAACCTGATTCTTGTAGCGGGCTTTGGCATGGGTGTATCGGGCGTTGCGATTGCGACGGTCATCGCCAACGTCATCAGCGGAATCACCTTGTTCTACATGCTCCTGCACGAGGTGGGGCCTTTCAAGCTGGAATTCTGGAAATTGCGCGTGACGCCCTTCTTCTTGAGCCGCATATTGCGCGTAGGCATCCCGACGGGGCTTCGTGGCGTCGTATTCTCGTTCAGCAACGTGTGCCTGCAATCGGCCATCAACAGCCTCGGTTCCGCAACCGTGGCCGCATCGTCCATCGCCCTCAACTACGAATTCGTGGTGTACTACTGGCTGAGTTCTTTCTCGCAGGCATGCGTGACCTTCGTGGGGCAAAACTTCGGCGCGAAAAATATGGAGCGCTGCCGCCGCACGGTCCGCTGGACGCTTCTGCTCGGGTGTTCGTCCACCATCGTGTTGAGCGCGCTCTGCTGCATTTTCGCGCGACCCATGCTGAGCATTTTTACGTCCAATACCGAAATCATCGAAATCGCATCCATCCGCATGTACATGGTAGTGGGGCTTCTCGCCATCAACGTCTTCCTCGACGTTTTTTCGGGCGCACTTTCCGGAATGGGCAAGTCCCTCGCTCCGGCACTCACCTGCATGGTCGGCGTCTGCGGCATCCGCATCCTCTGGGTGATTTTCGTGTTCCCCAAATACAATTCGTTCGCCTCGCTGATGGTGGTCTACCCCATCAGCTGGGTCATTACGATTTCAGTCATTATGGGAATTTATTTCTACAACATCAAACGGCAGAAATTCTAGCCGTTTAGCTCAGGTCCACGTCGGGCGCGATATGCACGTCATAGCCCGGGAAGGCTTCGCTGACTTCCTTGGTGATGATGGCGGCACCTTCTTCGGCTACGATGTCGAAACTCATGACCACATCGAAGCGCATCGCTTTTTCTTGCAGGTCCACATAGAAACCATGAAGCTGTAAAGCCCACGAATGCGCCTTGACAATCTGCAAAACCTTGCTGCGAATTTCGGCGGCTTCGTCATTCTTGGTATTGTAGGAATACACGCTCACGCCCGTGAGGAGGACACCCGTTTCTTTGTAGACCTTGGCCTCCAACCTGCGGGTCAGTTTATCAAGTTCTTCGACGGTCATGGTGTCGGGCACTTCCAGGTGGACAGAACCGACGGACTTGTTCGGGCCGTAATCGTTCAGAATCAGGTCGTAAGCGCCGCGCACGGGTTCTTCGGAGGTGAGGATGGCCTTGATTTGCTTGACGGTTTCCTTGTCGGCGCGCTTGCCCAAGATGTCGTCCAGCGTGTCCTTGAGCATCTCGATACCCGACTTGATGATGAATATGGATATGAGAACGCCCACGTAGGCTTCGAGCGAAACACCCGTCGTCACGAACACGATGGCAGATGCCAGCACCGATGCCGAAAGGATGGCGTCGAACAGGGCGTCGGCACCCGATGCCACCAGCGCACCGGAATTCACCTTTTCGCCCTGGCTCTTCACGTACTTGCCGAGAATGAGTTTCACCACCACAGCCGCAGCGATAATCACGAGAGAGACAGTCGAATAGTCGGCCGCTTCGGGATGGATAATCTTCTTGACGGATTCCACAGCGGAGGTTCCGCCCGCGTACAGCACGATGGCAGCCACAATCATGGCGCTCAGGTATTCAATGCGGCCGTAACCCAGCGGGTGCTTCTTGTTGGGGCGCTTGTTCGAAAGCTTCGCGCCCACGATGGTAATCACCGAGGAGAGCGCATCAGAAAGGTTGTTCACCGCGTCGAGCGTGACGGCGATGGAACCCGTGAGAAAACCGATTGCGGCCTTGAATGCCGAGAGCACCACGTTTGTCGCGATGCCCACGATGCTCGTGCGTACGATGACCTTACTGCGATTTTCAATTTCGTTATCAATCATAAGAAAACTCGGTTGTTTATCAATGCTGGTCTGGATCCTTCGACTCCGGCGTTACTACGCCTCCGCTCAGGATGACAACTTCGTTGTCACTTCAAGAACAGCGAAAGCTTGCCGAAGTCAAGAATCGTGATGAACACGAAGAAGCTGATGAAGAATGCGGCAGCGACGTTCTGGATGATGCTCTGCGTCTTGGTGGAAAGCGGCTTGCCGCGCAGTTTCTCGATGCCGAGGAACATGAGCAGGCCGCCGTCGGTAATCGCGAGCGGAAGCAGGTTCATCACGCCCAGGTTGATGCTGATGAGGGCGAGCAACATCAGGAATTCCTGGAAGCCGCTCATCCACACGTTGCCCATCACGGCGACGATGGAAACAGGCCCGGAGAACGCGTCGACCTTCACCTGGCCCTGGAACATGCGCTTGAAGTAGCGGAAGATGCTCGTGGTCATTTTCCAGCTGGTGGCACAAGTCTTGGTGAACGCTTCCACGGGGCCGCGGCGCACGGTCTTCGTTTCGCGGAAGAGCACGTAGCCCATCTGGATGCCGATCATGTAGCGCTTGTACTCCTCGTTGTACACGGGCGTGAGCGGCTTGGTGAGCGTATCGCCGTTGCGGATGACGGTCACGTTCACGGTCTCGCCCTTGCTGCCGTCGATGACGCGCACGACCTCTTCGTAGCGGGAAATATGTTCGCCGTTGATTTCAAAAATCGTATCGTTCTGGAGGATACCCGCATTCGCCGCAGCGGAACCTTCTGCCGGCGGGAGGCGCACGATGACGCGGTTGCGCGGGTAAATGCCGATGTCGCCAATGCCCATCGCGATTTCGGAACCGGTGGAATCCTGCGCCGGTATTACAAGCTCTTCTGGAACGACGGTCAGGGTAAGCGGTTCACCGCCGCGGTGCACCGTGAGAGGAACTTCCGCCCCGAGGCTCACGCCAATCTGCTCGCGGAAATCGTCCCAGCCCTGCGTCGGCTTGCCATTCATCGCGGTAATGGTATCGCCCGGCTGGATGCCCGCGGCCGCGGCCGGAGAATCCTTCCCGACAAAGCCCACGATGAGCTCGTTTGTCGCAGGCTCCTGCACGCCCACCATGTAGAGCACCATCAAAAGCACGAACGCGAACACGATGTTGATGAACGGGCCCGCAAACGCAATCGCCGCACGCGCACCGACAGACTTGCCCACGAAATCACGCTCGTCGGGAACCTCGCCCTCTTCGAGCGTATCGGGGTTTTCGCCCGCCATGGCCACATAGCCACCGAACGGAATCGCCGAAAGGCAGTACTCCGTCTCGCCGCGCCTAATCCGGATCAACTTCTTGCCGAACCCGATGCTGAAGGTATTCACCTTCACGTTATTCCACTTAGCCACCATGAAGTGGCCAAGTTCGTGAATCGTCACGAGGAAGCTGAGCGCCAAGAGGCCCAGCACAAACATCAGGACATTACTAAAAATGGTTTCCATCGGAGTGTAATATAGGAATAAAAAAGCGGCCCCACAAAGGGAGCCGCTTTATACTGTTGTTTTCACATGCACCAAGGATAAATATACAGAAAGGCGGCCCAAAGAGGACCGCCAGTTAGAATACTATGAACCAAACTGTATCAAGCGTATCAAATCCACGTGATGCAGCGCACAGGGAATTAATCCTTCACTATGCGGAACATCTTGCGTTCGCCCGTAGCGGACTTCGACACCACGTAGTAGACCCCCGCCTTGAGACGGCTCTTGTCGAGCACGGAGGAACGCGACACCAGGGTCCCGTCCAACGAGTACACGGAGTAAGAGACCGGCGAAAGAGTGGGCAGGCGCAACGTGGGAATCGCGATGGACTGCGTGTCAGGCGGAATCGAATCGTTCTTGGACGTGTCAACAGCGCTCGTATCCGTCTTGGACGTATCAACCACGCTCGTATCCTGCTTGCTCGTATCCGGCGGCACAACAACCGCGGCAGCCTTGGCCTCGCGGGCCTTGTCGAGGAATTCGACAGCCTTGTTCAGGTTCTCCGTCGCATTCATCTTGTCGCCGCCATGGGTACCACCCGACACCTTGACAAATTCCGTCACCACGTTGTGGTTCTTGAGAGAATCGTAGAGTTCCTGGCTCTGTTCGATGTTCACGATGTTATCGGAGGTTCCGTGGAACATGATAATAGGCGGATCGTCATCGCTCGCGTAGTACGGCGAACTGGCGACCATCCATTTGTCCTTGTTGCCCTCGCGTTCCACGCCAATGAATTTCCCTTCCATTGTTCCGGAACCGCCCATGCTGATGGGGTTCATCGTGTAGATGTCAGTCGGAGGAGACCAGAGCACGGCAGCATCGACGCAGCTGCTGTACGAAGTGAATTCGCCGAGATCGCCGACCAGGTCAACCGTCACCGAGCCGGACTTGCCTTCCTTCAGGCCGCAAGTTGTCGCGGTAAGGCTTGAAAGGTGACCGCCCGAAGAGAACCCAGACACGGCAACAAAGTTCGTGTCGAACTTGTACTTGGCCGCATTGCCACGGACGAAGCGCACCACAGCCTTGATGTCGTGCAACTGAGCCGGGTAAATGGCATCACTTGCCGAACGATGGTTCGGAGTCACGACCGCATAACCCGCCTTGGCATAAGCCGCACAGATGGTGCTCAAGTCTGCCGAGCCCTTCATGTTGTTGAAGCTCCAGGCGCTGCCGTAAGTGTGGATGACCACCGGATACGATTCCTTCGCTTCCTTGGGAATGTAGATATCCAGCGTATGGTAGGCTTTTCCATCACCGGCGTAGTTCACATCGGCAGTTTTGTCACTATTCGGAACGCTACCGCTACTTTGCGGACCGCCCCATCCACCGCCCCACTGGGCAAAAACCATCGTTGTCGCCATGAGACATGACGCAAGAAGAATCTTTTTCATAAAGCACTCCTTAACCCCATCCAGGGGTATGCATTAAATTTATCTTTAAAGCAACCCGATATCAGAAGAAAAATAAAAAATCGTTGTATATAAATACATCCCTATTGCCTTTTTTGGGCAATAGGGCAAAAAAAAGCCATTTCAACAATCGTAAAATTACTTTATCAAAGCAGCGGTAAGTCTGCGAGCTTCGGCGTCCGCCTCGAGCACCTGATTGAGCGTAAGGTGGCCCGTCACGGTCGGGGCGTCCGCCATGATGGTTTCCACATGGCGCGGGATGTCGGTGAACTTGAGGTTGCCCTTGAGGAAGGAATCCACAAGAACCTCGTTCGCGGCGTTCATCATCGCGGGAACGATACCGCCACGGCGGCCCGCCTCGAACGCGAGGGCGAGGCAGCGGAACTTGTTGAAGTCCGGCTCGAAGAAGGTAAGTTTCGCGAGCGTCGGCAGGTCGAGGCGTTTGGTCTCGAGCGGCAGGCGGTCGGGCCAAGTGAGCGCCACCTGGATAGGAATGCGCATGTCGGGCGCGCCGAGCTGCGCCATGAGGGAACCGTCGCGGAACTGCACCAGAGAATGCACCATCGACTGCGGGTGAACCACCACCTTGATCTGTTCGTACGGAATGTGGAACAGGAAATGCGCTTCCAAAACCTCGAGACCCTTGTTCATCATCGAAGCGGAATCGATGGTAATCTTCTTGCCCATGCTCCACACCGGATGGTTCAAGGCATCGGCCACGGTTATCTGCTCGAACTTCTCGATAGGCCATTCACGGAACGGGCCGCCGGAAGCCGTAATCTCAAGGAATTCCACTTCCTTTTCGGGACGGCCGGAAAGGCACTGGAAAATGGCGCTGTGTTCGGAGTCGATCGGCGTGATGAACGACTTCGGGTTTTCCGCCAGCTTGTCCCAAATGACGGGACCCGCCATGACCATCGTCTCCTTGTTCGCGAGGGCCACGTGCTTGCCGTGCTCGATGGCGGTGATGGTCGGGAGGCAGCCCACCGCTCCCATCAGGGCGTTGATGATGATGTCAGCCTTCGGGTCGGCCGCAAGTTCGCAGAGGCCTTCCATGCCGGCGAGCACCTTGATGCCGAGTTCCTTCTCCAGTTCCTTCGCGGCGTTCGGGTCGAACATGCACACGCGTTCCACCTTGAACTTGCGCACGATTTCGGCGACCTTCGCCACGCTGCTGTTCGCAGCGACCGCATACAGGTTGAAGATGTCGGAATGTTGAAGAATGACATCGACGCTGGAGGTTCCGATAGAACCCGTTGCGCCGAGAAGAACGACGTTTTTCATAAACAAGCCTCTTTTAGATCCTTACACTTCAAAAATAGAAATTATGGAGGGCGTCGTTTTCGCCCGTATTCGCTATTTGCCCGCGCGCCAACATTTGTCCACACGTCTACAAAAATTTACAAACGTATCCCAAACCCCAAGAATATATTAAAGACAGGGTAATGGTTTTGAGCCGAAGGAGGTGCGCCATGCGCATGCGCTTTTCGGGTGTTTTGGCGGTTACGCTTGCAACCGCCGGGATGCTGTGGTGTTGTTCTGAATCTCCGAGCGAGATTTCTACTACGGAAGACGACTTTTCTTCCAATTCTTCATCTGACGATACCGGCAATGAGCATCCAGGAGACGGAACGTCTTCTGGCGAAATGTCCACACCCCATTCTTCGGGAATTTCTACGGGAACTTCTTCGCCGGACGCAGGTACCTCCAGCTCCGGCTCGCATCACGGCAGATCCAGCGGCAACGTCGCGGGCAGTTCCGGCAACGGGTCGACACCGGCACAAAGCAGTTCCAGCGCCACGGAATTCACGTACGTGGCCCCCGCAAACTTCGCCGACACGGTGAACGGCGCGGTTTTCAACATGGTGTACGTTCCCGGCGGCTCCTACACGCGCGGGTGCGACAACTGCGCCGAACAAGACAAGATTTACGAGACGCCTTCGCACAAAGTAACCGTGAGCGACTTCCACGCGGCGAACACCGAAGTGACCATCGCGCAATGGAACGCCGTGATGGGCGGCAAGAAGAACGCATGGGAATCAGACAAGGCGCCCAAAATCGGAGTCAGCTGGTTCGACGCGAACAATTTCGCCTGCAAGCTCGGGCAAATGACCGGGCATCAGTACCGCCTGCTCACCGACGCGGAATGGGAATTCGCGGCCCGGGGCGGCAAGGAAGGTGTTGCAGACAAATTCAAATTCTCGGGCAGCAATACGGTCGATGACGTGGCATGGTATTCCGAGAACAGCGGCGGCAAGGCGCACGACGTGGCGACCAAGAAGCCGAACAAGCTCGGGCTCTACGACATGAGCGGCAACTCGTGGGAATGGGTGTACGACTGGCTCGTGGGCTACACCTCGGGCGACAAGGTGAACCCGGTACAGCTCACCGGCTCGGGCAACAAGACGCGCCGCGGGGGCAATTACGGAGAGCCCGCCGAATTCGCACGCGTGAGCCGCAGGGCCATCCGCAGCCGCGACGGCGCCGCCGACATGGGATTCCGCCTGGGAGCATCGGCCGAACTCCCGCCGGGAATGGTCAGCCCCTGCGAAGCGGCGAACCCCTCGGCAGCCAGTTGCCAGGGCGACAAGAACCGCGACTGCCGCCTGATTACCGCAGCCGACGAGGCCTGGATAAGCGATGACTACACCGTCGTCATCGGTGAAGACGGCAACGCGGCGGTTTCCGGATTCCCGAATGTCTCGGGACAGTGGTACACACTCAACAATCGCAGTTTCAATGTGGTCACCAAGAGCGGCACCAAGACTTACGCCTACTATGTGTTCAGCGAAGACGAACTCACGATGATAAGCGGCGACGGCATTCCCTACCGCCTGTACCGCCGTTCCCTGAGCGAGGCCAAGAACAAAGTGACGCTCACGTCCGTAAGCAATCCGAAGACATTGGCGCAATTGATTGCAGCCGTGGAACCCGAGCGGCTCGTGACCGACGAACAGCTCGCCCACCCCGACACGAGCGTACGCGACCCGCGCATCGCCGCCGCCAGCGGCTACACCTGGTTCTTTGACGGGCGCTGCTGCGGTGGCAACCACAAGTACCGTTTCCACCTCGACAAGAGCGGCGACGCGGAATTCGTGGTGATGGACTACGACGACACCCACCACGAGAACATCCTCGCGAAGGGGCGCTGGTTCACCGTCGGCAACATCGGGCTGCACATCGTTCTGAACGGCAAGTACTTCAACTACCTCTACACCGCGGGCGAACGCACCATGAGCTACAGCGAGTACATGCCGGCAGGGCCCATATTCTGCCACATCTCGTTCCAGAGCTACGAACGCGGCGACTTCCGCATCTTCAACAAGACGTTATTCGACGACAAAATCAAGCGCCCGCGCGGTTTCAACGGAGAAAATCCGGTGTACGAGGCGGGTGAATACCAGTGGGGTTCGTGATGCGCAACTTCGCATTTGTCGCACTCGCCTCGACGCTCATGCTGGTTTCCGCATGCGATGATTCCGGCACGTCGTCCACCCCCACCCCGGAGCCGAATTCCTCGGCACAATCTTCCAATACCGAATCCTGTTCATCTGGCCCCGATTTTCCCGACTCTGAAAATCTGTTTGGAGGGTCTTCTGCGCAGGATTCTCCGGAATGGTCTTCCCCATCGCACTCCTCGGAAGCCATTCCGGTTTCTTCTTCCAGCGGACACCGCACGCACAGGCAATCCTCTTCGCAGGAGCAGCAGGCGGAATCGTCCTCGTCGCAAAACGGCACCCCGGAATCCGCAGGCTCGTCCGCAGCCGCGCCCGCGCAGGTCGCGCTCGACAAGGACGGCTTCGCCACTGTCGCCGACGTGTACAAGAGCCTCTCGCCCAATGAGAAAGCCGTGTTCATCATACGCCATTCCGAACGCGAAGACGCCGTGACCATCGAGACCGAACTCACCGCGAACGGCGTGAAGATGGCGCAGGACCTGGGCAAGAGCCTCAAGAGCGACGAAGAGTTCAGCTACATCACCTCGGGATTCGTGCGCACGAACGAGACTGCGAACAACATATCGAAGGGCCGCGGCGAAGCGAGCTTACCGAAGCTCATCACCAACTACGACATCACCGGAAACTGGTTCCTGAAAATTTCGGCAGACGAACTTTCTGCTTACGGGACAAAGCTCGGCATGCAAGGGGGTTCCGTCGAACTCATGAGCCACTGGGCGTACGGCAAGCCATACCCCGACGCACTCTACGAACTCGAACCCCGCGCACAGGAATTCATGCAGAGCGTCATCCTCAAAAACTTGCCCAAGTGGAAGCGCGTGAGCATCATGGTATCGCACGACATATTCGTGATGCCGCTCGCCGTATTCGGCTCTGAAAAGAAGGTCGCCCTCAAGTACTACGAAGACTACCACTGGATAAACTACATCGCAGGGCTAGCCATCATCATAGACGGGCAAAACAACCTGCGCTACGTTCCCGTAAAGGGCGCCGACTCTGGCGTGATTGACTATCTAGCCATTTACATGGAAGAGCACGGAATTAAACAGCCCAAAGTAACGGGCAAGTAGCATTTAAAACAACATCCTCCTCAAAAAAAAGGAACCCGTAAGAGGGTTCCCTTTTTCTTTTCCAAGAAAGCTTATTACGCAATCTTCTGCATGAAGTCGAGCAGGAAGAATAGCGCCGGCGCAGCGAGGTAGAACGAATCGCAGCGGTCCAGAACACCGCCGTGCCCGACGAACAGGTTGCCCGAATCCTTCGTGCCGCTCCAGCGCTTGAGGGCGCTCATCAAAAGGTCGCCGGCCTGGCCCGCGACAGTGAGCAGAAGGCCGATACCGATGGCGGACACCCAGGTGAACTGCACATGGAACGAACCGAGAGCCGCACTGCACTTGACCCAGTAGGCCACCCACGCAACAGTCGCGATGGAACCCGCGATGGAACCTTCCCACGTCTTCTTGGGGCTAATGCTCGGAGCGAACGCATGACGGCCGAAGGGGCCCTTCCCCGCCGCAAACTTCCCGAAGAAATACGCAACCGTGTCGCAAAGCCACATGCTCGTCATCACGAGGATGAACGGATAGCAGTGTTCGAATCCCTGACCGCTGCCCATCATAAGCGCGTTCACGCCGCCCCAGAGCCCGATGTAGAGCGGGGCGCCGAGCTGCATCACCAGCCAGGGGAACAGGTGGTCGATTTCCACCTTCGCGTAGGCGACTGCGATATAGACAGCGAAAACCACGAGGAACGTCATGCCAACCACGCAAGGCACGGCCGGGAGCCCGAAGTAGCCCCCTTCCGAAAGCGCCCACGCAAGCGTCAGCGCGAAGGCCGAGGCAAACGAAAGGAACCGCATGTCAGGTCCCTTGTACATCTTGGAAGCCATGCGCGCCCATTCCCAGGCGGCAACGCCCGCGAGGAAGCACATCAACCCGATACGGCTGTAGTCGCAGAACCACAGCATGAAAAACACAATCGGAATGGCGATAAACGCCGTAATCAACCGCTGAGCCAAGTTACTCATGCAACACCTTCCCAAATCTCCGTTCCCTTGTCTTGAAGAACTCGACGGCCTTCAGGAACTCCTCCTTGGTGAAGTCGGGCCACAACGTGTCCGTAACGTAGAACTCGCTGTAGGCGGCCTGCCAGAGCAGGTAGTTCGATAGCCTGAATTCCCCGCCCGTTCGGATAACCAGATCCGGATCGGGCGCACCCTTCAAATACAAATTTTTGGCGAACAGGTCCTCGTCGATATCCTCGGGCTTGAGCGTCCCCGCTGCCACCTGGGCAGCGATGGACTTCGCCGCGTCCACAATCTCTTGCCTGCCGCCGTACGAAATAGCGAGGTTCAGCTGCATGCCCGTATTGCCCGCCGTCATATCGATAGCGGACTGGAGACTCGCACGGGGCTTATCGGGCAGGCGGCCCATGTTCCCGATGACCTTGAGCTTCACGTTCTTTTCCATGAGGTCGGGAATTTCCTTCACCACCATCTCGATGAGGAGGTTCATCAGGTAATCCACTTCCTTCGACGGCCTGCCCCAGTTCTCGGAACTGAAAACGTAGAGAGTCATGTGTTCGAGATTCAGGTTCACGCCCACCTCGACCGCATCGATGGTGGCCTGCGTGCCCTTGCGGTGCCCGAGGAAGCGTTCCAAACCGCGACTGCGGGCCCATCGCCCGTTGCCGTCCATGATAATCGCTACATGCCTAAGCTGGTTCGCCACAGCGGAACTCCGGACTACACCTTGAGGATGTCCGCTTCCTTCTCGGCGAGCAGACGGTCGATTTCGGCGATAGCCTTGTCGGTAGCCTTCTGGATTTCGTCCTGCTGCTTCTTGACTTCGTCTTCGGGCAGTTCCTTGTTCTTCTTGATGGCGTCGTTCGCGTCACGGCGGATGTTGCGGATGGCCACGCGGCCTTCTTCGGCATGCTTGCGGACGATCTTAGCGAGTTCCTGGCGACGTTCGGCAGTGAGGATGGGGAGCGACACGCGGATGCAGTTGCCGTCCTTCATCGGGGTGAGACCGATATTCGCGGCGAGGATCGCCTTCTCGATCGGGTCGACCATCGTCTTTTCCCACGGGGAGACAAGCAGCATGCGCGGTTCGGGCACGGAGACCTTCGCCACCTGGGCCGGCACGGATCTTCGAAAATTCACGTTCGGTGGCCTCGATGGCCTTGCTCATTTTGTCGTTGTAGTCTGCCATAGGTATAAAATTGTGGTTAAAGTTTAAAGTTTAGTTATACACTCGAAATATAGGTAAAAATTCGTGCGAGACGGCTAACAACGCCAGTGTTGCCCATCATATAATGACGGAGTTGCACAAAAGCCCGCATAATGGCGATGTTTACGCGGATAGCGGATTCGCTTTTCAAGACCGATGACAGCATCGCTACGCCCTGTTCCGTAAATACATAGGGCAGATACTGGCGCCCGCCTCTAGTTGTGTCCAACTATTCGTCCGCATCCCCTTTTTGCACCTTAGAATCTCGAAATTTTCGTTTTTTGTTAGCTGGAATCGGAAATCTTCATCAAATTTCTCGATATTATTCTTGACCTGCTGATTGAAAGCCTTTGTTTCGTACCCGTAAATCTCTGCCAGGTCGGCATCGAGCATTACCTTGACCCCGCGGATGGTGTAAATCCGCGACAGCCAATTTATCAGTTTTTCTTGCCATAATAATCCTCTGGCCCGCTCGGCATGAGCGAACGTTAAAAACGGTTTTAATTGCGCCTACTCTGAAGGCACAATTAGGGTTTCTTTATTTCAACGCTTCCCACCGACCATTTTTTCGAGCGCCAACGCGAGCAATACAAGATTTTTCCCGTAAAGCCTTCAAAGCCCTATTAATCGTCGGTTCGGAATAACCCGTTTCATGCATAAGCAAGGGAACAGTAATGGAAGGATTCCGTTTTATTTCCGCGTAAATCAGCGATTCCGTTTCCGTGAGTTTTATCCTATCACTTATCCTATCATTTATCCTATCATTTATCCTATCACCCAACCGCTGAAATCTTTCAAAATAGAACGATGTGCGCATGAAATGATCCGTAAATGAGAACGCCTTTTCATCATAGGAACGCAGAATACGCCGCATGCCGCTCCCGAGCTGTTCGACCATATCCAAGTCATGGAAAATACGCATAAGTTCGCGATTGCGCGGCATAGAACAGCAGTTGAAGAAATCTTCTTTTGAAAGGCCTTCCACCAACCCGCCGTAGTTCGTTATTTCCATCCTGTCAGAAAAAATTTCAAACAGAGGCGGCACCTCCTTCGTGTAATCATTATGAACAACGGCATTGATTACAGCCTCGCGCAAGGCAACTGGATCGACCAGGGACTTTTCAATACGTTCCATAGGAGTTATCTTAGCGTGCGTAATGTTCGCCACCTGCAATCGCGTGAGTACCGATTTTACTGCCTTTATAATGCTACAATAGCCGAATTCTTCATTTTCAATAAGGTCATATTTGTCCGCTCCTTTATACCGTGCCACCTTTATAGATACTCCGTTTTCATCTGCAAGGAGATAAGCGTTGTAGTTGTATTTTCCGTCGGGAGTTAGCAATTCTAAGGTTTTAGCAAATTGACTGTTCAAGGGCTTTTTGCTCTCTTCGTAGTAGATTTTTAGCTGGCTAAACGTCAAGTCCTGCCGCGGTGCCGGGATTTTAGCAAGAGAAATCTTTGCTCGAGAAGCGAATGTCTCTAGAATTATCTTTTCGCTCATTCCATGGACAGAACTTCCCACGCGCACAAAGCACCCCTCGGGCGTCATGCCAGCCTTTTTTAGGTAATACGGCTTTTCGGGACCTCCAGAAATCGCCACATGAACGATATTTTTATCATCTTTTTCTTCAGTTACGACTTCAAAGAGTCCGATTGCATTCGGCTTGATATTGTTCAAAATCCTATCAGCTACTAGGCGCTGCACATAGTCTATGTCCTTTACTCCGTATACAGAGCCATCGTCATTGATTCCAATATAGACGTGCCCGCCAGTAGAATTCAAAAAAGCGATTACAGAACGTTCGAATGTTTCGGACAATTCACGTTTGTATTCGACAAGATGATTTTCCTTGTTCATTATAGCCTCCATGAGGTCGCAATTTGCGACCGGTTATTTCCCGCTCCTAGCTGTGGCAATTTAAAATGGAAAACAGCCGTTCAAAGCGGGGACTACGTCTGCACTGCAGGCGCAATTAGGGTTTGTTTATGTTTTGGGATGCTCTTGCGGTGCTGTTGGCGAGGGTCTTCTCCCCAAGGGGACCATGGCCCACTAAGCGCTAAAGCACTACAGCTATCCAACAACATCAACAAGAAGGTTGATGAGCCCCACCGCGGATGCACGTACGGGCCGCAAGGCCTATGCCGACTGTCGCAGGGATTGTCGTAATACAGGGATAAATATACAAACAGGCCAGCGGGAAGTCAACACCCGCGCGTTACTTCCCGCTCCTGGCTGCGGCGATCTCGGCGTTGATTTCGTCGAGTGTCATTTCGGCGGAACCAACCTTTTCGGCATCGGCGGAAAGCTGCTGCATGGTCCGGAGCATACCGCGCTGAGCCTGCCTACGCAATTCCAAAAAGGCATTCCATCCAGTATTATCTTTCTTGTTCTCTTCTTCTGATTTTTTCTTCATCGTATTTCTCCATTAGTTGCTTGAAGGGCGCATCTTCACAATACTCTTATCTTGCATTTTCAAATTCATTTACCCATTCCTTGACCTTCGCCTGCAATAGTTTCTTGTCCGGCAGGTACAGCTCATAGGCGGAGGCGTAAATATTCGCATCTTCGGGCAAAGTCAACTTCACAAGGGTATCCTTCTTCTCCTTGCAAAGCAGAATGCCGATAGTCGGCTTTTCAAAATCCTGCTTTACATAGCGGTCGTAATAGTTTACGTACATCTGCATCTGGCCGAGATCCTGGTGCGTCAACTTATCGACCTTCAAGTCAACGAGCACATAGCACTGCAGCAGACGATTGTACAAGACCAAGTCCACATAGTAGTTGTCCTCGTCAAAGGAGAAACGCTTCTGACGCGCTTCGAACAGGAATCCTTTCCCCAGTTCAAGCAGGAAATCTTGCAATTTACCGATGATAGCAGATTCCAGTTTCGATTCCGAATACGAAGCGTCCGGCTTCAAGCCAACAAATTCAAGCGTCACCGGATTCTTGATGATATCCTCCGGCTTTTCCACCACGTTGCCAACCTGTGCCAAACGGGCAACCTGCTCCTTGTCCCGGCTCAGCGCAAGACGCTCATACAGGCTTGAACCATACTGCCGCTGCAACTCGCGAAAAGACCAGTTCCCGGAAGTGGCCTCTATCTCGTAAAAACGGCGTTCATCGGCATTCTTGATACGCATGAGCACTAGGTAATGGGACCACGAAAGGGTGAATTTATATTCGCCCTCAATTTCGTAAACACTGTTTACGAAATTCGAGTACACATTGAAAAATTTTCTACAGAGAGTCAATGTTTCAACAGACCAGCCCTCCCCATGTTTTTCTATCAGTCTGGCTGACAGGTGAATGAGCACTTGTTTTCCATATGCTGCTCGGTTCTTGCCTTTCTGTTCATCTTCGACTATATACTGCCCTATCTTGAATTTGGTGCAGACTTCGGCAGCATTGATGGTCGATGCAACCATTTTTCGGGATTGTGTAATAAGGGGAGATATCTTATTGAACAGTGATTCCACCGCTTTTGCAGGGACGTTCTCTTTATTTTTAGTCATATAGCCTCCATGTGGTCACAATTTGTGACCGGTTATTTTCCGCTCCTAGCTGCGGCAATTTCTGCATTTTTTCAATTCGCCCGCCGTCGGCGGTCGATTTAAAACGGAGAATTGCCATTCAAAGCAAGATTTGCGCCTACACTGCGGACGCAATTAGGTTTGTTTGTGTTTTGATTTGGGATACTCTTGCAATGCTGTTGGCGAGGGCTTTCCTCGGCGTTACCTAGCGCCCGCCTTAGCGAGCACGCTCGAATAGGTCGTGTTCCTATCAGCTATCCAACAACATCAACAAGAAGGTTGATGAGCCCCCGCCACACACTCGAGCAGGTCGTGTTCCTGCCAGCTATCCAACAACATCAACAAGAAGGTTGATGAACCCCACCGCGGATGCACGTACGGGCCGCAAGGCCTATGCCGACTGTCGCAGGGATTGTCGTAATACGGGGATAAATATACAAAGAGGGTTGAGGAAAGTCAATAAGACCTCTTGTCATCCACATCTGGTGTTGATTCAAACAGCGATTGAATTGGATTAGGTGGTTTTCTTATATAAAAGACTCAATACTCCCGTCAAAATACGGGTAGCCCATGTCACCGTAAAAATCAATCAGAGTTTCTTTATCAATTCCAAGAATTTCCGCTGCCCGCCCGTGAGAAATTTTCAATCCTTGAATCTCCGGCAGCAAAGCCATCGCCTGTTTGATAAATTCTTCATCATACATATTATGAATCTATACAAAGATAATTTGAAAGTCAACAAGAGGACGACACGCCTACTTCCCGCTATGGGCTGCGGCAATCTCGGCGTTGATTTCGTCGAGTGTCATGCCTGCAGCAGGGCCGCGCTGGGCCTGCCTGCGCAAATTCAAGAATACATTCCACCCTGGGTTTGCATCATAAACAACGAATGGCCTGCGTACATCATTCACGAACATAGTCTGTGTAAACAAGCCGATGATTTCGAGAAATTCGCGGGGTGTCACGACAACGGGACTCTTAGGGAAATGCTTCACGTTCCCAGTCACCAAGTGTGTCTCGGTCACATTCCCATGCGCCAGGGCAACGGAATAGAAAACAACGTCTTTGGGGTCGGGCATGTCTTCGACAACGGATGCCAAGTGCGACTCGTGAACGCCCAAGGATTCTATTTGAGTTATGGTTTCGGCAATCCGTTCCTTGGCGAAACCAAACTTCTCGCGATTCAGAACGACCTTGTATTCTTCCAGAATCTGCGCATTGACAACGGGAACGACACGCCCTTCAAAAACAGATTGGAGTACGAGACCCGGAACGGAGTCCCACTTCAAAAGAGCGGACACAATGACATTTGTGTCAATGACGGCAAAGAACTTCACTTCCCGCTCCTGGCTGCGGCGATCTCGGCGTTTATTTCGTCGAGCGTCATGCCTGCGGAGCCGGCCTTCTCGGCATCGGCGGAAAGTTGCTGCATGGTCCGGAGCATGCGACTCGCAACCGGGTTCGCGTTATAGAACACACGCCTGTCTGCAGCATACGCCGGAGCATCGGCCGAGGCGACATCGAACGGTATGCGGCGCTCGCGCACGACTGCCCGCGCAAAGACATTTATGGCTGTACTCATTGACATCCCAAAATCCTCGCACAGCTTGTCAAAGTCCTTTTTAAGGTCGCTGTCCATCCTGATACTAAAAGTCGTCTGAGCCATACATTCACCTCTTTTTTACTAAAAATACATAAAAACAAACCAAATTGCAACCATTTGTGTTAGAAATTACTTCGTTTCGCACGCAATGGGCGTCTGTCTGGGCGTTCCCCGGCTCCCGCCGGGTCGGGCTATATCGCAAGGCGCCCCGTGCGCGCCTATGGCACCCCCGCGCCGCTCTTGCAACGGAGCCGCGCAAGCGCGTCTCCGCCCCAAGGGGTCACTATCCCTAACGCAAAATGCTATAATACAACATAACAATATATATTTACGACTATGGAAGAAAAAACTAAAAGCAAATACATCTCCGAGATGCTTAACAAGCGTACAAAAGGGAAAGATTACGAAAATTTTGTAATCAACCAAATCTACGCAAGGATAGATAATCCTGAATTAGAAATTGTCACACAAAAGTGCGTAAGGCCTACTAAAGGTGTTGATATAACAAATCTTACTAAAGTCGGCAAGAATCATTACCTTATTGACCTGTATTTTCCTCAAATAAATTTTGCCATTGAAGTTGATGAAGGCCATCATGAAAATGTCGAGAATCAATTTAATGACAAACAAAGAGAAAATCTCATAAAAGGGTCGGTTTCTTGCGATATAAAAAGAATAAAAATATGCAAGCCAGGAACAAAAATACCTCAAAATTATGACGACATTATTCAACAAATAAAAGAAATGGTTGTTGAAATAAAAGGCAAAATTTCCGAATGGGAAAAGAAGAACAATCAAAAGCTAAAGTGGATTACAAACGATGAAAAGATCAAAGGAGTAAAAAATTGCAAAGTCTTTGATGCTTGCGAAGCCATTCACTTTGGTGGCATAACAAAAGTTTTAAATCTTTTGCCAGGTATAAAACACAGTAAACTATATCAAAGATGTGTAAAAAACTTTGATATCTATTCTATTTGGATACCTGTATTAAGTGTAAGACTAGATGATGGAACTGTGAAAACAGCAAATGGATGGGAAAACTTTATTAATGAGGACAAAGACAAAATTATAGAATACCCCTCTGATGAAAAATACAACAAAAAACTTGATACATATAATGCTCCAACAGGAAGCAGCCCTCCAAAATGGGGTTCAAGAAAAAGAGTTGTTTTTATGAAAATGAAGGATGATTTTGGAAATAATTGTTGCCGTTTTTTGGGAGTATTTAAACCCGATCATATAGAATACGAGAACGGAAAACAGAAAAGAATTTATAATCGAATTGCTACGACGGTAACGTTTGCTGAGATTGTCAGAAAAAGTTAGGTCTTTTCAGTGAAAAAACATGAAAGAATCCTTGTTTGAGAAGGTCTCCGCCTCAAGGGGTCTCTATCCCTAACGCGAATAGCTTAGCGGCATTGTTACCTCTCATTATCTTTTTTGGGGAATACAAAAATTCATAATGTGCTCTATATGGCGTGGCTAAATGCCGCGCTATTTATATGTTTGGAGGGAAACCTTCACAACCGTTTATTATATGTCCCTACAGCAGAACATCGGTGTGGCCCTCAGGGCGTTGCGCGCGCAGAAAGGCGTCTCGCAAGAAAAACTGGCACTCGAAACCGGCATCGGTCGGCGCTACATGAGCGACATCGAGAACGGACGCCGGAACGTCTCACTTGAGATAATCGAGAAACTCGCCGAGTTTTTTGAAATAAGTCCCAGCGAACTCATCCGAAAAATCGAGCATGCCAACGAACCTCCCCTCACCATCGATTCGCTCAAGGATTACCTCTGCGAACTCGGGCATGAGGACGCAGTTGTCCTCGAAAGCCCCGATTATCTTTCGGCAATCGTTGGCGTAAGTGAAGATGGTCGCGTCATCTATTCGTACCCAAAAATGCTTCAACACCTCGCTTTAACCGATGGAATGACATATGAAGAAGCTGCAGAATTCGTTGATTACAACACCATCGGAGCACTGCCGTACATGGGCGAGAAAAAGCCGATAATTTTGAACGAGATTATAAGGTAGACCATTAAATTCGAAAGCACCATGACCGATAACGTTTTCTTTATTTCTAATGCACCTGGAAACACTATGCAGGCATTTCTTGAGAAAGAATTGTCTAAATGCGACCGGTTTATAATCAGTGTAGCATTTATATCCAAAAGTGGTCTAGCCTCATTAAAACAGACTTTGCTTGAGCTAGAGAATCGTGGTATTCCGGGGAAAATCCTAACAACGGACTATCTGACATTTACAGAGCCTGATGCACTCAGATCTCTCAGTAAATACAGAAATGTTGAAATAAAACTTTTCCGATGCGATAAAAACATTAAGGGGTTTCATACCAAAGGATATCTTTTCTTTAAAGAAAAAGTCATAAGCATCACCATCGGAAGTTCAAACCTTACAGGAAATGCCCTTGCTGTAAATAAAGAATGGAATACCTGTTATTCTGTTGAAGATGATGCTGTTCTGTATAAAAGCGTTATCGAAGATTTTGAATCCCTGTGGAATAGTTCAAACGCTTTCCCCATTACAGAGGCAATTCTAGACGAATATACACAAATCTATATTGAGCAGAAACGTATTGCAAGGGAATTGCAACAGCAAAAAATCGCACATGAAAAAGATGCAGTAATTCGTGATTCAAAAAAAATCTCATTTGATCAAATTCTGCTGGAACCGAATTCTATGCAGCTAGAATTCGTTCGAAAGTTGAACGAATTCCGTGCTATGGGCGAGCACCGCGCCCTATTGATTTCTGCAACGGGAACCGGAAAAACTTATGCAGCGGCATTCGCTTTAAGAGAAATTAACCCCAAGCGAGCTTTATTCCTAGTTCATCGAGAGCAAATTCTTCGCAAGGCGATCGAGTCATTCAAAAATGTGTTTGGTGATACAAAAACATTTGGTTTATATTCAGGCACATCTCATGAAATTGATCGTGATTTCATTTTCGCAACCATGCAAACGATGGCAACGCATTTTGAGGATTTTGCAAAACAAGAGTTTCAAGTGATCGTTGTAGATGAAGCCCACCGCGTAGGTGCAGAGAGTTATCAGAATATGATGGCATATTTCAATCCTGATTTATGGATTGGCATGACTGCATCACCTGACCGTACTGATAAATTCGATGTATACTCAGCATTTGACCACAATATCGCACATGAAATACGCCTGCAAGAAGCCATGCGGCTAAACCTTCTTTGCCCATTTCATTATTATGGCATTACGGATATTTTTGTAGATGGTGAGGAAAAAGATAAACGAGATTTTGCAAGGCTTGTATGCGATGAGCGAGTAGATTTCATTATCAATAAAGCTAAATATTTTGACCATAGTGGAAATCGCGTAAAAGGCCTAGCATTCTGCAGTACTCTTGAAGAATCGAAAGAACTCTCAAAAAAATTCAATGAACGTGGGTATCGAACAGTCGCATTATCTGGAGCAGATTCACAGGATAAAAGAGAAAATTGTGTCAAGCAACTTGAGCAAGATGAACGGGATGGTGGTTTAGATTACATCTTTACAGTGGATATTTTCAACGAAGGTATCGACATTCCACAAGTAAACCAAATTTTAATGCTTCGCCCCACTGAATCACCCATTATATTTGTGCAGCAGTTGGGACGAGGTCTCCGTAAGGCGGAAAACAAAGAATTTGTGATGATTCTTGATTTTATAGGAAACTATAGCAATAACTACATGATTCCCATCGCTTTGTCGGGGGACAGAACATACAATAAGGACAATATCCGACGTTATGTTCGTCAAGGAGTCAAAGCTTTAGAAGGTGCATCCACAATTCATTTTGATGAAATTGCCCGCAAACGAATTTATGAATCCATTGACTCTGCCAATTTCAGCGAGATGAAGCTGATCAAGGAATGCTACAAGAACTTGAAATACAAGTTGGGTAGAATTCCCAACTTGATGGATTACGAAGAATATGGCGAAATTGACGTCATGCGTATTTTTGAAAATGCATCTTTGGGCTCGTATCATAAATTTTTGAAGAAAGTCGAGAAGGACGAATACAAAGTCGATTTCAGTACCATTGAAGAAAAGTATCTGGAATACGTCTCGACAAAATTTGCAAATGGGAAGCGATTGCACGAGCTTCTGATTCTTGACGAGCTATTAGGTGGAAATAGCCGGGATGTCATGTCCCGGGTGATGAACGAGATGCAAAACAATTTCGGCATTAGCGTCAACGAAAAAACTCGAAAGAATGTTGAAAATATTTTGACTGGTCAATTTGCATCGGGTGCCGCAAAAGATACTTATGCCGATGTTACATTCATCGAAAGCAATGGAACAGATTTTTGCATTTCCTCAAAGTTCAACGACCTACTTGACAATAACGAATTCCGACGCCAAATAACGGAAGTCGTAAAGTTCGGCCTATTCCGCAACAAAAAATATTTTGGACGTCGCTACAAGGACACTTCATTCTGCCTTTACGAAAAATACACTTACGAAGATGTATGCCGCCTCTTGGATTGGGAAAAGAGCGAAGTCTCACTGAATATTGGTGGTTATAAATATGATAAGAACACGCAGACGTACCCTGTTTTCATTAATTATGAGAAAAACGACAATATAAGCGCAACAACACGATATGAAGATCGGTTTGTAAACGAAGGAACACTTATAGCGATATCAAAATCGGGAAGAACGTCGAAATCAGAAGATGTAAAAGCAGCCATTGAAGCTGACCAACGAGGCGTCAAAATGGATTTATTTGTTCGAAAGAATAAAGATGACCATACTTCCAAAGAATTCTATTATTTAGGTCGTTTACATGCGAATGGCAAATTCAAGGATTTCACTATGCCGAACACTGAAAAGACTGCCGTTGAAATCACGTATAATTTGGAAACCCCCGTCCGTCAGGATATTTACGATTATTTGGTAGGCTAACATGAAACACATCGAAGTTGTAGCGGGCATCATTAAAGATGGCGACAAAATTTTCGCAACACAGCGCGGTTATGGCGAATTCAAGGATGGCTGGGAATTTCCTGGCGGCAAGATGGAACCAGGCGAAACGCCACAACAAGCTCTTGCCCGTGAATTGAAAGAAGAACTCGCCGTTGATGTTAACGTAAGCGATTTTCTATGCACAGTTGATTACGATTATCCGACATTCCATTTGACCATGCATTGCTTTTATTGCTCGCTTGTCGGCGGAGAGCTGACCTTGCTAGAACATGAAGCAGCCAAGTGGCTTAATATGTCGGAATTGCATACTGTTAATTGGTTGCCAGCCGATGTTGAGGTTGTGAAAGCACTGGAGAAATAATCATAAAATTTTATTCAAAACGCTCCCAAAAAACTTTTGGGAGCGTTTTGAATGTATATAGCTAAAGGATTTCATCAATATAATTTTTTAATTCAGGTCGATTATATCGAGCCCACAATCGTGGAATAATATCTTTGAAATAGTTTTGGTCTAATTTCAGGTAATTAGATGGAGCTAACGCCGCTTGTTCCTGAGTAGCCTTTTCCAAAGCGTTCCCATAACAATAGCCTAGTACTTCATCTGCTATTATTCTAAATATTTCAAAGAAACATTCTTGCTCATCATCTATTTTGTTTTTTATCAAAAACTCCATGTCACCCATATTTCTTAGAATAGCCTTTGCCTGGTCGGGATCTTTAAGAGCCCCTGCAATCGAGTTGTAATCAAAGACCGAGCTTCTAATTTTACCCAAAAATGCAATGCACGCCATTTGGAATGTTTTACCGTTAGCCACCATGGGAAGAGCGGTTTCCTTATCCAAACCTTCCTTAGGCCCCTTTCGAGTGAATTGATCGTAATAATACGATACTTTCAAAGAATCCGCTAGAAAGCGCTCATGGGTTTTAGAAAAAATAAGATAATAGATATCGTCATCATACATTCTTTGAGAATTGCTGCGAGCGGTTCCCGGTAGCTGAACTACTGTTGCGATAGCAATTTTTCCTAATTTTTCCAATGTTGTTACTTGCCAAGGATATAGTGTTGAGGGGATTTTATCTCCCTTTTTTGTCATATAGAAAACATTAATCTTTTCTAGTCGCCTATGCAACTCAAGTTGTTCTTTACTATTAGCCTTGATATCTGCTTTTTTTATGGGCTTTTGTGAATTTGTTGCTTTTGCAATCTCCGCAATGAGAGCATCGCTCTCTTCACGACTTGCGCCATTAATTTTAACGACTTTACATTGTAAATAGAAGTCATTGGTTATGTCAAGATTTCCTATCCTATTTGTTGTTTGTCCTCCGTTCACAATAGAAAAATTCGTCAGCTTCAGTTCTTTTCCATCGATTTTATAATCATCGCAAACAATGAGGAGTCCATTATTTTTGTACCAAAAATTTTGAGGTTCCTTTTTTATGGTATCGGCAATGCCCGCATCAACAGCTTTTTGTTTGATAAAATATCTAAGGTTCATCCCTAACAAGCCATTCCGTCTTCTATTCTGTAAATCCTGCAACGAACGGGCCGAAATATTAACAATTATAGATTCTTCATATTTAAGATAATTGTCTTTATCATCTATTTCTAATTTATCAGTATCAACACAAAGTTTTTGATTATCACAAGATTCGATCTGTTGTTCAATATCGTTTCCAAAATTGAATTCTACATCTTCTATAAATTTATTTTCCTTTAATATAGATGCAGCTTTTTCAATTTTATTTTGTTCTTTTTTCGTACGAGGCTTATAGGATGTAAAAAAGACAACTTTAAATACAGCTTTTTCCTCCATTTGTGATACTGCATTTTTATATGCAGTCACCAATTTTTCATTAAAACCTTCGACTTTATTATGTTGAAGATCCGTTAAGGCCTTTCCTATTTTATACAATTCTCCAGCAACGGCTTCGTCTTTTAATGTTGTATCGCGATAATACTTACTTTGAACAATAATTACATCGCCCACATCACTTGTTGGGTCACAAAAAATTGCATCAATTCCGCTATCATTTGCAGCGTCAGTCATGCAAGGGATTACTATATCCGGAGAAAAACGATCACTTGACAAATCGTAATAAAAGTATTTTAAACATACATAAGTGAAAAGATGGTAATCCTGTTCGTCTTTAAATTCATTATACTTTTTTGCTAAATCACTGATCCGGCTATCTATAAAAGACTGATTCATTTGTTGAGCCTCTTTGAAAATTTATTAATCTTAATATAATTTAAGTAACATTAAAAAAAAAGATCTTAAGGCGACAAAAACATGCAGTTTCTCAAAAAAAAAAACACATTTTTTACTACATTCATTCGGTATGTATTTTCGCCCCCCCTAAATTTCAACAAAATGCCAGTACTTTAAATATTTCCATTTTTTAGTAAAGCCCCTAAATGGGGGAATTTCCCCACCAAGTAAAGGAGACATGTCATTCCTGTATCAGGGCGACAGATCCCAATTACTCAAGAGTTCTCTAACCATTTCTTTAACTCGTATTCCATTCAATTCGATTCTGTTCTTGTTCAGATTAGTCAGATCCATTTCAAGGACACGTTCAAGATAATACTTATGCAAATTGCAAGTTCTATTAAAAACGCTTATGCGATTGGCGTAGGTCGAGGGCTTACGCCAATTTAAGTGACTTGGATTCAGTTTTTTGTAATAGCAGTAAGAAACAAACCAACAAGCTCCCATTGTTGTGAGATCCTCGCCGCCTCTGAATTTGAATGTATGCCTAGCCATGAGTACTCCGTTTGTGAATGGATTCCATTAATATGTCACATTTTAAATGCCAAATTTTCCAAATTTAATGAAAAGTGTGTTCAGAATGCCCTTTCCTGTGCAAAAAAAATAAGAAACCTAATTATATGTGAACCTTTCCGTAAACTCGCATAACGGATAGTTCGTACAGCCTATAAACCAATAGCCACTTGCGCTCTTTCGCTTTATCTGGAAGCCGCCACATCTCGGGCATCTTTTCGGATTCAGTAAAACACTTTGATCTCGCAAAGTAAAACGACATCTAGGGAAGTTTGAACACCCGACAAAGGAACTCCCTTCATGATTGACCTTCAGTAAAGTTCCCGTCTTGCATCGTGGGCAAAGAGACTGCGATTCAGAATTTTTCTTTATGGCAGCATAACACACCGACAGCGATTCCGAAAACTCCTTAAAAAATAGCGAGGGACTATTATTATCGGTCAAAATGAATGTCCTGTTCCTTGTTCGAGTTATCGCCACATAGAAAAGTCGGCGTTCTTCCGCAAACTTGTAGTCTTCCGCATTTGTCAAGACGAGATTCAAGATTTTGTCATCTTCAATTTGGTTCGGAAAGCCCAACTTATCGTTTTTAAAATTCAATATGATTACATTGTCCCCTTCCAATCCCTTCGATTTGTGAACGGAAAGAAATTCAATATTCAATTCAGGAAGAGGAATGTATGTCAGCTTTTCCTTTTTGTTTTTTTGCGAAATCCTGAATAGACCAGAATCTTCAAGAATCTCCTTGTCATAATTTGTTCTACCCAAAAGCAAAATGGACGAATCCGTTCCAAATTCAGAAACAATCTTCTTTATCGCCTTGTTTAGAGCCTGACTAGGGTCTTTCTCGTATCCCCAAAACACAAGAGGATAATCCAACGACTTGTCTGACTTCAATTCTTTTTTCAATTGAAGTGGGTTCATCAAAACAAATCGGGAGGCTTCATTTATGAGCTGCTGTGAATTTCGATACGTTTTTTCTATTCTGAGAACTTCTGTATATCCAAAATACTTTTCAAAGTCGGTAAATAGGGAAATATCGCTCCCCGCAAATCTGTAAATAGATTGCCAGTCATCGCCAACGCAGAATAGTTTGGCACCCGTGCGTTCAGCAACACTCTTCAACAAATTAAATCTTGATTTAGAGATATCTTGATACTCATCAACAATGATGTATCTATAATTCGGAATCCTGCATCCGGCTTGGACCCTATCGGCCGCATTGTTAATCATGTCGGAGAAGTCAATCGAATTTTTAGACAACAAATGTGCTTGATATCCCGTCAAAAGTACCTTGATTATGTCAAGAAACAAATTTGTCCTTTCGAGCAAAAATGGATTCCGTTCATTCTGTGCAAAATTCTGGCGAAGAACCTCCACATCATCAATTCTGTAGTTATTCGATTTGAACAGCGTAATGAATGTGCAACAGAGTTTTATGAATTCCGCTAAATACTTATTGCTTTTGCTCTTGTAAACGGTGTTGAAAATATCCGTGAAATCACGGGGCTTGAATTCAACATTATGCGCTATCAAGATTTCTCTAAGCTTCTTTAAAAGAATTCCTTCGGAATTGTAATACGAATACGTCTCAATTAGTTTTGTTCCATTTTTTTCATGAAGTTCGCGCTTCCAACGTATTCCTTCTATATACTTTTCCTCTTCTATGAACGATAACCACGGGGCAGACATATCTTTATTGACGCCAAAATGTTCTAAATAAATGTTATAATCACTAAGATAAAAATCAGGCCGGTATGTTTTTCGCTGAGGATCGCCAGTCTCGAAAGGGTACGCTCTTTCGTACTCGTATTTTATTCCGTTCAAGAAAAGGAAATTTGCAATCTTTGTTTCCTCGAGACTTTTAACCCTCTCGTTATTTAGCGTAGTGAGCGCTTTTGCCTTGTCGGCGCCATTATCGCGAATATATTTTTCTTGCTCATACTTGGATTTGATTGTCTCCAGATCCGCATTTTTCTCTTCCTGGTATAATTCACCCAGTGAATTATAATTTTCGATGTCTTCAGGTATTTCAAGATAATAGGCGAAATATTCCGTCAATGCCCTAATCAAATCAGGATAGTTGATTAATTCTTTTTCGAAGAAATCGTGGATAAAGGTGTTTAACCCAGATTCATCGGATACTTCAGGGCGAGCGCCATCCGCATGCGAAATTATATCCAGACCGAGCTTGTGGAATGTCTTTGCTTCGATTTCAATCCCTAACTTGTCCCGTATTCTATCTGTCATTTCTTGAGCAGATATCTTTGTAAACGAAATAAGGAGAATTTCGTTAGGGCTGATGGATTTTTCTTCGCAAAGATATTTCACTTTTGCTGCAATCGTTAGAGTCTTTCCACTCCCCGCTCCAGCTAGCACGAGAATTCTGTCTTCATCATTAATGACGGCCGTACGCTGTTGAGTATCCAGAGATTTCCCGTCTATATCCGAAAGAAGTTTGTCGCATCTTTCAAATTCATTTTGGATGAAAGTTGCATTTGACTTTTGAACATAATCGTGAAAAGAATTCCAAATCCTTTTTAGACTAGTAAACTTTTCATATTCATCGTCGCTTGAGCGCACATCAACCTTCGCAACATCTTTGGAAATGGTTTCCCATTTTTGCGAAAAACGAATTTCATCAAAATGTGAAATATATTGTTTATTTAATTCCGTAAGTTCTTCAAAGAATGCAAGCACTTGCGGCAGTTGCTTTTGGATTGATTCCCGTCTCTTGATTTCTGCATTCGATTTTTGGATGTAACCACGAATTGAACCGTAAAAAACTTTAAACCGGTTGAAAAGTTCATATTCTTCTTCATTCGAATGAACTTCTACATTTATGATTTCTTTAGAAATACTTTGCCATTTTTGAATAAAACTTTCTTCTTCAGGAGCCGGAACATACTGTTTGACTAGTTCCGAAATTTCTTCAAAAAAAGACTTTACATAAGGGAATAGTTTTTTTATTGATTCTAGTCTTCTGATTTCCGCATTTGAAGCAGAAATCAGCCTATGAATATTCCTGAAATCCGTTAAAAACTTACGAGAATCAATATTGTCATTAAGTTTTTTTAAATGACAATATCTTGAAACATCCGTATATAGGCTTTGCCATTTTACAAGGAATGCGTTTTCTTCCTCTTTGTCAACATAGTGGGTTGGCAGATTTTTGAATTCACTTGCAAATTCGGAAACCTGTTTTTGTAAATCTTGAATTTTCTCATCAAGTTCTTTTTCGAGTTTCTTGCGATGTTTTATTCGGAGAAACGCTAAAAACAAGAAAAAAGCAATAACAAGAACAATCAAGATGGTCATGGCTATGAATATAAATCTTTTTTTCCCTATTCTTAACGACAAACACCATGATTTATATCCCCAAATCCCCTTCCTAAATCAATATCATCATCCAACCTAAGACCGAGGGTTGGAATCGCCCTTCATCATACTTGAGGTTACAGTCACTACCATAAATTACTTGAAAAAATGAATCGTCCCACCCATTTCCTTTAATTTTTGCAAAAAAAAGACAAATTAAATAAGCAATCACAAACAAATTGCTTTAGTTTACTTGACATAAACTTCATTTTTTCTTATTTTAGCAGATATGGCTGATGACGTCAAAACAAAAGGGCATTTGGGATCCGGGACTGTTGTCCGCGGTCGTAATGCAGGCAAGACCGTCCACAAGAAGCGCATTACAAGCATGAAGGCGTCCAAGTCTTCTGCTTGCTGCTCGAAAAGTGTTCCCCCAAAAGGCGACCGACCTTCACCAAAGCCCACTGCCAAGAAAGGGATTAAGAGCAAGCCGAGATGACCAAAAAAAGCAACTTAAACAAGAAGAATGACCGACCTCAAAAGGCTCACCTTCCTCCAAGTCCAGTAGTTCGAGGAATCTTGAATAAGTTGCTAGTGTCAGCTATTCGTGTATTTAAAAATCCATTTGATAAAGAAAAATAAATAAAGAGAATAATTAAACATTTAACAAATACATGCATTATTTGTTAATGCAAATAGGTATAAAATAAATATGATTTCGCTCATTATTACATTCTTTTTGTCAATTATTATTGCCTTAATATTTATCATAATAAAAAAAGAAGACATTCTCTACGTAATAAAGAATGGAAACTTAGATGAGGAAGATTTTACAGATCGTTATGCTGGTTTAAGTGATGATCAAATCAATTTCTACTTCGAACAAGGTCAGAGAAAACTCGAGAATATTCTCAGACAGCGAGACACTGAAAATTCTTCTCTTCTAGGTCACGCCGCGATTGCCATCGGTGCATTTTCCCTGTTCTTTGTTATCGGGAAATGGGCTCTTCATAATCACGCAGATCTTGTTTGTTTTGTGCCCCTAGTTATTTGTCTTTCTTTCGCCTTCCTTAATATGGTTCTATCCATATTAAGCATGTTCCAAGCATATCGTCTTCCGTATATGCTGCCAGCTCAAATATACGACATTCCGCAAGAACACATAAATACAGATATTAAAGATTTAAAAGAAATGTTCTTAGAGCGACTGGTAGGCGATGCAAAGAAAAATGCGCTATCTAATGAACGCAAAATTCGTCTGTTAGATCATTCAAGAACCTTCTTACTGTATGGATTGGCTGCTCTCGGAGTGGCATTTGTATATATCTGTTGCAAACTGTATTTGTCTTTCATCATTTCTTAGCACAAACCTGATTTCCAAGTTTTCAGAAGAGAACTCCTAAGCGAAGGGGCTTCTTCCTCCTGTGAAAATCCGCAATTGCCAAAACTGGTAAAAGCGCTATTTCCGTTTCTTGTCGGGCAAATGACGTACACCGAGACCGCCAGGAGACTTAATCCACTCGGATTCCAGCCAAAGTTTGAATTCCAGTACGGGGATGCCCAGGAGTCCGTCGTAGGTGGCGACGTCGCCCGTCACGATTTCGCCGATGATCATGCCGCATCCGTTTGTCTTGCCGAACAGCTTTTCGGCCATGGCGCGGTTTCTCTTGAGTTTTTCGAGTGCGGTTTCGCGGTCTTTTGCGGTTGCTTTCTTCAGAAATTTGCTCCACAGTTTTTCCCACTTGGCGATGTCGTTTTGCAGGTCGTCTTCATGGGCGCGGGATTTAGAGACTGCGACGGCGAGCCGCTTGTTCGCAAACATTTTTGCATTTGTCCGCCATTCAAATGTCTTTACGCCGGTAAGCACCAGCTGGGCGTATGGCGAGCGGATGACGAAGTAGTGTGAGGGTTTACCTTGCATTTGGCGGGTCTCCGGAGAATGTTTGACTTTATTTAAAATACTCTATTGATTGTCTGCGGTCAAGCGGGGCGTTGCGGGGCCGGCGTCTGAGGCCCCGCAGAGGGGGTGTCCGGAAGACTTGCCCTGGACCCTATCGCTGCGCTCCCACCAAGTAAAAAGGCGGCGTCATTCTTCCATCAGTACCGCGATGTCGTCCTTGTCGAAGTCGGTGCCGAAGGCTTGCCGGTAGCTCGATTCCAGCGCCGCTTGCGGGGTGCAGTTTTCCCTGAACAGGACCATGCCGCTGTCCAGGCATTCCATGTTCAGCTCGCCGTCGATATCGATGCAGTCGGGCCGGAAGGTGGACCACAGGCAGTAATCGACGTACCCTTCCCGGATGTCTTCTTTGAGCAGGTTGTCGCCGGTGCCGCTCTGGACCTTCAGGAAGGTTTTCTTGCTCTTGATCCAGGTGAGTATCGCGGTGAACATGGTGTGCGGCCTCCTTTCGGTGGTGGGTGCCCTGACCGGGGACCCGGGTTCTTCAAGAGGAAATATAGGTTTTATACGTGACAGAAAATGTCAATAAATGCAGAAACCGTAAAAAGCGGTTTCTGCGTAAATCACGCATCGTGGGCGACCAAGTAAGCCACCAGAGCATCCTTGTTACAAACTCTTCCGAATAGTACCGTGCCCTGCCATAATCATCGAAACGGCCTTGTTCCGTACTCTTCAATACGGGGTAACGAAGGCGACCGAAGTTGCGGTGGCAGTAACTCGCATCTTGCAGGTTTGCAATTTCTTCTTGCGATAGCCTTCCGCTCCGCAGCAACTCAAAGAGTCTAGTCTGGACGATATAGCCTGCCCTCAATTCGTTGGCAGCCTGTACTACTGGCGCCTGTGCCCTATTTGCAGCTGGGCGATGGGCGCCAGCATTCCGCCTTTCGACGTTATGTTCATTCAGTCTCCAGAGTTTTATGGCACGCACAAACAACTCACTTTCGTCAGCAATGCTGCTTATCGCATGGCTGAGGGGTTCCACGATTGCCGTGTTGAATTCGTCACCCTCGATAAGCTTTATTGTAACCCGCAACTTCGGTCGCCTTCGTTACCCCGTATTGAAGAGTACGGAACAAGGCCGTTTCGATGATTATGGCAGGGCACGGTACTATTCGGAAGAGTTTGTAAGAATTACCTTCATCGAAAGCCAGCGCGAGCAGGTCGCATTCTGTGTCTTTCATTAGCGAATCGAATGTCTGGAGGCGCCCACGATATCCTGTATAGCGGAAATTCGAAAAACGTTCGTCGGCCTGGAACAGGTTAAACAGAGCCTCCATTTCCTGTTCGTTGTTTTTCGGCCAAAAACTTGACGCCTTGAAATTGGTTTGTACGATCTGGCAGCATTTGCAATGGCGTAGCCAGGAATAGAGCATGTTTTCCGCGATTTCGATTTTCATTTCAGTTTCCTTGTGTTTTATGCCCTTATATATAATAAAAAAGACTGCCTCCTTTTGTGCGTGGGCACCCTGTTTTCGGGAATGTCGCTAAATGGAGATAATATGGAAAAAAATGAAGAAAAGACGGGGGAAATCGTGCGGCAAGGCACAATTCTAAAAGATTTCCCGACGATTTCTACTTCGAATCTACCCGATATTCCTCAGCCCTTCGATATTGAGGAGCTTGATGGTGCCGCGCTTCATTTTCCTTCACGTTTTTTCAACTTCAACTTATTTATCATTTTTGACACCTCAAGCACCACATCCGTGTATTTCGTTTTCTTCGTGTCAAAGCAAAGATCCTTATCAATATCAACGAATCTTATACAATTGCCCCCAGGAATTCGCAAAGAATATGACACTCCCTTATATGTATCGCATATTTCTTCAAAAAATTCTACAATCTTACGAGATTCACTTTTCTCTTTTTGCAACGGAGTAAAGATCCGTTCCAACTTATCGTACAATTTTTGTTCTTCTGCTTCGAAACCATGCTCTATTTCGGAGGTATAGCCCCAATTGAACATCATTTCGGTTTCTTTTTCTGTAAATGTATAGTCCATTTTTTCCTCACTTTTGGTTAATGGTTTTTATTTCAGCAACTGCCAAACGCCTTTTACTTTGGAATGCTCGGAATTTATGTAGCCGAGTTCTTTCAGGTCGTTTACAGCTCGCTTGATTGTTCTTTCGCTAACGCCAAGGTTATCGGCAAGCCAAGACAACCTTGCCTTCGGATTGATTTTTAACGCCTCGAAAACATCCTCTACAATTTTCGATGGAAACACAGGAACCTTTATTTTTGTCCCTTTTCGTGTCCCTTTTTTTGTCCCTTTTTGTGACGGTTTTTCGTCCGAAATTGCTGAATTTGAACGAATTTTGTCATTTTCGGTCAAATAGCCATTAGCGATTGCAGCAGCAGTCATTCGGTCCCCTAATGGTGACCTTTTTTCGCATACCAAGACCGCTGTTTGGTAACCAAAATCGTAAATTGCCTCCCCGTTTTCGTTGGCGACCAGCTCTTTCTGCACCCTCAATACACCGCGGCTATGACGGTTGACAAATCCAAGAACCTTCATTGCCTCGGCAACCACGATATTGCGGTAATCGTTCACATTCGGGAAGTTTTCTTCGTTCGCACGGCCATACAAACCGCCATGGTTCATGATTTCGATCCGGTCATCAAACTGGTAAAACTGTATGGGGCCATGCGAGGTGTAATCCCTATGGCAAATTGCGTTCATCAGCAACTCACGAGTCGCCCAATCGGGGTAATCCACCACGGATTCTTCGCGCAACGCGCTGACAGGTATGGGGCGCCGGTTTGCAATGGTCGTCTTGATGAATGTGTCGAGTTCTGGCAGAGCCGTACAGAGGTTTCCCTTGAACTCATGTTCTGTCAAAATGTCCCCGGAACGATCCTTGCCCGCGAAACGCACATATTGAACATAAGCGCCGGGAATAAATCTCCGCAGATTTTTGGCAAAGAACAACATTGCTGCATTAGTCGGGCAATTATGCAACACATCAAAAAAACCGAAAGCGCTCAGCTGGTATCTTACATCGCTATTCGCCTTGTTTTCTGCTTCAAGTTCTTCATCCGACATGGCCTTGGGTAAAAAATAATGCTTGAAAAGTCGCAAGTCCAAGTCATCTATCGTCGCATTCAAGCAGGGAGAAGAATCGAACGACTTCACGTTGGCGCGCCTTTTTTCCATGAGGATATGCTCGTCATTTTCGTTGGCCACGCCCCTACGCGGGCCTGTACGAATCCAGATTCGCCCTTTGTACCGAACCGGAGGGAACTGGGACGGTTCAACTTTCACCATCACGATATCGCCTTCTTCCATCTCTACCTTTTCAACGGTCATCGTCGGCTGCGGCTGGATGTTTCCATCTGTACGGATGGCGGCGACATTTTTCAGCAGTTCATCGGTCGCATCAACACCTTGAATTTCGCCGTTGTCAAGCACGCCTAGGAACAAAAATCCCGGCATTTGATGATTAGGCAAATCATTGGCAAATGCGCAAATGGCTTGACCAAACTTATCCGTATTCGTTGTGGAGATTGTCCGCTCAATCCGGTCGCTCTCCAAATCATTGAGCAGGGCCCGTATTTCGTCTTTTATACTTTCATCCATTTTTAACCTATCGTTTATGCTATCACGCATTCTTGATAACGAAGCAACACCACAAATACGCCGACTGTTACGGCGCACTTTGTGCTATTGTATTTCTATTTAATTGGGATGATCCTGCGGTGCTGTTGGCGGGGGCTTTCCCCGGCGTTACCCAGCACCCTCGCAGGTGCGTCCGAGCAGGTCGTATTCCTGCCAGCTATCCAACAGCATCAACAAGAAGGTTGATGGGCCCCGCCGCGGATGCTCGTACGGGCCCAAAGGCCTATGCCGACTGTCGCGGGGATTTTCGAATTACGACTGTAATATAAACAAATAGGACTGTAAAGTCAACCCATCATTGACGTCTACTTCACGACTTTCTTGATGTAGCTGGACTTGAGATCCTTGAGGTAGTAGGTTCCGTGCGGGATCTGCAGGGCCTTGAAGGAGCCTTCCGCGGACTGTGCTGTGGCGGTAAAGGTCTTCACCAATGCGCCCGTAGCACAGAACACGGCGAATGTGGTCGGTTCCTGGCTCGTCCACCAGAAATCCTGGGCGATGGCGTCAGTGGAGCTTGTCGGCACGTCCACGCTGCTAGACGCCGGGGCCACTTCGCTGCTGGATTCCGGAGCCACTTCGCTGCTGCTGGATGCCGGAGCGGCGCCAACCACTTCCAGTTCCAAGTCCATGAACTCGATGACATAGGAGCCGTCTTCTTCGGCCTGGATTTCCTTGCCCTTCTGCTTCACGGTCTTGCCTTCGGCGCCTTCGATGTTCACGCGGAGCGGCACGCTCTTGGGCATGGCCGAGTGCGGGGACTTCCAGGTGACCTTGAAGCCGCCTTCGATGTCGGTCGCTGCGGCCTTGTCAATCACGAAGTGTGCGCGGTAGTAGGCGGCCACGCGGCCCATCGGAGCGCGCCACAGGCCCTGGGCCTTGGCCTCGTCCATAATGGAAATCATGTCGGACGGGGTGATGCCGTAGCCGAAGCCGGCGCCATCCACGCCATGGTTCAGCTGCACGGTCCAGGCGTTCTTTTGCTTGGCTTCGCTCATGTTGCCCTTGGACTGCTGCGTATTGCCCTGGTAGCAGTCCGAACTGATGCGTTCCCAGATGGGTTCTTCGTTCCACTTGTACTTGGTGGCACCCTGGCAGTTGCGGTTGACGATGTGTGCCTTCGCGATTTCGGCTTCCACGGCGTCGTTGTAATAGCAGTAGGGAGTCGCGAATGCAACGACTTCGGCCTTGCTCCTTTGTTCAAGGTCGTACTTGTAATCGGTGATTTCGCCCTTCAGGTTGTTGGAATTGGTCAAGTCGCTGTGCGTCTTGGAATGGTTGCCGATTTCGTGGCCTTTTTCGACCATCGGGAAATACTTCGACTGGTTGCCGGCATTCATGCATTCCTCCAATAAATTTTCGAAAGCATAACACCGAAAGGGCGAGTGTGCGGCGCCCTCTAGCTATCCATAATCTAAATTCAAAGCGTGGCTATCCCTTGCGCGCAAAGCCTTTTCTGTTGTTGCAAATGACAACAAACCGCCAAATTTGGCTAAAAAACGGCATTTTTGAATGTCAGGGGCTTACCGGATTTTGCGGAGGGCCTCGATGTCGCGGAGTTTGATGCTGCCGCGCTTGATTTCGACGAGGCCCCTGGCCGAAAATTCGTGGAGCATACGGGCGACCACCTCGCGGGCGGAATTCACGTCGCGGGCGATTTCTTCCTGGGTCTTTTTGACCTCGGCGCTGCCGGTGGTGTCGTATGCCGAAACGAGGTACGTGGCAAGCCGCTGGTCAAAGCGCTTGAACAGCATGGCCTGTATGGCCCACACCGTTTGCGAGTAACGTTCGGTCTGCTTTTCGAAAACGAAAGCGCGCACGTAGATGTTCGATTCCATCAGGTTCACGCAGACAGAAGAGGGGATAACCAGGATGGCGGTTTCCCTTTCGGCGGTGACTTCGGTATCGAATGTCATTTGGCGAATCACGCACGATGCCGTCGACACGCACACCTCGCCTGCACCGGCACGGAAAAGCGTAATTTCGCGGCCTTCGTCCGACACCAGGCCAACGCGAACTTCCCCGCTCAAGATAAATACTATCCCGAGGCAAGAGGAACTGTTGCTGCTTACGAACTGGCCCTTGGCAAAGCGTTTTGTAACGGCACGCTGCGAAACCATCGCCTTCTCGGTCGGCGAAAGGTTTGCCCAAAAGGGGAGCCTGGGGAGTATCTGGCTTATCGGCTCGTTCATGCTGATAATATATAAAAAGGGTAAGGGGCTAAAATCTAGGGCAGGGAACCCACGCCGGAATCTCGCTCTTCGAACCTTTTATTTCGCCAACTACGGACGATTGCTTTTTTATTGTTTTTTTTAGGCTTTTTGAGACTGCTTTATTGCCTTTTTGAGCGGCCTTACATACCAAACGCCAAAAATTTATCGAATAGTATGTAAAATTCACTCGATGACAGAAGAGAAAGGGAATGTCTTCCCTCTCCCTTACATACCAAAATGATTTTTTTCGAGATTTGGTATGTAAAAATTGTCGCTGGCGGCAATTACTTTATATGTAATTTTCAGTTTTTTACATACTAAATCCCTTAAAAAAGGGAAATAGTATGTAAGGCGGCAAAAAATCAATTTTAAGACCTTGCGGCTCGCGGCCATAGCCACGAACCTCGAGTCTGAAGTCTATTTAAGCATCGCCAAGATCTGATCCTTGGGACGCACGCCTACGGAAGCGTTCACTACACGGCCATCCTTGACAACCACGAGCATGGGGATGCTCGAGACGTTAAAGATGGAGGCGAGTTCGGCTTCTTCGTCGACATTCACTTTGCAGACTTTTACCTCGCCCGCCTTCTCTTCGGCGATCTCGGAGATGACGGGGGAAAGCATTCTGCAGGGCCCGCACCAGCTTGCCCAGAAATCTATGAGGACCGGCTTGTCGGAGCGGAGCACTTCGCGCTCGAAGTTGGTTTTCGTTATATTCAATTCGGCCATTTTACACCTCTTTTTTCTTTTTTACGCCTATATTTTACATAATGGGGCGCGCTTTTTCAGTGACTTAGTCACACTGGCCCAAATTTTTTTTGCAAGATTCTACATTTGCGCACATGAAACGCATAGAAGTCGTGGCAGGGATTATTTGCACCGAGGCGCCAGAAAGTTCGGGCACCAAGTATTTCGCCACGCAGCGCGGGTACGGCGACTACAAGGACTTCTGGGAATTTCCGGGCGGCAAGATGGAACCCGGCGAAACGCCGCAACAGGCGCTGGCCCGCGAACTCAGGGAAGAACTCGCCGTCGACGTGAACGTGGGCGAATTTGTATGTACTGTGGAGTACGACTACCCGGCATTCCACCTGACGATGCACTGCTTTTACTGCACCATCGTGGGCGGCAAGGCGCCCGAACTTTTGGAACACGAGGCGGCCAAGTGGCTAAGCGCCGCGGAACTGCGCAGCGTGAACTGGCTACCCGCCGACGTGGAAGTCGTCGACGCGATAGAAAAAACCACATAAAAATCCCCCTGCTGATTCTATCGGCCTTGGCCTCCAGAATGACAGGGGATGACGGGGAAAATTAGCAGTGCACCAGGGTGCCGAGGTCGCCTTCGATGGCGGCGCGGGTCAGGTTGCCCTTTTCCATCTTGAAAACGAAGATGGGCATGTTGTTTTCCATGCAGAGCGCGACGGCAGCCGTGTCCATGACCTTGAGGCCGCGGGAAATGACTTCCTTGTAGCTGATGTCGTCGAAGCGCGTGGCGGTCGGGTCCTTGACCGGGTCTGCGGTGTAGATGCCGTCGACCTTGGTGGCCTTCATGATGACGTCGCATTCGCTTTCGATGGCGCGGAGGGCTGCGCAGCTGTCCGTCGTGAAGAACGGGTTGCCCGTACCGGCGGAGAAGATGACCACGGAGCCCGCGGAGAGGAGCTTCAAAGCCTTGCGGCGGTCGAAGAATTCACAGACCGGTTCCATGCGGATGGCGGACATCACCACGGAATCCACGCCCTGCTTGTCGAGGGCGTCTTGCATGGCGAGGCCGTTCATCACGGTGCCGAGCATTCCCATGGCGTCGCCCTGGGCGCGGTTCATGCCGCCAGCGGAAGCGGAAATTCCGCGGACGAGGTTGCCGCCGCCGATCACGAGCGCGACCTGCACGCCCTGCTTGACGATGGAAGCGATTTCGGATGCCATGTCGGAGAGAATCTGGTTGTCGATACCGTGGCCCTTTTCGCCTGCGAGGGCTTCGCCACTGAGCTTGAGAAGAATGCGCTTGAATTTGGACATAGCTATTTATCAGTCAATAGTTGTGAGTTGGGTTAATGCGCCGGAGCGCGATTGTCTAGCTAGATAATTTAAAAATATTTTGCGGGAGCCGAAAAAAAATCGTACTTGTTTTTTACCGATTTGGCAACCGCCCGAAAAAGAATGTATTTTACTGGAAGGTGTCAACCCAGGATGTTTCCATGAAAAACAGAATTCTCCCCCTCGGCCTTCTGCTGTTAACGTTCCCCACGATGCTTTTTGCAGACATCGTGTATCAGGGGAAAAGGGTGCAGTCCTGGCCCGAAGAGGCCATGCCCAGGTTCGACAACTCGCGCACAGCGCTTCTAAGGACGCAGGCGATAACCACAAAAAGCCACTACGCCGCGCCCAAGGGGAAAATCTACAGTCTCACCCTCCTCGTCGATTTCCCCGACAAGCCCGCCCCGGTCACGGTGAGCGAGGTCGAGGACTGGCTGAACAAGGAAGGGTTCAACAGGGACGGCTGCAACGGTTCCGTGCGCGACTACTACCTCGATGTTTCCAACGGGCAACTGGACCTCACGAACGAGGTATTCGGCTGGTACCGCGCGAAACACCCCAAGTTCTGGTACGAGGGGCTGAACGGATACAGCGGCTCGGATTCGCTGATGAAGGAAGTGTTCGCGTATTTCGACCCGCAGGTGGATTTTTCGCGCTACGACAACGACAAGGACGGCACCACCGAGGCCATCAACATCGTGTACGCCGGCGCGGGCGAAACCTGGGGACAGGGACTGTGGCCCCATTCGGGATGGTCATCAGAAAGGAGGGACGGCGTCAAACTCACGCACCACCAGATGACGGACATGCCGGGCACATTTTCCATATACGTATTCGTGCACGAGAGCGGGCACATGATTTTCGGCTGGCCCGACCTTTATTGGTACGGGGACTACTGCACCATGGGCAACAGGCCGAGCGACAAGAACCCCGTGGCGATAAACGACTTCTACCGTGCGGACCAGGGATGGATTCCGTTCGTGGACATCACGGGCGACGACGTGAGCCTCGAGAACACCAAGCCGGGCGAAGTCTGCTACCGCTACAAGAACCCCGCAAGGCCAGAAAAAGAAGGGCTAGTGTGGTCGTACGTGCGCAACACGGGCCGCAACAAGGTTCTCGCGGGGAGCGGGCTTTTGATGCAGCATTACGATTTTTCCATCGACGGAAATTCCGCCTCGGACAAGCTCGGACTCCGAATCGTGCACGCGAGTTCCGCGGGCAAGTCTACAGACAACGTAGCGGACCAGTGGCCGAACCCGGGAAGCACCGCGAACACGTTCTTCAAAAGCGGGAAATATTCTGAATTTTCGGACGACGCCTACCCCGCTATACGCTGGTACAACGGTTCCAGAACCGGGCTCAAGATTACCGACATCGGGACGCCCGGCGAAACGCTTGCGTTCTGCATCGGCGGGAACTGCCCCGCGGAACCGGAATCTTCCAGCGCGACACCGCAGTCCTCTTCTACTGTCACGCCGAGGTCCTCTTCCGGCGTCACACCTTTGTCGAGCTCCAGCTCGGCAAAGGTGCCCACCAGCAGTTCCACGGAACAGGCAAGTTCGAGCAGCACGGCCCGCATCGTCGTCACGAACATCGAAAAGGCGGGGCGCGGCAAGGCCGGGAACAGGATTTTCAACATCCTCGGCAAGCCGGTGGGGCAAAGGGACGAATCGGGAGCCATGCCCGACCTGCCCAAGGGCATTTATATAGAAACCGAATAGCGGAAAAATAATATAAGATAAAATTATGTCCAGCCCGCCCAAATGACGGACTGGCTTTTTTAAAGCGTAAGCCAAGGCGCTTTATTACAAAAAAGTTTCAAATTTCTTATGTAGACATGACGTGGGAAAGACCGCTACTGGAGGTCGGGGCGGAACCCATTGATAATTTCTATCTTGTACCCAACAAAACACTAAACGCTAATTCAACAGTATAAGGATATAATGAGTCTCAAAATCGTTGTGCTTGCCAAGCAAGTACCTGACACACGAAACGTAGGGCCCGACGCCATGACGCCGCAGGGCACTATCAATCGTGCCGCATTGCCCGCGGTCTTCAACCCCGAAGACCTGAACGCCCTGGAGCAAGCCCTTCGCCTGAAGGACCAGTTCCCCGGTTCCACCATTTCCGTGCTGACGATGGGTCTCCCGAAGTCTGCCGAAGTTATCCGCGAAGCTCTGTACCGCGGTGCCGACTGCGGTTACGTGATTACGGACCGTTCCCTCGGTGGCGCTGACACGCTCGCTACTAGCTACACGCTCGCCCAGGCCGTCAAGAAGGTCGGCGACTATGACATTATTCTCGGTGGCCGCCAGGCTATCGACGGCGACACCGCCCAGGTCGGTCCGCAGATTGCAGAAAAGCTCGGCCTTACACAGGTGACCTACGCCGAAGAAATCTTGAGCCTCGACGAGAAGGCCCGCAAGGTCGTGATCCGCCGCCACATTGACGGTGGTGTGGAAACGGTGGAAGCACCGCTCCCGCTGGTCGTGACCGTGAACGGCAGTGCCGCTCCGTGCCGCCCGCGCAACGCAAAGCGCATCATGAAGTTCAAGAATGCGACCGCCGTCGCCGAACGCGCTCCGGAAGCCGCCGAGAAATATGCCGCCCTCATCGCGAAGAAGCCCTACCTCGACATCCCGCAGTGGGGTGCCGCGGATATCGACGCCGACCCGACGCAGATCGGTAAGGCCGGTTCTCCGACGAACGTGAAGGCTGTCAAGAACATCGTGTTCAAGGCGAAGGAAAGCCGCACGCTTACCGCGAGCGACGCCGACGTTGAAGGACTTATCAAGGAACTTTTAGACGAGAAGATTATTGGCTAGCCTATGAATAACGTATTTGTATATTGCGAAATTGAGGGCACGACCGTTGTCGACGTTTCCCTCGAACTTTTGTCCAAGGGTCGCAAGCTGGCCAACACGCTCGGCGTTCAGCTCGAGTGCATTTGCGCCGGCAAGGGCCTCGATGGCATTGAAAAGCAGGTTTTCCCGTACGGTGTCGACAAGGTTCATGTGTTCGATGCCGAAGGCCTGTTCCCCTACACCACCAACCCGCATGCAGCCCTCGTGGTGAACCTCTTCAAGGAAGAGCAGCCGCAGATTTGCTTGCTCGGTGCAACCGTGATTGGCCGTGACCTCGGCCCGCGCATTTCTAGCGCCATGCACAGCGGCCTTACCGCCGACTGTACCGAACTCGAAATCGACAGCTTCGAAATGAGCATCGGCGGCGTGAAGAAGGCTTACGAAAACCAGCTTTGCCAGATCCGCCCGGCATTCGGCGGTAACATCGTCGCGACAATCGTGAACCCGGAACACCGTCCGCAGATGGCGACCGTGCGCGAAGGCGTGATGAAGAAGGAAATCGTGGACCCGAACTACAAGGGCGAAGTCATCAAGCACGACGTGGCCAAGTACGTGCCGGAAACGGAATACGTGGTCAAGGTGCTCGAACGCCATGTGGAAAAGGCCAAGCACAACCTCAAGGGCGCACCCATCGTGGTCGCCGGTGGTTACGGCATGGGCTCCAAGGAAAACTTCGACATGCTGTTCGAACTGGCGAAGGAACTCCACGCCGAAGTGGGCGCAAGCCGTGCCGCTATCGACGCGGGCTTTGCCGATCATGACCGCCAGATTGGCCAGACCGGCGTGACCGTACGCCCGAAGGTGTATATCGCCTGCGGTATCTCCGGCCAGATTCAGCACCTCGCCGGCATGCAGGATTCAGGAATCATCATCTCCGTGAACTCCGACCCCGACGCCCCGATCAACGCTATCGCTGACTACGTGATCAACGGCACCGTCGAAGAGGTCATCCCGAAGATGATCAAGTATTACAAGGCAAACAACAAGTAGGCGTTATGGCGAATTTTTACACAGACCATCCAGAGATTAAGTTCAACCTTGAAAGTTCTCCTTTGATGCAGCGCATCGTGGAGCTCAAGGAAAACGGCTACGCCGACAAGGACAGCTTTGACTATGCGCCGGAAGACTACGCCGACGCGATAGACAGCTACAACCGCGTGCTCGAAGTCGCTGGCGACATCACCGCGAACACCGTGTTCCCGAACTCCGAAGACGTGGACGCCGAAGGCCCGCACTGCGAAAACGGCCGCGTGCGTTACGCAAGCAAGACCTACGAGAACCTGGAAGCCACCCGCAAGGCTGGCCTCAATGGCGTGACCATGCCGCGCC